>CAZDVL010000453.1:0-2137 GCA_964508745.1 uncultured Anaerolineaceae bacterium | reverse complement strand
GGCCAGCGTCATCAGGATGGCGGTGATCAGCGGCTGGCCGATCAGCGGGCGGATCGTCAGCCGTTCGATCAGCAGGCCCAGCAGCACCGAGGCGGTCGCCGCGCCGGTGACGGCGTGCAGCCAGGACAGGTTGTTGTCCGGCAGCGTCGCGGTCATCATCAGCGTGAGGGCCGCCGTCGCCAGCGCGCCCCCCGCCAGGTAGCGCGGCGCGCGCAGCGCCCGGTCGCTGAGCGTCGTCAGCACCAGCAGCACCGTCAGCGCGGCCAGCACCAGCGCCGCCAGCGGCGCGATCTGCGAGGAGGTGAAAAAGGTGTAGAACACCAGCCCGCCGATGAGCATCATCCAGCCGTGGGCGAAGTTGAACACGCCCGACGCCTTGTTAATCACCACGATGCCCAGCGCGATGAGCGCGTACAGCCCGCCCACCAGCACGCCGGTGATGGCGCTCTGCACCAGCCGGAACGGCTGCTGCGCCGCCGCCAGCGGCCCCAGCCACGCCAGCAGCAGCAGCACCGCCACCAGGTAAGCGCCAGCGATAAGGTAGCGGCGGTAGTCGGCCAGGGTTTGCGTCATAGCGAGCACACCTTTACGGCTGTCTGCACGGTGCCGGTGCGCCCGTCGCGATACTTCACTTCGGCGCTGACCGTCACCGCTTCCAGGTTGTTGTGCATGGCGTTGAGCATGTCGCCGTACTTCTGCTCCAGCACGTGCCGCTTGAGCTTGCGCGTGCGCGTCAGCTCGGCCTCGTCGGCGTCGAACGACTTGTGCAGAATCACGAACTTTTTCACGCGCGCCGCCGGCGGCAGCGCCTCGTTGACGCGCTCCACGTCCTGCCTGATCAGGCTGTAGACCTCGTCCTTCTGCGACAGGTCTACCAGCGTGGTGAAGCTGATGCGGTTTTTCTCGGCCCAGCGGGCCACGTTGTCGAAGTCAATCGTGATGATGGCGCTCACGAAGTCAATGTCGAGGCCGCCGACGGCCATCGCGTCCTGGATAAAGCGGCTGAACTTGAGGCGGATCTCAATGAACTGCGGGCTGAAGCGCTCGCCGTTCGCCAGCTCAACCATGTCGCTCAGGCGCTCCAGGTAATACAGGTGGCCGTCGTCGTCCACGTAGCCGGCGTCGCCGGTGTGGAACCAGCCGTCGGCGTCCACGGCCTGCGCGTACTTCTGCGGGTCCTTGTAATAGCCGCGAAAGACCGAACGGCTGCGCACCCAGATCTCGCCCTCCGGCGAGAGCATAATCTCGACGCCGGGCGGCGGCGGGCCGACGCTGGCCAGCTTGATGTTGCCGGCGTAGTGCAGCGTGTGCGCCTGGGCTTCGGTGCTGCCGTACAGGTTCTTCAGCTCCACGCCGATCGCGCGGAAGAAGCGCAGGAAGTCCGGGCTGAGGGCCGCGCCGGACGTGAAGGCCGTCCGCATCTTCGCCATGCCGATCTTGTCGCGCAGCGGCCTGAACACGGCGTACTCGCCCAGCCAGCGCAGGAAGCGCCACTGCGGGCCGACCGGTTTGCCGGCGTCCTCCAGGTCAATGATTTTGTTCGCCACCGGCATAAACGCGCCGAACAGCAGCCGGTTGATGCGCGTGCTGTCGTTGAGGCGCACAAACGTCAGCCCGGCGATGCCCTCCCAGATGCGGCTGGGAAACAGCAGGTGGCTGGGCGCGATCTCGCGGATGTCGTTCTGCATCGTGTCCGGCCCTTCGGGGAAGTTGGCGATGAAGCCGGTGGTCAGGTGGCCGGCCAGCCCCAGGCTCTGCTCGGTGATCCACGCCAGCGGGCTGAACGACACGTAATTGTCGGTGGCGTAGGACGGCTCAAGCTGGCGGGCGTAGCGGTTGCCGTAGATCAGGTTGGCGTGGCTGATCATCGCGCCTTTGGGCAGGCTGGTTGTGCCAGAGGTGTAGCTGAAGATGGCGATGTCGTCGCCGCTGCCCGCGCTGACCGTCTGCTCCAGCAGGCCGGGATTGCGCGCGCCGAACGCCTGCCCCAGCCGCTCCACATCCTCGAACGACATCAGCCAGGGGTCGTCATAGCCCCACAGGCCCTTGTCGTCCCAGTAGATCACGCAGCGCACGTTGGGCAGCCTGTCGCGCAGGGCCAGCGCCTTGTCGCACTGTTCCTGGTCGTGCGCCAGCA
>CAZDVL010000452.1:0-2143 GCA_964508745.1 uncultured Anaerolineaceae bacterium | reverse complement strand
AGCGCTTCCTGCGCCGTCACCTCGCCGGCCAGCGCGCGGTTCACCTGCACGTCCAGCACTTCCTGGTACTGTGCCGCGCCGGGGATGAACAGTTCCGGGTAGCCGTCGGCCAGCGCGGTCTGCATCCCGGCCAGGTACGCCTGCGCGTTCTCCAGGCCCATCAGCGGCGCGAAGGCCTCGGGGTTGTCCAGGTGCAGATGGCGGTACGGGTCCAGGCCGGTCAGCGGCGTGGACACGTTCTCCAGGCTGGTGTTGTAGGCGATGTGCTTGAGGACGCAGTAGGCGGCGTCGGCCACGTCGCTGTCCGCGGCGATGCCCACCACGCGCCCGACCGGCATCGTCGAACGGTGCAGCACTTCGCCGCCGACCTCGTAGCCGGGCACGCGCCCGACCGCCACCTGGCCCACGATCTGCGAAATGCTGGGGTCGGCGGCCTTCTTGGGCACGTCCGTCCACTGCACGACCATCGCCAGTTGGCCGCCGATGAAGGCGTCGCGCAGCTCGTCATAGCCGAAGTTGAGCACGTCCGGCGGCGCGAACTGGAGCGTGTCGATCATGTTCTGCAGGCCGGCCACCGCCGCCGGCGAGTTGATGTCGGTGTTCATTTCCTCGTCGAACAGCATCACGCCGCCGCTGGCCGCGCGGTTGAGATACCACGCATAGCTGAAGCCGCGCCGGCCAAACTCCGCCGTGCCATAGAACGGCTGCGCCAGCGTCTCGCCGGCCAGCGTCTCGCCGGCGTCGCGCGTGAAGAACTCGGCCACTTGCAGCCAGTCGTCCCACGTCTCCGGCGGCAGCAGCTCGCGGCCATACTGCGCCATGAAGGCCGCCTTCTCCGCCTCGTTGCTGAACAGGTCGGCGCGGTACATCAGCACCAGCACGTCGCCGTCCACCGTGAGCGCGTAAGTCTGCCCGGCCCAGCGGTTGTACAGCTCGCGGAACGGAAGCAGCACGTCGTCCATGTTCGGGTCCCACACCGCCGCCGGCTCGCGGGCGATGTAGTCGTCCAGCGGCAGCAGGTAGCCGTTGCCGGCGAAGTCGCCGATGTACGACGGGTAGAACGTCACCACGTCGAAGGCGCCGCTGCCGGCCACGAACTCGGTCTTGAGCACCTGGTACACGTCGGCGAAGGGCACTTCGACGATTTCGATGTTGATGCCCATCGCGGCGAAGTCGTCGGCCCAGAACTGGTACGGGCGCAGGTTGTGGCCGGCGTCGCCGACGACGGTCACGGTCACGCCGCCGAAGTCGCCGCACAGCTCGTAATCCACCAGGCCCAGCCGGTCGGGCGCGTCCTGCGCCAGCGCGGGCGCTGCCAGCAGCAGCAGCGCCGCCAGCAGGAAAAAGACTTTACGGAATTGCAACATTGTCCCTGCTCCTTAAACACCATTCATTCAAATCTGATCTGACCCTGCACAAGCGACGCCAAAGCCCGCCCAACCGGGCGTCGGCCTGGCGCCTGGTTCACACCATAGGCGCGCTCCTTTCGCGTTGTCACCGAACCACTCAGCGCGCGCCGGGCGCGCTCACTGCGCCTGGATCAGCGCGTCAACATCTTCACGGTGCGGCATGCTGGGCGACGTGCCCGGTTTGGTCACGCACAGGGCCGCCGTCGCGTTGGCGAAGGCGAGCGCGTCCACCAGCCCCCCGCCCTCCGCCAGCGCCACCGCCAGCCCGCCGTTGAAGGCGTCGCCGGCCCCGGTGGTGTCCACGACCCTGACTTTGAACGAGGGCACGACGCCGCTGTCGGCGCGGCGCACGTACTGCGCCCCGGCCGCGCCCAGCGTGCAGACCACCGCCTGCCCCTCGCGGACCAGCAGCGTCCGCGCCATTTCCTCGACCGACGCGCCCGCCAGCCCGCTGAGCGTCGCCAGCTCGGTTTCGTTCGGCGTGATGAAGTCCGCCAGCGCCGTGACCTCCGGCGGCAGCGGGCGCGCCGGCGCCGGGTTGAGGATCGTGCGGACGCCGTGTTCGCGCGCCACCTGCAGCGCGTAGGCTGTCGCGTCCGGGTCAATCTCAAGCTGCGTGATGACCACGTCCGCGGCGGCGATGGCGGCGCGCGCGCGGTCCACGTCGGCGCGCGAGACGGCCAGGTTGGCCCCCAGCACGACGACGATGCTGTTCTCGCCGCTGGCGTCCACGA
>CAZDVL010000451.1:0-2153 GCA_964508745.1 uncultured Anaerolineaceae bacterium | reverse complement strand
AGCCGGGCTGGCTGCCCTGGGCGCAGCTCGGCGGGCTGGCGGCGTGGCTGGCGACGGCGGCGGGTCTGCTGCTGGCCGCCCGCTTCCGGCGGCGCGTCACTCGCTGACGTAGACGGTTGTCAGGTAGACCAGGTCGCCGGCCGGCGCGCCGTCGGGCCGCGTGACCGGCAGCCGCTGCTGGGTTTCGTAGTCGTACAGGCCGGCCAGCAGCATATACTCGCCGGGCGCGGCGTCGCACGGCACAGTGACCGTTCGCTCGTCGGGGTACAGGCGGCCCGCCGTCCACAGCATCGGCAGCAGCGCGCCGGGGCTGCCGTCGGCGCGGGCCACGCCCATGCCGCCGGCGTCGGCCAGCGTCACGGTGAGGCTGTAGTTGCGGGCGGGCGCGCTGTCTGCCCGCCACCAGCTTTCCACGGTCAGCGGCTGGCAGCGCTGCGCCTGCACGCTGTCCTGAAGCCGCCAGCTTTGCAGGCTGATGCTGTCGCCGAACCGGTAGAGCGTCGCGGTTGGCGCTGCCGGAAGGCGGCGGTACAGCGTGACCGCCGGGAAGCGCCGCCCGTCCCAGTTTTCGTGCCACAGCGGGGCATACTCGGCGCTGAGCGCGGCGGCGAACTGCGCCGTCTGCGCGCTGCCGGTGTAGCCCTCGATGTGCCACACTTCCGGGTGATCTGCCAGAAATGCCTGGAGCGCCGCCAGCGTGCCAGCGTCGGCGGCCGTGTCGGCGGTGAGGTAGAAGCGCTCAGCTTCGGGCACAGCGATCGCCGCGCCGCCCAGCCAGTCCAGCAGCGCGCAGTCCGGCGCGCTGGCGCACGGCTGGCCGGTCACGCTGACGATCACCGGCGTGCCGGGCTGGTAGCGCGGCCCCACCTCCGCCGCGAACGCCGCCCGGTCCACCAGCGGGTAAACATACGGAACCGGCCACTGGCTAAAGAGCGTGTGGACGCGCGCCGGGGCTGCGGCAGTCGAGTCAATCAGCGCCGCCGGGTTGTAGGCAGCGGTGTATTCTGCCGGCACGAGCGTATCGGGGATGGCGTCCAGCAGCGTGACGCCATCCATGGATGAGGCCGCGAACACCAGCGCGTCGCTGTAGGGGATGTACTCGCCCTCCACGCCGACATTGACGCCGGCGGGCGTGAAGTCGCACGGCGTCGGGCCGCAGATGTGCAGCCCTCGCACCCAATCGTAACGGCCGTACACGAACGCCAGCGCCGTCTGCGCTGTCCAGGCGTTGGAATCGAGCATCCCGACGCTCATCTGATCCGGGCCGGTTGGCAGCAGGAAGAAGTGTGCCGGGCGCTCAAGCGCCGGGGCCTGGGCCGCGATGCTGCCGAGCAGATACTGCTCGTCGAGGCCCACGTCGCGGAAGCCCGCGTGCTGGTGCAGCGCGCGCACCACGCTCAGGCCGATCAGCGTGCTCAGCAGCAGGCTGAAAACGGTGTACGCCAGCCGTCTGCCCGCCAGCCGGCTGAGGAACATGGCGGCGGCGGCGGCGGCGAGGGCCGCGCCGGCTGAGGAATAGTAATAAACGCGCCAGTCCACATAGCGGCGGGTGGTGGGCAGGTAGACGGCGATGCCCAGGAACACCACGATGATGCCCACCACGACCAGCAGGCCGGCCCAGCGGCCAAACCAGCCGATGGGCCGCGCCGTTTCCCGGCTGGACGGCGGCCGCAGCAGCAGGGCGGCGACGAACAGCAGCGCCGCCGCCGCGCCGCCCAGGGCGGTGTACAGGCGATTCTGACCGATCAGGCTGGCGGCCTGCTGCCAGCCCAGCAGAAAATGCCGCTCGAACGCCAGCGCCGCCCCGGACACGATCTCGCCCAGGAAGGAGGTCCCCTCCCGGTCGCCGGCGGCGATGCCCGCCTCCAGCACGCGGTTCTGGATGCTCAGCGGCTGCGCGGACATCTGGTAGGCCAGGTTCGCCAGCGCCAGCAGCGGCGGCAGATACCACAGCAGCGCGACCCGCACGACCCGGCGGCTGAGGCGTTTTTCCAGCCACAGGAGCAGCAGCGGGCTGGCGGCGATCAGCACATAGCCGGCCTCATACGCGCTGGCGCTGACGCCGAGCGCCAGCCACATCAGCACGAGCGTGAGCGGGCGCGGCCTGTCCCAGTAGCGCAGCAGCAGGTACAGCGCCAGCAGATAGAAGAAAA
>CAZDVL010000450.1:0-2153 GCA_964508745.1 uncultured Anaerolineaceae bacterium | reverse complement strand
GCCGCGCCAGCGTCTCGCCCACCAGCGCCAGCGCCGACGACAGCCAGGGTTCGTTGTTCGCCAGCGGCGCGGTGAAGCGGTCAGGATACCAGGTGTTGCCGGCCGCCTGCAGCGCCACATAGGCGAAGCCCGGCACGGCGAGATCCGGAACCAGCGCCAGGATGTCCGCGGCGTCCGCGCCGCGCCCGTGCAGCATCACAACCGCGGCCTGGGCCTCCTCAGGCGGCAGGCCGCGCCCGATCACCGGCTGTCCCTGGTGCGGCCCGGCCATCAGGCGTCCCCTGGCGCGCGCCAGGGCTGCGCGACCAGCGGCTTAAGCGCCTGCTCGATCTGCTCGCGGCGCGCCTCGTACCAGGGCGGCAGCATCAGCTTCGTGCCCAGCGTCCGTTCGTCCTCGTCCACCATGAAGCCCGGCCCGGCGGTCGCCAGCTCAACGATGTGCCCGTCCGGGTCGTTGGTGTAGATGCTCTTGAAGTACATCCGGTCCATCACCGGCGACACGCGGTAGCCGGCGCGCAGCAGCCGCTCCCGGAAGTCGAGCTGCGTCGCCTCGTCTGGCACCGACAGCGCGAAGTGGTGCGTCTGCCCCCTGCCGATCTGCGCCCGCCGCGTGCGGCGCGGGTCGCGCTCGAAGTAGGTGATCAGCGTGCCCGGCGCGCCCGCCCCCACGCCCCAGTACCAGTGGGCAGAGGCCGGGTCGTCGAAATTGGCGGTTTGCTTCACGCGCCGCATCCCCAGCACGCCGCTGAAAAACGAGTTGGTGCGGGCGATGTCGGCGCTGATGGCCGAGATGTGGTGCATCCCGCGCAGCAGCGCCATCTCCGGCGTGATCTGCGCGACCGGCTCCGGCCACGTCGTCGCGGCGGCATCCCCGGCGGCGGCCAGCGCCGCCGGCGGCGCACGAAACTCCATGCCCACGCTCTCCGGCGCCTCGTCAACGGCGAAGCCCGGCCCGTCGGTCGCGATCTCCAAAATCACGCCGTCGGGGTCCTTGAAGTAGATCGACTGAAAATAGCGCCGGTCGAACGGCCCATCCACCGCGATGCCCAGGTCGGTCAGCCGCCGCTTCCACTGCAGCAGACCGTCGTAGGTGGCCACGCGCAGCGCGAAATGGTGCGTCCCGCCGATGCCGGCCCGGCCCGGCGGCGCGTCCGGCCACTCGAAAAACGTGATCGCCGAGCCGGGCGCGGCGCTGGCGTCGCCGAAGTAGATGTGATAGCTGCCGGGGTCGTCGAAGTTGACCGTCTGCTTGATGAAACGCTGGCCCAGCACCTGGGTGTAAAAATCAACCGTGCGCTGCGCGTCGCTGCACACCAGCGTGATGTGGTGCAGCCCCTGTACCGTCGTCATCTGGCCGTCCTCCCGCAAACCGCGTTGGTCGCGCATGAATACGATAGCACAGACGCGGCGCGGCGCGCTGAACTTCCCTCACATACGGACCACAGTCCGCTTCATTCAGCAAACGCTCATCCGGCGCGCCGGTTATGCGCCTGTCCTAAGCAGCCCCGGCAGCAGCGCGTACCATTCGGCGGCGCGCACCACATCGTCCAGCCGCACCTGGTCAATCGCGGTGTGGGCGTGCAGCTCGTCGCCCGGCCCGAAGCCGATGCTGGGGATGCCCGCCTTGCCCGTCCAGTAAGTGCCGTTGGTGGAGAAGTTCCACTTGCCCGGCGCTTCGAGGACGCCCGCGCCCCACAGCAGCGCGCCGGCCTGCATGCCGGCCTGCACAAATGCGTGATCTTCGGCCAGCGCCCACGCCGGGTAAATCTTGTCCAGCGGGAACACAAAGCCGGTGTAGCTCGGCTCGTCGTAGCGCAGGATAGACGCTTCGATGTCGGGCCGGTCGCCGATCAGCCGCTGGATGCGCGCCAGCTCCTCGCCGGGTTCCTCGCCGAACGTCACGCGCCGGTCAATGAAGATGCGCGCCTCGTTGGGCACAGCGTTGATGCTGGCCGTCTGCACCGTCATGTCGGTGACGGTGATGCGCCCCGGCCCCAGGAAGGGGTCGTTCCTGAACTGCGGCTCCAGCCGGCTGATGGCCTCGATCACCGGCAGCAGCTTGTAGATGGCGTTGTCGCCCAGGAAGTTGCTGGCGGCGTGGGCGCTGCGGCCCTGCGCCACCACCTGCATCTCGACGCGGCCCTTGTGCCCCC
>CAZDVL010000449.1:0-2164 GCA_964508745.1 uncultured Anaerolineaceae bacterium | reverse complement strand
AGAGCGAGAACCGGCCAGAGTGGATGATCCTCACCGTGCTGCCGGTCATCCCGCCTGACCTGCGCCCGATGGTGCAGCTCGACGGCGGGCGCTTCGCCACCAGCGACCTGAACGACCTCTACCGCCGCGTCATCAACCGCAACAACCGCCTCAAGCGGCTGCTTGAGCTGGGCGCGCCCGATGTCATCGTGCGCAACGAAAAGCGCATGCTCCAGGAAGCGGTGGACAGCCTGATCGACAACAGCCAGCGCGGCAAGGCGCTCAGCCGGCGCGGGCGGCGCGAACTCAAGTCGCTCAGCGACATGCTCAAGGGCAAGAAGGGCCGCTTCCGCCGCAACCTGCTGGGCAAGCGCGTGGACTACTCTGGCCGCTCGGTGATCGTCATCGGCCCCAAACTCAAGCTGCACCAGTGCGGCCTGCCCAAGACGATGGCGCTTGAGCTTTACCGGCCGTTCGTCATCAGCCGGCTGGTGAACCAGAACTACGCCAGCAACGTCAAAGGGGCCAAGCGCATTATCGAGCGCGAAAGGCCCGAAGTGTGGGAGGCGCTGGAGGAGGTCATCAAGGACCGCCCGGTGCTGCTCAACCGCGCCCCGACCCTGCACCGCCTGGGCATTCAGGCCTTCGAGCCGCAGCTTGTCGAGGGCAAGGCCATCCAGATTCACCCGCTGGTCTGCTCCGCGTTCAACGCCGACTTCGACGGTGACCAGATGGCCGTGCACGTGCCCCTCAGCGACAAAGCCGTCCAGGAAGCGCGCGAGCTGATGCTCAGCACGCGCAACCTGCTCAAGCCGGCGGACGGCCAGCCCGTCGTCGGCCCGTCGAAGGACATGGTGCTGGGCGTCTACTACCTGACCATGGACCCGACGGTGGAGATCGTCACGCGGCCTGACCGCGCCGACGACTTCCGCTCGCTGGCCGCGCTCAGCAGCCCCGACGTGCGCGTCGGCATCGCGCTGCACAGCAACGGCTACTACTATGCGCTCAACCGCGAAATCCCCGGCGTCACCCTCTTTGCCAACGTCAAAGAGGAAGCTGACAACGGCCGCGGGCGCGTGGTCGAAACCGCCGTCGAGCGCACCGTGCGCGCCGTGCTCGAAGGCGAAGTGGACTGCATGCTGGCCAACGCCTACGAGATGAAGAAGTTCCTGAAAAAGAACAAGCTCGAGGACGCGCTTGTTTTCTCCAACCTGCACGAACGCCGCCGGGTTGTCGACATGGACGAGGTCGAGTATCTCTACGGCCTGGGCATCGTCAACCTGCACACGCCCATTCTGCTGGGCAACATCTACGACCACCGCGGCCCGCAGGACGAGCCGGAAATCACGACCGTCGGGCGCGCCATCTTTAACCGCATCCTGCCGGACGAGCTGCGCTTCGTCCAGGAAACGCTGGGCAAAAAGGGCCTGCAAACCCTGGTCGCCAAATGCTACCAGCGAATCGGCTCTGAGGCGACGACCGAGGTCGTGGACCAGATCAAGAACTACGGCTTCCACTACGCCACCATCTCCGGCACGACCATCGCCGTTTCCGACCTCACCGTGCCCGACGAGCGCGCCAGCATCCTGGCCGAGGCCGAAAGAGTGGTGGAACACGCCGACCGTGACTTCCGCCGGGGCCTGCTCACCGCCGATGAGCGCTACCAGATCACCATCGAGAAGTGGAACGAGGCCAAGGACACGCTCCAGGACCTCATCCGCGACGCGCTCGACCCCTACGGCCCGATCGCCATCATGGCGATCTCCGGCTCGACCAAAGGCGGCTTCGGCCCGATCACGCAGCTCGCCGGCATGCGCGGCCTTATGGCCGACCCGTCCGGGCGCATCATTGACCTGCCGATCCGCAGCCACTTCCGCGAGGGCCTGACGGCGCTGGAATACTTCATCTCCACGCACGGCGCGCGCAAGGGCCTGGCCGACACCGCCCTGCGCACCGCCGACGCCGGGTATCTCACCCGCCGCCTGGTGGACGTGGCGCAGGACGTGATCGTGAACCGCACCGACTGCGGCACCGAGGCGGGCCTGTGGGTCCGCCGCAGCGACGACGTGGCCGGCCAGCAGTTCGCCGAGCGCGTTGTGGGCCGGGCCGCCGCCACCTCGGTCCGCGACCCCGAAACCGGCGAAATCCTCGTCGGGCGCAACGAGCTGATTGACGAGGACACCGC
>CAZDVL010000448.1:0-2176 GCA_964508745.1 uncultured Anaerolineaceae bacterium | reverse complement strand
TGGGCATCGGCCTGAGCATCGCGCGCGGGCTGGTAGAGGCGCACGGCGGGCGCATATGGGCGTCCAGCCCCGGCCCTGACCAGGGCACGACCTTCACGCTGGCGCTGCCACAGCCCGGCACACATTCTGCACCGGTGGCTTGAAGCAAGGAGACAGCAGACCATGAGCGTAACGTTTACCTGGCTGGGGCATTCAGCGTTTCTGTTCGAGGTTGACGGCCACAGGATGCTGCTTGACCCCTTTCTGACAGGCAACCCGCTGGCCGCCCGCACGCCGAGCGAGATCGCGTGCGAGATCATTTTCCTGACGCACGCGCACGGTGACCACATCGGCGACGCCGTGCCGATCGCCATCCGCAACGACGCCAAAGTCGTGTCGAACGTCGAGATCGCCCAGTGGGCCGCCGGGCAGGGCGTGAACAGGACGCACGGGCAGAACACCGGCGGCGGCTTCGATCACGGCTTTGTCCACGCCAAGCAGACAATCGCCTTTCACAGCTCGTCGTTCCCTGACGGCAGCTACGGCGGCAGCCCGAACGGCTTCATCTTCACCACCAAAAGCGGCCAGCGCATCTATTTCGCCGGCGACACGGCCCTGTTTTCCGACATGCAGTTGATCGGCGACGCCAACATTGACATCGCCTTCCTGCCCATCGGCGACAACTTCACGATGGGGCCGGACGACGCGGTGCAGGCCACCCGGTACATCCACCCCAAGCTGGTCGTGCCCATGCACTACAACACGTTCCCGCTGCTGGCGGTGGACGTGGCCGGCTGGGCGCAGCGCGTCAACAACGAAACCGGCGCGCAGCCGGTCGTGCTGGACCCCGGCGGCTCGTTCACCTTTTAGCGGCCGGCCGCCGCGCCGCCGGCGTCAGCGAAAGTTCGTCCGGCTCCAGTCCATCGGCATGATCGCCGGGCGGTCGTGGCCGCCGGCCGTGTTCCAGGGCATCTGGTCGGGGATGCGCCAGTCAATGGCGCGGGCGTAGGCGCGCCCCAGCGCCACCATCATCGTCAGCGCGTCAGGTTCGTTCGAGTCCAGGCCGAGGGTGGCCGGGTCCACCGCCGGCGGGACCGGCACGCCCAGCACCTCTGCGATGCTGCGGCGCGACAGCGCCGGGTTGTAGCGGCGGAAGTCCACCCGGTTGCGGTAGATGGCGCGGGCGCTGAACGACTGCTGGAGCGCGGCCTCGCCCATCCCCGCGCCGATCACATACGGCAGCCACTCGACAATCGAGTACCGGCCGGCCTCGCCCTCGGCGGTGACGGTGGGCGCGTAGCCCGTCCCCAGCGAAACGCAGACGACCCCGTTGTCCACAAAGCCCTGCGCCGCGCCGATGTATTCCATCGCCTCGGTGAGCGTCGCCAGGCACGGGTTGCCGTACACGCCGACGCCGCCGTCCACCAGGTTGCCGCCCACCGGCGGGAAATAGACCGGGGCCGCGCCGCTGGCCGCGACCGCGCCCGACACCGGCCAGCCGCCGAACATGTCTGCGCCCGGCCCGGCGTTGACGATGTAATAGGTGTTGCCGGTGCGCATGTCCTTGGTGGTCAGCAGCACGATCGCGCGGTCGAGGTCGCGCACTTTCTTGTCCTTCGCCAGCGGCCCCAGGCCTGCCAGGAACGGCTCAAGCGGGTATAGATAGCGCAGGCCGGTGGCCAGGTAGCGCAGCCAGAAGCCGATGCCGCGCGGCCCGCCGAAGGCTTTCGGCAGTTGATCCAGGTAGATGGTTTTCAGCATCTCGGTGGCGGTCAGGCCCAGGCCGATGCCGGCGGCGATCACCGCGCCGGTGCTGGTCCCGCCCACCATGTCGAACAGGTCCTGCACCGGCCTGCCGGTCTGGTCCTCCAGTTCGGCCAGCATGGCGATACTGATCGCGCCGCGCATGCCGCCGCCGTCCACGGTCAGAATCGCCTTCTTGCGCCGCCCAGGGTTGAAATCGTACTGTGAAACCGGCTGGAGCGTTTCTTCAGCCATCAACATCCCTCCCCTCTGTCCGTTATATTCACATTAACGCAAAATGGGCGCGTCTGTCACGCGCGCCGGCGCATTGACGCTGTGAACGCGCCTCGTTACACTGGGGGCGCGTTCACAGCGGTTTCGCGCTGCTTCTGAAAGGGAAGGGATATTCCGAGGGGCTTATCTGCCCCTGCTGCGGCCCTCCAGCTCGTGCAGC
>CAZDVL010000447.1:0-2180 GCA_964508745.1 uncultured Anaerolineaceae bacterium | reverse complement strand
CCCCGGCTGCGCTGGAGCGCCCTGGTGGCGCTGTCGCTGCTGTTCGCCCTGCTGCGCGCTGGCCCGCTGAACGGGACGGTGGCCGCGCTGGTGCTGGTCGCGCTGCTGCAGGTGCTGCTGCCGGGCGCGCTGCTGGCGCGGGCGCTGGGCCGCCTGGCAGAGCCGCAGCCGGTCGCGCGGCTGATGTGGGCGCTGGCCGCCGGCCTGGGGCTGACCGTCTGTCTGGGGACGGCGGCGCGCCTGCTGCACCTGCCGGTCGAGGCATATCTCGCGCTGCTGCACGCCGTCATGCTGGCGCTGGCGCTGCTGCGCCCGCTGCCGCCGGCGGCCCCGCTGGCGCTGGACGCCGGGCGGCTGGCGCCCGGCGCGCGCCTGCCGCTGTACGCGCTGCTGGCGCTGAGCTGCCTGCTGGTGACCGGCGTCAGCGCCGAGCGCAGCCGCTTCCGCTTCAGCGGCTACGAGGACCAGACGGTGTTTGTCGCCCAGGCGGAGTGGCTGGCGCACGACCCCGACGACCCCGCCGTGCTCGACCGGCGCATCGGCACGCCGGGCGACCCGCGCAACGCGGTGGACGGCTGGACCTACAACCACGCCGCCTGGGTGTGGCAGACCGGCGTGCCCGCCGCCAACCTGATCTGGTATCACCTCAGCCCGCTGCTGGCCTGGGCTGTGCCGCTGGCGGTCTTCGCGCTGGCCTGGGCCGCCACCGGCAGCGAGCGCACCGCCGCGCTCAGCGCCGCCGCCTACACGCTCGCCGGCCTGCTGACGCTGGACACGCTGGTGTACGTGCCCAACGTGCTCGCCATCGGCCAGTACGCGCTGGTGCAGCTCAACACGCTGCGCACCTTTTCGACGGCGCTGCTGCTGCCGCTGGGGATTTTCGTCGGGCTGGCGTTTCTGCGCGCCCCGCGCCGCGCCGACCTGGGGCTGCTGCTGCTGGTCGGCCTGGCGACGGCCAGCGCGCACCCGCGCCAGGCGATGCTGCTGGCGATCAGCCTGGGCGCGACGGTCACGCTGTGGCTGCTGGCGCGGCCGGGGCGGGCGCGGCTGCGGTGGGCCGGCGCGCTGGCGCTGGCGCTGGCGCTGACGGTCGCGCTGCCGTTCGCGCAGCGGCAGGCGCGCACGCCCACGCTGGCCCTCACCGAGCGCGTGCTGGGCGCGGCTGCCGCCGACGCCGCGCCGCTGACGTTTCGCGGCTTCCGCCTGGTCGAGGTGACGCTGCCGCTGCTGGGCGCGACGACGGTCGTCCACCCGCAGAGCGTGTTCTATCACCCGGCGGTGTGGCTGGCGGCGCTGCTGGCGCTGGCGGCGGCCCCGGCCTGGCGGCGCAGCCTGGCGGCGCAGCACCTGGTCGGCGCGACCGGCGCGGCGCTGCTGCTGCTGTTCCTGCCCGGCCTGTCGCAGCTTTACACGCGCCTGGTGACGGTCGAGGCGCTGTGGGGCACGGTCTACGTGGTGCCGGTCGGGCTGGCGTGGGGCTGCGCGTTCGACTTCGCGCTGCGCTGGCTGGAGCGCCGCCGCGTGCCGCCGGCGCTGGTCGCCTGGGGCGCGCCCGCCGCGCTGGCGGCTGTCATGCTGGCGCTGCTGTTCGAGCCGTTCCCGATTTCCGCCAGCTCCCGCGACCAGATCGCGGCCTCCAACACCATGCAGCAGGGGCGCGACATCACCGCCGCCGACCGTCTGCTGCTGGATATGCTGGCGCGCAGCCTGCCCGCCGATGGGCGCAGCGTGATCCTCTCGCCATCGGCCAGCGCCAACTTCATTATCGAAAGCGTGCCGCGCACGTTCATCACCGGCGGGCGGCCGACCGTCGCCACGCCGGGCACGCAGCGCTTTTTCAACGAGGCAGCGCCGTATGCGCCCTGGCTGGACGCGGACGACCTGGCGTACCTTGCCGAGTGGGGCGTCACGCACATCGTGGCCGGGGCCGACGACACGCGCCTGCCGCAGCTTCTGGCGCAGCCGCAGCGCTTTCGCCTGCTCGACCGGGCGGGCGGCTACCTGCTGTTCGAGGTCGCGCCGGGCGTGAAAGCCGACGCGGCCGACGCGCTCTACGGCGAGATGAACGCGCTCTACGCCGACGCGCCGCGGCCGCGCTGGGGCCGCGACGGTTTCGAGCTGGCCCACGAGGGCGACCGCGCGCGCTGGGCGCCGCTCGCGCACGCCTGGGCGCGCCGCCT
>CAZDVL010000446.1:0-2184 GCA_964508745.1 uncultured Anaerolineaceae bacterium | reverse complement strand
ACCGCATCCCCGGCGTGCGCCGCCCGGCGTCCGACCATCTGGTGTGGGCGCGCGACAAAATCCTGCTGGGCGCGGTGCGCGCGGTGCAGCCGCACCCCAACGCCGACCGGCTGGTGCTGGCGCTGGTGGATTACGGCGGGCCAGAGCCGGAACAGTGCGTCACCGGCGCGACCAACCTGTTCCCCTACCGCGATCAGGGGCCGCTGGCAGAGCCGCTGTGGGTGGCCTTCGCCGCTGAGGGCGCGGAGGTGTGGGACGGCTATGCCGACCCGCCGAAGCGCATGATCCTCAGGGAAAAGACGCTGCGCGGCATCCCCAACCGCAGCATGGTGTGTTCGGAAAAAGAGCTGGGCATCAGCGACGAACACGAGGGCGTCATCCTGATGGCCGATTCCGGCGGCTTCGCGCCCGGCGCGCCGCTGGCGGATGTGCTGGGCGACGTGATCTTCGACATCGAGCTGACGCCCAACCTGGCGCGCTGTTTCAGCATCCTGGGCGTGGCGCGCGAGGTGGCGGCGCTGCTGGACAAACCGCTGCGCGAGCCGTCCTACGACTTCGTGGCCGCGGGCGCGCCCATCGCCGGGCAGGTGAGCATTGACATCCGTGAGCCGGCGCTCAACCCGCGCTTCACGCTGGCGCTGCTGCGCGACACCGAGATCGGGCCGGCGCCGGAGTGGATGCAGCGCCGCCTGAAGCTGGTGGGCCAGCGCCCGATCAACAACATCGTGGACGTGACCAACTACATCTCGTTCGAGATCGGCCAGCCGCTGCACGCCTTCGACTATGACAAGCTGCTGGCGCGGGCCGGCGGCCAGCCGCCGACGATCATCACGCGCCTGCCTGCGCCGGGCGAGACGCTCGACACGCTCGACCAGGCCAGCCGCCAGCTTGAGCCGCACAACATCCTGGTGTGCGACACGGCGGGCGCGCTCAGCCTGGGCGGGGTGATCGGCGGCGCGGAGACCGAGATCACGCCGGCGACGCGCAGCGTGCTGCTGGAGGCGGCCAACTGGGATTTCATCAACATCCGCCGCACGATGCAGTCGCAGAAGGTGACTACTGACGCCGGGCTGCGCTTCAGCCGGGGCGTGCACCCCAGCCGGGCGCCGCTGGGCGTGGCGCGCGGCATCGAGCTGATGCGCCAGACTGGCGGCGGGACGGTGGCGCAGGGCATCGTTGACGACTATCCGCTGCCGCCGCCGCCGGTGGTGGTGGAGCTGGACACCGGCGCGATCGGCCGTCTGCTCGGCGTCGAGTTTGACGCGGCGGCGGCGGCGGGGCTGCTGCGCCGGCTCGGCTTCGCTGTCGAGGACGCGGGCGCTGCGCTGCGCGTGACCGTCCCCGACCACCGTCTGGACATCAGCGACGAGCCGATCACCGGGCAGGCCGACCTGATCGAGGAAATCGCGCGGCTCTACGGCTATGACCGGCTGCCGACGACGATGATCGCCGACGAGATGCCGGAGCAGCGCGCCAACGCGGCGCTGGAAAACGAAGAATACGTCCGCGACGTGCTGGTGGCGCTGGGCCTGCGCGAGAATATCAGCTACCGGCTGGTGTCGCCGGAGCGCGAGGCGCTGCTGTTCCCGCCCGGCGCGGGCGGCCTGCCGCAGGAACGCTATGTGCGGCTGGCGAACCCCATCGCCGCCGACAAAACCGCGCTGCGCCAGACGCTGCTGCTCAACCTGTTGGAGAACGCCCGCGCCAACAGCCGCCATGCCGCGCGCCAGCAGACGTTCGAGATCGGCAGCGTCTACTTCAGGCGCGCTGACAGCCCGCTGCCCGCCGAGCCGCGCCGGCTGGCGCTGCTCATCACCGGGCCGCGCCGCGCCGCCGACTGGGCCGCCGGGGCGGACGCGGAGAACGTGGATTTCTTCGATCTCAAGGGGGTGGTCGAGGGGCTGCTGCGCGACCTGCACATCGGCGGGGCAGAGTACGTTCACACAGCGCAGGCCACGTTCCACCCTGGGCGGTCGGCGCTGCTGCGCGTGCAGGGCGTGGACATTGGCGCGTTCGGCGAGGTGCACCCGGCGGTGGCGCGGGCCTTCGAGCTGGACGCCGCGCCGCTGCTGGCCGCTGAGTTCGACCTGGACGCGCTGCTGAGCTTCATCAGCGGCATGTACCCGGTGCAGCCGCTGCCCACCACGCCGCCGGTGTACCAGGATATCGCGCTGGTGGTGAAAG
>CAZDVL010000445.1:0-2185 GCA_964508745.1 uncultured Anaerolineaceae bacterium | reverse complement strand
AAAGACCAGCGCCGGGGCCGTCAGGCGCAGCAGGCTGGCCGCCAGCGCCAGCACCTGCGGGCTGTAGCCGCCGCCGACCACGCCCACGATCGGCTCTGCCAGCAGCTCGATCACCAGCACCAGCAGCGCCAGCGCCACCGCCACCAGGTTGAGCAGCACCGACACCAGCCGCCACAGCTCGTCGCGGCCGTGCACGGTGACGACTTCGCTCAGCACCGGGATGATGGCGCTGTTGACGTGCCCGCCGATCAGCAGGTCATAGAGCGCCTTGGGCACGACCGTCGCGATGCGCAGCGCGTCGGTCGCGCCGGTCGCGCCGAACAGGTTGGCGATCACGATCTCGCGCGCCAGCCCCAGCACGCGGCTGGCGATGTTGCCCAGCGCCAGCACGCCGGTCGCCCGCGCCACGCCCCGGTTCGTCTCGCTCTGCGACTCCGCCGCGTCAACGTCTAACGGCAGCGGCTCCTCCGGCGCGGCCAGTGCGCTGCCGCCCAGGTCGGCCATCAGCGCAGCGCCTTGACGCGGGCGATGAGCGCTGATGTGCTGTGGCCGGGCAGGTAGTCAATCAGCATGACCTGGCCGCCGCAGGCTTCGACGGCGGCGCGTTCGGGCAGGGGTTTGGCGGCGTAGTCGCCGCCTTTGGCGTAGATGTCGGGGCGCAGGGCGCGCACCAGCACGATAGCGGTGTCGTCGTCGAAGGTGATGACCGCGTCCACCGGGGCCAGCGCCGCCAGCAGGCGCGCGCGCTCCGCCGCCGGGACAAGCGGCCGGCCCGCGCCTTTGAGGCGGGCGGTGCTGGCGTCGCCGTTGAGGCCGACGTACAGCGCGTCGCCCAGGGCGCGCGCGCGCTCCAGGTAGTCGAGGTGGCCCACGTGCAGCAGGTCAAAGTGGCCGTTGGTGAACACCAGCCGCCTGCCCGCCTGGCGCAGCGTTTCGCGCCGCGCCGCCGCCTGTTCCAGCGTTAACTGCTCGCCCACGTGCCGCGCTCCTGCCTGTGCCGCCGCGCCGCGGTCATTCTAGCAGACTTGGGCTATCCTGCAACGGCGCGGCGCGGCGCGGCGGCTGAGGGTCAGGGCGCTGTCAGTGTCAGCGCGTAGCCGTTGGTGATCACGCTGCCGTCCGCGCCCCAGGCCGCCAGGTACAGCGCGTTGGACGGCCCCAGCGGCAGGTAGCCGAGCAGGCTGTCTGCGCCGGTGGCGGCGTCAACCAGCCGCACGCTGAGGCGGGCGCTGCTGTCGGCGGGGTCCAGCGAGACGGCTTCTTCGTCGGGCGGGCGGCCAAACGCCAGCAGCAGCAGGCGCGCGCCGTCTGGCGACCAGACCGCCTGCAGCGGGCGCACCGAGCGGCGCTCTGGCGTGTCGTTGGGGTGCGCCGGCAGCGGCACAGCCGCGATCGCCGCGCTCTCTGCGTCAACGGTGAACGGCCACACCTGCGCCGGGGTTTTGCCGGGGTTGCCGGCCCACAGCAGCAGGCGCGCGCCGTCCGGCGACCACGTCAGCGGCCCGGTGCTCGTCAGCGGCAGCCCGGCGTAGACGCCGTCCAGCGCGGCCTCAACGGCGGCCAGCGGCAGCAGCAGCTCGGTTTCGCCGGTCGCGACATCCACCAGCCACAGGCCGTCGGCGGCGCTGGGCTGCCGGTGGCGCACGCTGACCGCCAGCCGCGCGCCGTCTGGCGACCACGCCAGGCCGCTGACCGCCCCCGGCAGGGCCGCCTCGGTGTTGGCGCCGGGCACGAGCGCCAGCTCGCGCGCGCTGCCGCTGGCGCTGTCAATCAGCACCAGCGCCGCCGGCGCGAAGGCCCCCGCGCCGGTTGTGACGGCCTGCTCGGCGGCGATATAGGCGCCGTCGGGCGACCAGGCCGGCTGTGCGGTGACGGTGACGCCGGCGGGCGCGTCGGCCAGCGCGCCGTCATAGCCGTCGTCGGCCAGCGCGCGCCAGCTCTGCGCGGCGCTGTCGAACAGCAGCAGGTCGGTGTCGTCCTGCGTCACCCAGGGCTGGCCGACAACGGCGAGCTGGCCGCTGTCCGGCGACCAGCTAAACGGCAGCCAGGTGGAGGTCGGGTCTGGCTCGAAGCCGCGCGCGGGCGGCTGTGGCGAAAGCTGGCACAGCGGCTCTGCGGCGGCGGCGGCCGGCAGAATGCACAGGTAAAAATCGCGGTGGCCGTTGAGCCGCACCGCGCGCTCGTA
>CAZDVL010000444.1:0-2187 GCA_964508745.1 uncultured Anaerolineaceae bacterium | reverse complement strand
GTGACCTCAATTTCTTCCAGCACCGCCGGCAGCCCGCGCGCCAGCTCCAGGTAGCGCATGGACTGAAGCTGCGAGCCGATCACCATGTCCACCGCGCCCGCTTTGACCAGCGCCCGCACGCGGCGCGCCATCTCCGGGCTGTACGTGTCGATCAGCGAGCGCGGCCAGCGCGACAGATAGCCGGCGGTGGCGCGGGCGCTGTTGGGCTGGTAGACCGGCTTGGGCACGCTTTCGACGTGGCGGCAGAAGGCGCGCAGGTGCTCCACGTGGTCGGGCGCGGCCTCGTCGGGCGCGGCGAAGCCCAGCAGCGTGATTTCATGGCGGCTGGCGAGCTGCCGCAGCAGGTTATAAATCCGAATCTTGGCGCCGTTGCTGGCCGGGTAAGGCCACCACCACGAGATGAACAGGATGCGCATGGCGCTTCAGGCCATCAGCGGGCCAAAGCGCCCGGCCGAGTAGTCGCGGATGGCGCGCAGCATCACCCCGCGCAGGTGCCGGCGGTCGGCCCATTTGGGGCGCAGCGTCCAACTGGCGAACGTGCGCCCGTATTCGCCCCAGGTGTAAAGCCAGGTGCGCAGCCCGGCGCGGCTGCGGCGCAGGAACAGCAGCCGGTTGCGCGTCATGTAATAATAGGTGCGCGGCGACGCGGCCCGCGCCTCGATGGAGATTTTGTGCCACAGCATCGCCGCCGGCACCTGGATAATGCCGTAGCCGGCGCGGGCGGCGCGCACGCACCATTCGGTTTCCTCGTAGTACATGAAGAAGCGGTCGTCGAGCAGCCCCACGCGCTCCCACACGTCGCGGCGCGCCAGCAGCGCGCAGCCGGTCACGAAGTCCACCGGGCGCGGGGCGCTGCCGAACTGGCCGTGGTCGTCCTCGTTCAGGCCGACCATGCTGGTCGTCCCGCGCGGCCAGTCAATGCTGCCGCCGGCGGACCAGATCGTGTCGGGGGCGTCGTAGTAGTAGATCGTCGGGCCGCTGACGCCCGCCGCCGGGTCGGCCTCCATCGCCGCGACCAGCAAATCGAGCATGTCCGGCGCGGCAATCGTGTCGTTGTTGAGCAGCATCACGTATGTCGCGCCCTGTTTGAGCGCCATCTCGATGCCGACGTTGTTGCCGCCGGTGAAGCCCAGGTTCGCCCCGGTTTCGATCAGCGTGGTCTGCGGGTAGGCGGCGCGCACGGCGTCAGCCGAGCCGTCGTCTGAGGCGTTGTCCACCACGATCACGTTCACATTGGGGTAAGTCAGGTGTTCCAGCGAGCGCAGACAGTCGAGCGTGTCCTGGCGGCTGTTGTAGTTCAGCACAATAATGCTTACGGCTGGCCTTTTCATGACAGGTTCTCACTCATACGGCATCGTGAACGCTCCGCTGCATACGCCTGTTATCATGCTAGAAGGGCGGCCTTGCGCCGGGCTAAACAAAAAGCGCCCCCGCCTTACGCGAAGCCGGGGCGCGCGGCGGGGCTGCTGGTCAGCGCTCTTTGGGCGGCGTCCAGCCGAAGGGCGCGTCCTCGTCCAGCAGGTCGAAGGGGCGCACCGGCTGCTGGCGGATGCGGTCCTCGTCAGCCAGGCTGAGGGCCGCGCGGCGGGCTTCCTGCGGCGTGCTGCGCCGGCGCAGGTCGCGCGCGCCGTACACCAGTTTGCGCGGCGGCTGTTCAAGCGTGATGCGCGCGACGCCGCGCGCCAGCATATCCAGCGGCAGCGGCGCGGCCTGCCCGAAGCCCAGCCACGAGGTCGGCGGGACGCTGCCCAGCGCGGTGATCAGCCAGAAGAAGGGGTGGCGCGGCTGGCCGCGCAGGTACGCCAGCGGCGCGCGGATGATGGTGGCGCGCAGGCCCACCCGCTGCACATAGTCCTCGGCCTCGCGCTTGGCGCGCAGGTACTGCCGGTTGATCCAGGGCGCGCGGGCGGCGCTCAGCAGGACGATGTGCGGGCAGCCGTCGCTGACGCACATGCTGGCGACGTTGCGCGCCGACACAAAGTTCAGCCAGTGGTGGTTCAGGCCCTGGGCGGGGTCCGCTTTCAGGCTGCCGACGGTGTGGACGACGGCGCTGTGGCCGCGCGACCGCCCGCGCAGGCTGGCCGGGTTCCAGACATCGGCGCTGTGCCAGCGGGTGCGCTGCGCCAGCGGCCCCAGGCGGTCCTCCGCGCCGGGGCGCACCAGCAGCGTGACCTGCGCGCCCTCGGC
>CAZDVL010000443.1:0-2190 GCA_964508745.1 uncultured Anaerolineaceae bacterium | reverse complement strand
GTGGCTGGGGTCGCGCAGGCGCTCGAACGCATCAATGTAGCGGGCGGCGCGGTCGTCCTCCGGCAGTACGTGGTCCTCGACCAGCAGCAGACCGCCCGGCCTGAGCACGCGGGCGCACTCGCGCACGAAGCGGAAGCAGTCCGGGAAGTGGTGCGGCGCGAGGCGGCACGTCACCAGGTCGAACGCGGCGCTGGCGAAGGCCATGTGTTCGGCGTCGGTGGCGGCAAACGCGACGTTGGCCGCGCCGCGCTCCGCCAGGAACTGGCGCGCCGCGCGCAGCATCGCCGGCGTCAGGTCCCCGGCCACGACCTGCCGCACGTGCGGCGCGAAGGCCAGGGCCGTGTGGCCGCCGCCGGTGGCGATGTCCAGCGCGACCCATTCGGGCCGGGGCGCGGCCAGCGCCAGCAGCCGGTCAAGGTCTGCCCCGCTGGCGTGGACGGCGCTGGCGACGTACCCCTGCGCGCGCTGGCCGAAACGCGCCTGTGACAGCGATTTTGCGTCGTCGGGCATGGGCTTGCTCCCCTGTAATGTAAACCGTTCGTTGCGAATGGGCCGTTCGCGATTATAATTGAATGAAAATTAGATTGTAAAAGGTTGATCCATGCACGATATTATTGCGCTTTTTTACTACGATGCCGAGCGGGTGTGGGGGCAGGGCGACCTGGGGGCGGTGGACGAGCGGTACGCCGACGAGCTGGTGTGCCACCTGGCTGGCGACCGCTCCGGGGCGCTGGGGCGCGCCGCCTACCGGCGCACCGTAGCCGCCTGGCGCGCGGCTTTCCCCGACATGCAGGTGATGGTGGTCGGCAGAGTGGCCGACGCCGGCGACCTGGTCGTCGGGCGCTGGCTGATCACGGGGACGCACACCGGCATCTGGCACGACGTGCTGCCCACCGGCCAGCGGATCGAGCTTGAGGAGCTGGCGCTGCTGCACAGCGTCAACGGCGTGATTGACGAAATCTGGCTGATGTTCGACCTGGAGGCGACGCTGCGGCGGCTGAGCGCCGCGCCAGAAGCCGTCGCGCTGGCCTGAACGCCGCCGCGCCCCCGCCGCCGTGGTGTATAATCGGGGCTGTGTGGTGAATGTGAAGGCAGGGGCGCATGGCCAGCGACAAACATAATCTGACCGGACCGACGGGCGATGAAACGATTCCGGCGCGGCGGGCCGTGGCTGGCCGCGAACGGGCGGCGGCGGCGCGCCTGGCCGGGGCGGACCTGCCCGGCACGCGCCCACCGCTGCTGCTGGAGCTGTTTCTGGAGGGCGAGGCCGACCTCGACGCCGAGCTGGCGCGGCGCTATCCGTCGCCGCCGCTGCTGTCTGCGGCGCGCTTTCAGGCCCTCGCCGGGCGCGCCGGCACCGCGCTGCTCACCACCCAGGACGGCGCGTCGGCGCTGCTGGTCGAGGCCGACCGCGCCACGCGCGGCGTGAACCTGGTCTTTTCGTTCGGCTCTGTGCTGGGGCTGCGTTTCACGTTCGACGCGCTCAGCGACGTGGACCGCGCCCGCTGGCTGGACCAGATGCGCCGCGAGGACGGCGGCGTCGCCTTCCTGTGGGGGCAGGCCCGCTGGGACAGCGATTACGCCATCACCAGCAGCCACCGCTACTTTGTCACCCTCTACGCTTTCTCGCCGCGCGGGGTCGAGGCTGCTGCGCGCTTCACGCCCGACACCATGCGCCAGCTTGTGGGCTGGCTGGCGACGTTCTGGACGGCGGCCCCGCGCGCCCTCCCGCCGGCGGACGAGCTGACCACCTGGTAGGCTTGCGCCGGGCGGGTTCAGCCGGCATAATTAATTCAGACGCGCATCATAAAAACAGACGCGAAAGGACGGCCTGCGTGAACCGCTTGCAGCACGAAACCAGCCCGTATCTGCTTCAGCACGCCGCCAACCCGGTGGATTGGCATCCCTGGGGCGCGGCGGCCTTCGAGCAGGCTCAGCGCGAGGACAAGCCGATTTTGCTGAGCGTGGGCTACAGCGCCTGTCACTGGTGCCATGTGATGGCGCACGAGAGTTTCGAGCACGGGCCGACGGCCAGCCTGATGAACCAGTTGTATGTCAACGTCAAGGTGGACCGCGAGGAACGCCCGGACGTGGACGACATCTACATGCAGGCGGTGCAGGCCATGACCGGCCAGGGCGGCTGGCCGCTGACGGTGTTCCTGCTGCCCGATGGCCGCCCGTTCTACGGCG
>CAZDVL010000442.1:0-2190 GCA_964508745.1 uncultured Anaerolineaceae bacterium | reverse complement strand
CCGAAGCGCACATTGCGCGCCGCCGGCTGGCCCGGCCCAGTGTTGGCCTCCCCTTTGATCAGCGTCTTGGTGCTGCCAGCCAGGTCAGCGTCGCCGCCGATCATTGTCGGGATGTGTCTGGCGATGGCGTTCAGCACCTCGCCAGAGGCGTTGCGCGTGGCAATTTCCTTGCCGGGCACAAAAGCCGGGATGTCTGCGTCCCAGCCGGCGGGCAGCTCACCCGCCCAGGCGCGGCCCCACTCCGCGGCCAGTTCCGGGTAGGCGGCGCTCCAGCGTTCAAAGCGTGCCTGCCAGTCCGCCTGCGCTTCGCCGCCGCGCTGCACGGCCTCGCGGAAATGCTCCAGCGCCGCGCCGGGCACATAAAACGCCTCGTCCGGCCAGCCGTAAGCCGCTTTCGTCAGCGCGACCTCATCCTTGCCCAGCGGCGAGCCGTGCGCGGCGCTGGTCCCGGCCTTGTGGGGGCTGCCGAAGCCGATAATCGTGTGGATGGTGATAAGCGTGGGCTTGTCCGCGACGGTTTTGGCCTGGGCGATCGCCGCGCTGATGGCGTCCACGTCGTTGCCGTCCGCGACTTCGAGCGTGTGCCAGCCGTAGGCGCGGAAGCGCATGGCGACATCCTCGGTGTAGGTCATACGCGCCTTGCCGTCCAGCGTGATGTCGTTGCTGTCGTAAAGGTAGGTGAGCTTGCCCAGCCCCCAGTGGCCGGCCAGCGACGCCGCCTCCGCGCACACGCCCTCCATCAGGTCGCCGTCGCCGACCAGCGCGTAGGTGTAGTGGTCAACCACTGTGTGGCCGGGGCGGTTGAAGCGGCTGGCGAGGAACGTCTCAGCCAGCGCCATCCCGACCGCGTTGCTGGCGCCCTGGCCCAGCGGCCCGGTCGTCGTCTCGACGCCCGGCGTTTCGCCGTGCTCCGGGTGGCCGGGGGTGTTGCTGCCCCACTGGCGGAACTGCTTCAGGTCGTCCAGCGACACGTCATAGCCGGTGAGGTACAGCAGGCTGTAGAGCAGCATCGAGCCGTGCCCGGCGCTGAGCACGAAGCGGTCGCGGTTGGCCCAGTTGGGGTCGCGCGGGTTAAAGCGCAGGTGCTGCATCCACAGCGTATAAGCCATCGGCGCGGCCCCCATCGGCAGGCCGGGGTGGCCGCTGTTGGCCTTCTGGATCGCGTCAATCGAAAGCGTGCGAATGGTGTTGATCGCCAGGGTTTGCAGGTCGGTGGTCAAGATATCCTCCTCAGAGCTTGCACCAGCAAACGAAACTGCCTTCAATACTACCGCAGAACCGGCAAACCGGCAGACCGCGCGCGTCAGCGCTGGCCCAGCAGCGCGGCGGCGCGGCCCACGACGATTTCGGCCACGCGGGCCTTGCTCAGCAGCTCAAGCGGCTGCTGGCCGCCGTCGGCGTCGAGGATTGTGACGCGGTTGGTTTCGACGGCGAAGCCGGCGTCCGGCGCGGTGATGTCGTTGGCGACCAGCAGGTCAAGCCCCTTGCGTTCGAGTTTGGCGCGCGCGTTCGCCAGCAGGTTTTCGCTTTCGGCGGCGAAGCCCACCACCACGCGCGGGAAGCCGCCCGCCTGCCGCGCCTGCCTGACCGCCAGCAGGATGTCGGCTGTTGGGGCCAGCGTCAGCGTCAGGCTGCCCGCGCTGGACTTCTTGATCTTGTGCGCGGCCACGTCCGCCGGGGTGAAATCGGCCACCGCCGCCGCCATCAGCAGCGCGTCCGCGCCGGGCAGGGCCGCCAGCACCGCGTCGAGCATCTCGCGCGCTGTCCCGACCGCGACCAGCGCCGCCCCCGGCGGGACAGGCAGGCCGCGCGCGGCGCTGATGAGCGTTACGTCCGCGCCGGCGTCGAGCGCCGCCTGCGCCAGCGCGTAGCCCTGTTTGCCGCTGGAACGGTTGGTCACATAGCGCACCGGGTCAATCGGCTCGCTGGTCCCGCCGGCGGTGACGATGACGCGCCGCCCGGCCAGCGCGCCGGCCCGCCCCAGCGCGCGGCGGATGTGGCCGACGAGCGCCGGCGTCTCCGGCAGGCGCCCGCGCCCGGCCAGCCCGGACGCGAAGCGGCCTTCGTCCGGCTCGATGACCAGCGCCCCGCGCGCGCGCAGCGTGTCCAGGTTGGCCTGCACCGCCGCGTGCGCGTACATGCCGCCGTCCATCGCCGGGGCCAGCAGCAGCGGGCAGCGCGCCGCCAGCG
>CAZDVL010000441.1:0-2193 GCA_964508745.1 uncultured Anaerolineaceae bacterium | reverse complement strand
CGCCCGCGCCCGGCGATGTCTGGCCCCAGCACCCGCGCCAGGTTGAACAGCGCGATGCCGGGCAGCAGCCACAGCAGCGGCTGTGCCGCCGGGCGGAAGGCTTCGCCGTACAGCAGCACGATAAACCACTCGCCCAACAGCGCCAGCGCCACCAGAATCAGCCCGCCGAACCAGAACGTCAGGCGGGCGTTGAGCAGCGTCAGCTGGGTGCGGCGGTCATCATCACCTTCCCACGAGGCGATGCGCGGCAGAATCACCTGCCCGGTAATGGTGCTGAACGTCCAGATGCGCTCTGCCAGCAGCACCGCAATCGAGTAGATGCCGACCGAGGCCGCGCCGCCCGGCCCCCACAGGTTGAGCAGAAACACGTCCACGCGCAGCAGCAGGTACACCGCGATGATGTTAAGCTGCGCTTTCATCCCATAGCCAGCCATCTGCCGCCAGTAGGCGCGGCCCAGGCGCAGCGTCAGCAGCGGCGCGGGCGCGGCCATACGGCGGCGCAGCAGCAGCACGGCCAGCGCCAGCCCGACAGCGTTCCCGCCGATAGTCGCCAGCAGCGCCCCGGCCGCGCCGCCGTCCTGCACCAGCACCAGCGGCACAATCAGCAGCACCGCGACCAGCGGCGGCGTCAGCTCCACCAGGCCAAAGGCGCGAAAGTCCTGCAACCCCTGAAGCACCGCGCCCAGATGCAGCCGCAGATACAGCAGCGGCAGCAGCAGCAGGCTGAGGTAGAGCAGGTCGGCGGGCACGCCGGGAAACAGCGCCGCGCCGCCCAGGTACACCAGCGCCGCGCCGATCAGCAGGCCGCCGCCGCTGAGCCACAGCGACAGCGTGATGCTGCCGCGCGTGGCCGTCACGATGTCGTGGTCGCCGCGCGCTACATAATAGGCGGCGGACATCGTGATGCCAACGTTGAACACCGACTGAATCACCAGCGGCAGCACCAGGGCCAGTTCATAGATGCCCTTGCCGCTTGTGCCCAGGCCGCGCGCCAGCAGCGCCGACAGCAGCAGCCCCAGCGCCGCCGCGCCGCCCAGCCGCACCAGGTTAATCACGCTGTCAGCGGCAAAACGCCGCAGTTCAAGGTCCTGTCGCATTGTTGATTCCGCCCGCCCGGCACATTGACCCATCATAGCACGTTCGGGCAGGCGAGAGCCTTAACGGGTTCAGCGCCCGCAGGCCGTTATAATAGAGGTGGTCACTCACAGCCGCCAGAAGGACCTGTATGCCGCCCCAACCCGCCGTCAGCATCGGTATGCCCGTGTACAACGCCAGCGGCGCTGGCATCCAGCGCGCGCTTGATTCGCTGCTGGCGCAGGACTTCGCCGACTTTGAGTTAATCATCTGTGATAACGCCTCTGCCGATGACACCTACGCTATCTGCGAGGCCTACGCCGCGCGCGACGCGCGCATCCGGCTGTGTCGCAACGAGCGCAACATCGGCGCGCAGGGCAATTTCACGCGCGTCTATGAGCTGGCGGGCGGCAGCTATTTCATGTGGGCGGCGCACGACGACTGGTGGGAGCCGGAGTTTATCAGCGCGTGCCTGGCGGCGCTGCAAGCCAACGCAGGCGCGGCGCTGTGTTTTGCACAGAGTTACTACCATTACGAAAACACCGGCGCGGTCCGGGCCGAGCGCTACCCGGTGGACATGAGCAGCGCGACAGCCTGGGAACGCTGCTATAACCTGCTGATGACGCCGGCGGTCAACACGCCGTTTTATGGCCTGTACCGCCGCGCAACAGTCGCGCCGGGGCTGCCCTTCCACGCGGTCGAGGCGTCCGACACGGTGTTTCTGCTGCACATGGCCCGGCAGGGAACGTTCGTGCCGGTGGAACGAACGCTGCACCATTACACGGTGGCGCGGCGCGGCGGCAGAATCCGCGTGCGCCAGTTCGCGCCGGGACAGCCAGCGCTGATCGCCGCCTTCAAGCTCGATTTCCGGCTGTGGGGGCTGCTGCGGCAGACGGTGGACGGCTGCGCGCCCGACGCCCACACCCGGCGGACGCTGCGCCGGGCCTGCTTCCACTACTTTCACTTTGTGACCGGCTGGCCGTTCTCGGCCAAGCTGGCGATGCGCTACACCTACGTCATGCTGCCGGACTGGTTCGTGCCGCGCATGCTGGGCTGGCTGGCGCGCCACCCGCGCGTGGACGCCGCGCTGCGCCGCGTGATCGGCATCGGCAAAGCCCC
>CAZDVL010000440.1:0-2196 GCA_964508745.1 uncultured Anaerolineaceae bacterium | reverse complement strand
GCGGGGCCGTGACGCTGGACACGGGCTACGTCATACCGCCCAAGCGCCGCACCACGCCGCGCGTCGCCCAACTGCGCCGGCAGTTACGCGGCAAGCTGCTGGCCTTCCCGGAAGAAGCGGACCTGTGGCAGCGCCACGATGTCGAAAAGCAGAAGCTGCTGGCCGGGCGGCTGCACACCATCCTGCACAAGATGGGCGCGCAGCTTGCGCCGCCGGAGGTGCAGGAGCTGACGGCGGGCCTGCTCGACGACCTGCTGGGCTTCGGGCCGATCCAGGCGCTGGTGGACGACGCGAACATCTCTGAGATCATGGTCAACGGCCCGGAGATCGTCTTTGCGGAGACGAAGGGCAAGCTGCTGGAAACCGAGTACGTCTTTGACGACAACGAGCACGCGCTGTTCACGGCGCAGCGCATCGTGCGCCCGCTCCAGCGCCAGCTTAACCGTTCCTTCCCGATGGTGGACGCCCGCCTGCCCGACGGCTCGCGCGTGCACATCGTGACCGACCCGTCGGCGCTGCTGGGCACGACCATCACGATCCGCAAGTTCCCGGCCAAGCGCCTGACGGTGAACGACCTGATCCAGTGGGGGTCGTTCACGCCGGACGTGGCGCTGTTCTTCGAGGCGTGCGTCGTGTCGCGCCTGAACATTGTCGTCTCTGGCGGCACAGGCTCAGGCAAGACGACGCTGCTCAACGTGCTCAGCGCCTACATTCCAGAGGACGAGCGCATCGTCACCGTCGAGGACTCGGCGGAGTTACAGCTCGCGCAGCGCCACGTCGTGCGGCTGGAGACGGCCCCGGCCATCCCCGGCACCGAGCGGGAAGGCCGCCTGGAGATCCGCGACCTGGTCAAGGGGTCGCTGCGCATGCGCCCGGACCGCCTGGTGATCGGCGAGTGCCGCTCTGGCGAGGCGCTGGACATGCTCCAGGCGATGAACACCGGCCACGACGGCTCGCTGACGACGGTGCACAGCAACAGCCCGCGCGACTGCCTGGCGCGCCTGGAGACGCTGTGCCTGATGGCGGGCATGGACCTGCCGCTGCTGACGATTCGCCAGCAGATCGCCGCCGCCGTTGACCTGATCGTGCAGCAGGCGCGCCTGAAAGACGGCAGCCGCAAGGTGGTGCAGATCACCGAGATTCAGGGCATGGAGGGCGACAACGTGACGCTGCAGGACCTGTTCGTCTACCGGCTGCCCGGTCACGTCGGCATGGACTACTCGCACGAGAACGGCGGCGCGCTTGAGCCGACGGGCTTCCGCCCCAACTTCGTGGACGTGTTCAGGCAGTATGGCTTCAACCTGCCGGCGAAAATCTTCCAGCGCAGCAGCGGCGGCGGCCGATAGCCGGCGCGGCTCAGGCGGCCGGCGCGCCGCCGTTGGTGAACTTGTCCAGGATGCGGCGGGCCTCAAGCTGCACGCCCGGCTGCTCCTCGTCGTCGGCGCTGATCTCCTGCAGGCGGCGCACAATGTGGGCCACCGGCAGCGGGAAGGCGGCCCCGGCGTCGGGCACGCGCGTGAAAGCGCGCACGGCCTCGCGCCGGACGACGAAGCTGGGGTCGCGCGTGTACTCCAACAGGCTGAGCACCGCGCTGCGCGCTTTGAACGAGTCGCTGCTGAACATGAGCACGCTCTTGGACTGAATCTCCGACAGGGTGGTGAACTGCACCAGCTCCGGCTGCATCCGCTGCAGTTCCTTCAGCGCCTGCCGGAGCTGTTCCACTTCCTGCCGGTACTGCTCCGCCTGCCTGACCGCCTCCGCAACGCGCCGGTCCAGCTCGCTGACGCGCGTTTCGGCCTCTTTCATCTGCACCAGCAGGCGGCCCCGCAGCGTTTCGATGGTCACCAGCGCGTCGTTCACCTGCTGGTCCATCTTCTCGTCGCGCTCCAGCGCCGCGTCCAGCTTCGGCTTCATCTCCGAAAGCGTCCGTTCCTCTTTCTCAATCGAGGTCAGCGCCTGCTCCACGCGCGTGTTAAGCTCGATAAGCTGCTGGCTGCTGGCGGCGATCTGGTTGCGGCTGTCCCTGGCGATCTCCGCCGACTGCGTGGCGGCGTTCATGGCGTCGGCGGCGTCGCGCGCCAGCGCGCGCTGCGTCCGGCTGTTCTGCTGGTAGATGTAGATCATCACGCCCAGCGCCAGCGGCAGCAGCAGCGCGATCACGCCCAGCGTCACCTCCAGCAGGCTGAGGATGCGGTC
>CAZDVL010000439.1:0-2200 GCA_964508745.1 uncultured Anaerolineaceae bacterium | reverse complement strand
GCACAGCCGCCCCCGTAGCTCAGAGGACAGAGCCGGCGCGTCCTAAGCGTTGGGTCGCAGGTTCGAATCCTGCCGGGGGTACTCGTTCCCTTCCAGCGTCCATCGTGCGGCATAGACCTGAGGCTGAACCATGTACCTGCCCGTGATCAGCGCGCACGGCGCGCTCGGCAGCCTGGATGAAATCATTTTCCTGGGCGTGGCGGTGGTCTTCATCGCCCTGATGGCCGTCACCTGGCTGCGCAGCCGGAGCAGCATCCCGGACGCAGAGCCGCCACCCGGCGAGGCCCCGTCCGAAGACAGCCCGGACCGTTTTCATCTGGACTGAGCGCCGCCGCCCCGCCAAAATAAGCGGTTCGTGAACACGCACACAAGGCGCGCGCCGCTGCGGTAGAATAGCGCGTGTGCGCCTGCCTGGTGGATTCCTGATGAGACCTGTCGCCCGTACCGTCACGCTGCTGCTGGCCGCCGCCCTGCTGGCCATCAACACGCTGCCAGCGGCGGCGCATGGCTACATCGTGCGCGCCATCCCCGAAGACCGGGCCGTGCTGACGCGCGCGCCCACCCGCCTCCAGTACTGGTTCAGCGAGGCGCTGGAACCGTCGTTCAGCGCCATCCGCCTGCGCGACCAGGGCGGCGCGGTGCTGGCCGAGGGCGGCGTAGACCCCGACAACCACGCGCTGATGGCGCTGCGCGTGCCGCCTGGCCTGCCCGACGGCGCCTACGTGGTGGAGCTGCGCCCGGCGTTTGCCAGCGACGGCCACGTCGTCGCGGAAAGCCGCGTCTTTTTCGTCGGCGCAGAGGTGGCCGGGGTCGCCGGCTCCAGCGGCTACACGGTGGACTGGCTAGAGGTCGCCTGGCGCGTGCCGCTGCTGGCGGCGCTGCTGCTGCTGTTCGGCACGTTCGTCGTCTACGCTTACGTGATGATCCCGGCGTGGGGCAGCCCACAGCACCCGGCGGGGCTGCTGCCGCCGCGCGTGATGCGCCGCCTGAGCGCGCTGGTGTGGGCCGCGCTGGCGCTCGCGCTGGCGGCCAGCGCGCTGGCGCTGCTCCAGCAGTCAATGGTGTTCTTTAACACCGGCGCGTTAGAGGTGCTGAGCGGCGGCCTGTGGAGCGTGGTGCGCATTGGCTCGCGCTTTGGCGATGTCTGGAACGCGCGCGTCGCGCTGCTGGCGCTGGTGGCGCTGCTGCACGGCCTCAGCATCACCCTGCACGGCCAGCGGCCGGGGCTGGTGCGCGCCTTCTGGACGGCCAACGTGTGGGCGGCGGCGCTGGCGGTCGGCACATTCAGCGTCACCAGCCACGCGGCGGGGTCGCTGCTGTGGCCCTGGGCGGCGGTGTTCAACGACTGGCTGCACCTGCTGGCGGTCGGCGTGTGGACCGGCGGGCTGGCGGCGCTCGTGCTGACGCTGCCCGCCGCGCTGCGGCCGTACACGGGCGAGGCGCGGCGGCTGGCGCTGCTGGCGGCGCTGCGGCGTTTCTCGCGGCTGGCGGTGGCCGCCGTCACGATCGTGATCGCCACCGGCGTTTACAGCGCGCTCAACTGGCTCTACGCGCCCGCCGACCTCGCCGGGACGGCCTGGGGCGGCGCGCTGCTGGTCAAGCTGGCGCTGGTGGCGCTGCTGCTGCTGCTGGGGCTGGCGCACCACATCGCCGCGCAGCCGGAGCGCTACGCCCGCTGGACCAGCGCCGCAGGCCGCCTGGGGCCGCTGGACGTGACCCTGCGCGTCGAAACAGCGCTGGCGCTGGCGACGCTGCTGGCCGTCGCCGTGCTGAGCGCCACCCCGGTCCCAGAGCCGACCTTCCTGGACGGCGCGCCGCCCGCGCCGGAGGCCGCGCAGCAGGCCGGCGACCTGAACGTGCAGATGGCCATCATCCCCGGCGGGCCGGGCGTGAACACCTACGACATCAGCCTGACACGCGGCGGCGCGCCGGTTGAGGACGCGGCGGTGCGCGTGCAGTTCGTCTACCCTGAGCTGGACCAGCGCGCGCCGGCTCAGCAGGCGGACGCGGTCGAAGGCAGCCTCTACGCCGCCGCCGGCGCCGAGATTGACCGGGCCGGGCGCTGGCTGGCGCTGGTGGACGTGACGCCGCCGGGCGGCGCGCCGGCGCGCGCGGCGTTCGCCTGGGACATCAGCGCGGCGGCCGGCGTGATCGAGTCGCGCCCGCCGGGGCTGCTCAACCTGCTGGCGCTGGCGGCGGT
>CAZDVL010000438.1:0-2202 GCA_964508745.1 uncultured Anaerolineaceae bacterium | reverse complement strand
AGCAGATCGCCGCGATCCGCGACGGCATCGCCGCCGGCGCGATCACGCAGAACCCGATCGGCATCGGCTACAAGGCTGTCGAAGCGGCCGTGATGGCGCTGCGCGGCGAGGAGCTGGAGCCGGTGATTGACACCGGTTTCATGTGGTACGACGCCGACAACATTGACAGCGAAGAAATCATGGCGGTTCTGTACGAGTAACACGCCGCCGTCGTAACGCGCACAGCGGGGCTGTCCCGGTAAACCGGGCAGCCCCGTTTGTATTTGCGGGCGCGGCCTTAAACCACCGCCGCGCGCACAAACGCGATCGTCTGCGGGCCGTCGGGCAGCGCGCCGATGCGCGCCCGCGGGCCATAGCGCCGCAGCAGCGCCTCGATCAGCGCCGGGATGTCGCGGCACGGCGTCAGCAGGCAGTCGCGGACCTGCTGCTCCGTCAGGCCGTCGGTGTAGAGGTAAACCTCCGCCTTCTGCTGGATGCGCGCCTGAATCTGCGCCGTCCACTGATCCTGCTTCGGCTCCGCCAGCGCCATAATCTGCGCGTACAGTTCTGCCGGGCTGCTGGCCCCGCGCAGCAGGCTGCCGAACAGCCCGTGGTCGGGGATGCCGTCCTGGCACGCCGACGCCATGATGATCGCCCCGCCTTCGCGCACGATCGCTTCGGCGGCGCTCATGCCCTTGACCGTCTGGTACAGGTTCATGTCCAGCGGGTAGCCGGAGTTGGTCGTCAGCACGATGTCGAACGGCTCGTCCACAGCGGCCATATTGCGCTCGCGCACGAAGTCAATGCCGGCGTCGTGCGCGGCGCACAGCTCGCCGGCGAAAATCCCGGTGATCTGCTTGTCACGGTCCAGCGTGACGTTGAGCAGGAAATCCGCCCCGGTCAGCAGCGCGGCCTCGCGCGCTTCCTCCCAGATCGGGTTGCCGGCGGCGACGCCCCAGGTGGACAGCGGGCTGCCGACCATCGCGGCGTTGTGGTTGTTGAGGATCGTCGCCTGCCCGGCCATGCCTGGCATCGCCGCCTTGCCCCCGCCGGAAAAACCGGCAAAGAAGTGCGGCTCGATAAACCCGGTCAGAATTTTAACGCGAGCCTGCATATAGGCGCGGTTGATCCAGATGTCGTTGCCGCGCGCGCTGCGCCCGACGTACACCTGCGTGGCCGGGTCGAAAGCGTCGTTCTGCACGATGCGGCAGCGCTCGACCAGCGGCGCGCCCAGCATCCCGACCAGCTCAGCGCGCGTGTTGGGCCGGTGCGAGCCGAGCGCGTTGCACAGCACGATGTTTTCCGGCGGCACATGCTCAAGCTCCGCCAGCAGCGCCGGCAGCAGCAGATGGCTGGGCGCGGGCCGCGTGATGTCGCTGAACACAATGGCGACCGTGTCGTCGGCGGCCACCAGCTCACGCAGCGGCGCGCTGTTCAGCGGCTGGCGCAGGGCGGCGCGCAGCGCCCGCGCCGGGTCCACCAGCGGCGCGCTGTGGCGCGGCTCGATCACGGTAACATCAAGTCCGTCCGGCAGGTTCACCGCCAGGCCGTTTTTGCCGTAAGCCAGTTGTAACCGCATCGCCACCTCTCCCTCACTTATAGCGTGACGCTGGGCCGGTACTCGCCGAACACGCCGCGCAGCGTGTGGCAGATCTCGCCCAGCGTGACATCGTTCTCGACACACTCAACCAGCAGCGGCAGCAGGTTGTCGCTGCCGCGCGCGGCGGCCTCCAGGTGGCCGCGCAGCTCGGCCACGCGGGCGTTGTCGCGCGCGGCGCGCAGCTCGGCCAGGCGCGCGCGCTGCGCCGCCTCAATCGCCGGGTCCACGCGCAGCAGGTCCGGCTCGCGGTCCTCGGCGGCGGTGAAACGGTTGACGCCAACGATCACCTGCTCGCCCTGCTCGACCGCCTGCTGGTAGGCGTAGGCCGCGTCCTGAATCTCCAGGTTGATGAAGCCCGCCTCAATCGCCCCCAGCGCCCCGCCCAGCTCATCAATGCGGCGGATGTAAGCGGCGGCCTGTTCCGCGATCTGCTGCGTGAGGGCCTCAATCATGTAGCTGCCGGCCAGCGGGTCAACGCTGTCGGCGACGCCGGTTTCGTGGGCGATGATCTGCTGCGTGCGCAGCGCCACCTGCACCGCGCCCTCGGTCGGCAGCGCCAGCGCCTCGTCCATGCTGTTGGTGTGCAGCGACTGCGTGCCGCCCAGCACCGCCGCCAGCGCCTG
>CAZDVL010000437.1:0-2216 GCA_964508745.1 uncultured Anaerolineaceae bacterium | reverse complement strand
GCTGGACTTTGCCGACATCATCCGGCTGGCGAGCAACTTCACGGTGCAGCAGTTTCTGGCGCGCGACAACTTCAAGAATCGGCTGGACGCCGGCGAGCCGATCTACCTGCACGAGCTGTTCTACGGGCTGATGCAGGGCTACGACGCGGTGGCGCAGGAAGCCGATGTCCAGGTGGGCGGGCAGGATCAGTTGTTTAACATTCTGGTGGCCGGGCGCAAGCTTCAGCAGGGGCTGGGCCAGCAGCCGCAGATCGCGATTATCATGGGCGAAAGCCTGCCGGGAACCGACGGCGACATCAAGATGAGCAAGAGCCTGGGCAACCATATCCCGCTGCTGGGCGAAGCCTGGGACATGTTCGGCAAGGTGATGAGCCTGCCGGACAAGGCGCTGCCCATTTTCCACAAGCTGATTCTGGGCTGGTCGGACTCGCAGGTGCAGGCGCTGGCCGCCGAGCTGGCCGCCGGCAGGCTGCACCCGAACGAGGAAAAGATGCGGCTGGCGCGCGAGATCGTGGCAATCTTCCACAGCGCGGGGGACGCTGCGGCGGCGCAGAAGCGCTGGGACGAGGTATTTCGCAGCCACGGCGGCATCCCGGAAGATATTCCGAGCGAGACGCTGGCGCAGCCGGAGCGCGTGCTGGACATTCTGCGCCGGTTGAACATGGTCAGCAGCGGCGGCGAGGCCAAGCGCCTGATGGAGCAGAACGGCGTGCGCCTCAACGAGCAGCCGGTGACGGACACGCAGGCGGTGGTCACGCTGGCGATGCTGCCGGCGGTGCTGCAGGTGGGCAAGCGCAAATTCGTGCGCCTGGTCGCGGCAGAGGGCGATTAGTCAGGCGCCGGGCGAGAGGATGAGGGACAGGCTGGCCGCCAGCAGCAGCGCCAGCATGAGGCCCTCGAAAAGCTGCGGGCTGACGCGGCTGATGAACCGCCGCCCGGCCCACACGCCCAGCGGGATCAGCGGGATGGCCCAGACGGCGCTGAACAGCAGCGGAAAGTTGAGCAGGCCGGCGGCGGCGACTGCCGGCAGCTTGAGCAGGTTGATGATGGCGAAGAACAGCGTGGTCGTGCCGATGAACACGGTCGGCGAGACGCCCTGAAGCAGCATGTAGGCCGTGAAGGGCGGCCCGCCGGTGTTGGCCAGCGCGGACGCGAACCCGGACACGCCGCCGGCCAGCCAGCCGTGCCAGCCGCGGGGCTGGTAGTGCAGGCGGGCGATGCGGCCGCTGCCGGTTTTGTAGAGCACGACCGTCAGCGTGAACAGGCCCAGCAGCCGCCGCAGCCAGAGGTCGGGCAGGGCGGCCAGCAGCAGCAGCCCCAGCGCAGTGCCCAGCACGGCCGCCGGCAGCATCAGGCGGACGTAGCGCATGTCCCAGGCGCGCCAGTAAGCCCACAGCGCGAACACGTCGGCGAGGATCAGCAGCGGCAGCACCAGGCTGACGGCCTGCGACACGGGCATCACGGCGCTGAGCAGGGGCGTGGTCAGCGTCACCGGGATGGGGCCGCCCAGGCCGCCTTTTGACAGGCCGATCAGCAGGCAGGCGGTGACGATCAGCAGGATTTGCAGCGGCTGCGGCGGCGGCATCGCGCGGGGCGATCCTTTCGGCGGGGGCGGACGCGAACGGCGTGTGTGCTTACTCGCCGGGCGCCCAGGTGAGATGTTCGCGCACCTGCAGGTCGGTGTGGCGGATCTTCATCGCCAGGTCAGCGGCCAGGTTGCGCATGAGGCGGTAGCCAAGCTGCGGGTAGGTGTCGCACAGCAGCATGAGCTTCTCGCGCGGGATGACCAGCAGGTGCGTGTCCTGCTGGGCGCAGCGGGCGCTGGCAGAGCGCAGGCCTTCGTCCACCAGCGCGATTTCGCCGAAGGACTGGCCCCGGCGCAGCGTGGCGATCGTCTGCGGCCCGCCGCGCTTGTCCCTGCCGAGCAGCGCCGGGTTGACCTGAATCTCAACCTCGCCGTTGGCGATGACATACAGCTCGTCGCCGGGGGTGTTTTCTTCGAAGATGTAATCGCCGGCCTGATAGTGGCGCTCAGCGCAGAGCGACGCGATCAGCTCAAGCTGGGTGTTGGTCAGCTCAAAGAAAATGTCTGCCTGCCGAAGCACCGTAATGACCGACATGCGCGTCTCCCGATACCGTTCTCGGCACAAGTGCAGCGTGCAATCTGAGGCGCATTGTATCACACTTCGCGGCCAGGGGCGCGCTTTTGCCGCCGC
>CAZDVL010000436.1:0-2216 GCA_964508745.1 uncultured Anaerolineaceae bacterium | reverse complement strand
TCGGCCACCGAAAGCTGTTCCAGCCGCTGGTCAAGGTCGGCGCGGGTCTGGGCGTAAAGCTGCACGTTGCGGATGTGGGCGGCGATCTGGTTGGCGGCCATCCTGAGCAGCTGCCACTGGTGGTCGGAGAAGGTTTTCTGCCCAGCGCTGCCCAGCAGCAGCGCCCCCAGCAGCGCGCCGCCGGCGCGCAGCGGGATGAGCGTCACGGTCTGCTCGTTGTGCTGGCGCATCTCCGCGGCCAGCCCGGCGGAGAGCGGCGCGCCGGCGTGGTATGTGTGGTGTTCGGCCTGTTCGGCGGCGGCCAGGGCCGCCAGTTCGGGCAGGGCGGCGAGCTGGTGCGGCGGCTGGCCGTCGGCGTCGAACAGCAGCAGCGCCACGCGCCCGGCCCCGGTCATGTCCTGGATGATGGGCGTCACGCCGGCGACGACGGTTTCCAGCTCCATGCTGGCGGTCGAGATGCGTGACAGGTCCACGAGCTGCGCCATCTCGGACGCATACAGCTCAAGAAGCTGGATAAGCTGGGCGTTCTCCAGCATGGCAGTGATCTGGTTGGCCAGCGTTTCCAGCAGGTACAGCTCGGTCAGGGTGTAGTTGTGCGGCGCGGGGTGGCAGGCTGTCAGCAGGCCGCGTATTTCCCCGGTGGAGAGCAGCGGCATCTCGACGCAGGCGGCGATGCCTTCCTCGGCCAGCGGCGCGCTGTCCGGCTGCTGGAGCGTGTCGGTGATCACGCGCGGCCCGGCGGCGTACAGGTCTGGCTGGAAGGGGATGAGCCGGAAGCGCTGCTGGTAGGCGGCGCTCAGGCCCATGCTGCTTTCCAGGCGCAGCGTGGCGCCGTCGGGCTGCAGCAGATAGATGGCGGCCCGGTTGGCGCGGGTGAGCGCCAGCGCCGTCTGGCACGCGGCGAGCAGCGCCTGTTCCCGGTTGGGGCTGAACAGCACGTTCTGCACCGAGTCGTTGATGTGCGACAGGCCGTCCACCAGCTCGCTGCGCTGGGCGAACAGCACCGCGTTGCGCACCGCCAGGGCCGTCTGGCTGGCGATCAGTTGCAGCGTGCTGGTGACTTCGGGCGTGAACACGTCGGCGTCGGCGCTGAGCAGCACGATCGCGCCCAGCGCGCGGCTGCCGGCCGTCAGCGGCAGGCTGAGGTACGCGCCGCAGTTCAGGTCGGCGGCGTTGGGTTCGGGCGGCTGCGCGGTGGTGTCCGCGCCGGCGATGTGCACCGGCTGCCCGCTGTGGATGGCCTTTTCCGCCGCGTAACGGGCGTCGGCGCGGCGGCTGGGCCACTGCACCACGACGCCATCCACAATGACCAGCCGGAAATCGAGGGTGTCCTGCGGCTGGTTGTAGAGCGCCACGTACAGGCCGCGCAGGTGGATCAGCCTGCTGGTGTGTTCGTAGACGGCCGCCAGCACGTCGTCCAGCACCAGCGTTCTGGCGCCCGCCTGGCTGATGCTGTTGAGCAGGGCGAATTCCTGCAAACGGCGTTCGAGCGCCCGGCTGGCGCGGTTGGCGTGGACGTGGCGCTGAATTTGCAGAGCGATCAGCACCTGCACCAGCGCAAAGGCGACCAGGCCGTTCTGATGCAGCAGCAGCGGCGCCAGCACAACGACGATGAGGATGGCGGCCAGCCGCAGCAGATGGTTGTGTGCGAGCAGCTTCAGCGGCTGCGCCCACGTGAACGGCTCGGCGGCCAGCAGCGCCAGCAGCGCCAGCGCCGCCGCGGCGTCCGTCACGGCGGCCAGCGCCAGGGCCAGCACAGCGCCCAGGCCCAGGTCAGTGGGCAGCGCGGCGCCGCCCAGCGCCGCGTAAAGTGCGCCCACCAGCAGCAGCGCCAGCCCGAACGCGCCCAGATGCCAGGCGCTGAGGGCCAGCGCAGCGCGCGCCGGCGTGCCGTGCCTGCGCCAGCATATAACGGCGGCCAGGGCGCTGCCCAGCAGCAGCGCCAGCAGCCCGGCGGTTGTGCCCAGCGACCGCCAGGACACCAGCACCGCCATCACCATGTACAGCGCCCAGGTTTCCCGCACGAAATGGGCATACGTGGCCGCGACAAAGGCGACGCTGAGCGCGCAGATCGCCAGCGCCAGCGCGTCGCCGGCCCCCCAGGACGGCCAGGCGAAGCGGGCGCTCAGCACCAGCGCCGCCGCCAGCACAGCACCAGCAGCGCCAAGCACATAACGGATGCGGATGTCAGGCACTGGCGCCGGTTTTGCGAGCAT
>CAZDVL010000435.1:0-2216 GCA_964508745.1 uncultured Anaerolineaceae bacterium | reverse complement strand
CAGTCCGGCTGGCCGCTGATCACGCCCACGTCCACTTTCCACGCCGATTCGACCGGCATGGCCTGCCAGCGCTCCAGCGGGACGCTGCACACGTAGTCCTTCTCGCCGGCGCGCAGCATCACCTGGTAGGTTTCGCTGCGCTGGCCTTCGCGCTCACAGCCGACGCAGGTCCCCGTTTGCTGGATGTTGGTGTTGGGCCATATCAGCTCGTCGCTCACGCTGTCGCCGCCGGCCTGCACCCGGCGCCCATAGCTCCAGATGTTGATCGTGAAGTAGCAGCGGTCGTCGTAAACCGGCTCGGAACGGTAGCGCGGGGTGCATTCGCGGCGCTCGGTGAAGGTGCCGTCGCCGCGATCCTGGCGCACAACGCGGCAGTCCTCGCCGTCGGGGATCTGGCGGCTGCTGCGCTGTTCGCTGCGCCGCGTGATGCTGTAGGCGCCGGCGGGCATGCTGTCGCACCAGGCGCTGCTGGCCTGTGGCCCGAACGCCTCGATCTGGATGGTGCGCTCCCAGGTGTGGCCGGTGACGTGCACCGCCGCGTCCTGTTTCCAGAACAGCGCCGCCAGCACGCCGACCACCACCAGCGCGCCGACGACAAGCAGGCCAATCTTCATCAGGCTGAGGCCGCCCTTCTTCGCGCCCGGCGCCGTCTGCACGCCGACGCGCTGCATCTCGGCGTCGAAGCCCTCTTTGACCATATCGCGCGAGCCGCTGGACTCAAACGCGGCGCCTTCTGCCGCGCGCGACTGCTCGGCCAGGCGGTCAGCGGCGGCGGCGGCGTCGAGGGGCGCGCCGCACTGTGTGCAGAACTCGGCGCTGGCGCTGTTGAGCGTGTCGCACGACGAGCAGGTTTTGTCCACGCCCACGTAAACGTGGTCCTCGACGGCCACCTTCTCCTCGTCAGACGGGTAGTAGCGCGATTTAGGGTCCTGGGCAGCGCCGCAGCTCGGGCAGAAACGGTGCGTCTTGCCCAGCAGCTTCTTGGTCCCGCAGAATTTGCAGTCCCACAGCATTTCGTAGGTTTTTTCGTCGCTCATCGGTGCCTCTGATTCGTGCAGCCTGGCGCAGTGTTGCTGCCTTGATTATAACGCCGGTCGGCGGGCGCGGTGGCTTCAGGTTGTCGCCGCGCCCGCCCGCGCTGGTCAGCGGGTGACGGGCACGGTTGACAGGTCGCCGCGCAGCGGCCGGGTGTACGACGCGGCGATCCAGCCGACGGTGTTGGCAAAGACCACCTGATACCAGGTGTTGTCGCTGGTGCGCCCGATCACCGGCAGAATCTGCCCCCAGGGGACGCGGCCGATCTGCTCGGAATAGACGGTGGCGTCGGCGCGCAGCCGCAGGCCCGCCTGTGTCTGGATGGTGACGCCGCTGGCGGCGGCGGGGTCGCCCTGGGTCACGAACGAGTTGACCACCGGCGCGTTGAACTCGTTGCCGTTGACGGCCAGGTAATAGCCCCAGGCCCAGGCCTGCTTGTCGCTGAGCTGGAGCAGGAACCACAGCGCGCGCGGGTCGCGCCCGACGACCGCGTAGGTCTGCCCGCGCAGGATCGTGCCCACGCGCGGCGCGCCGATGTACGGGGCCTGGCGCACGATCAGCACGCTGGCGCGGATGACGGTCGCGCTCAGCGCGCCCGGCGCGATCGGCGGCAGGCTGGTGGGCGCGGGCGTGGCGGTGGGGCCGGGCGTGGGCGTTGGCCCCTGTGTCGCGCCGGGCGCGCCCAGCGACCACTGAAGCTGGAGCACCGCGGCGGCTGTCAGCTCGATGAAGTCCACCTGGAAGGTGTGCGGCCCGGCGGTCAGGTCGGCCTCGAACTGGCGCGTTTGCAGGCCGGCCGCCGGGACGTTGAGCCGTTCCTGGCCGTCAATCAGAATGCGCACCGCGTCGTCCACCGTGACGGTGAAGGTGTAGCGCCCGGCGGTCAGGATATTCTGCGTGGACGTAAAGCGGGCGGAGAAGTTGTCCGGGTTGACGGCGTTGAGCACCTGCCCGTTGACGACCGGGCGGTCCGGCCAGTTGAAGTTCAGGCCGTTGATGCCGGTCAGGGTCGCGACGGCGGGGTCAGCAAAGTTGGTGTTGTTGTAAAAGACGCCGGTCCAGTTGGTGCCGAAGTCCTGCGCGCCGGTCGTCAGCACGGCGGCGAACAGCAGCAGGGCCGCGCTAAGAATCAGAACGATGCTTTTCCTGGCTGACATAGCAAGCTCCCCTACGCAGAGTTT
>CAZDVL010000434.1:0-2217 GCA_964508745.1 uncultured Anaerolineaceae bacterium | reverse complement strand
GACACCTGGAACCGGCGCGTGTCGGTCTTTAACACCGAGGGCCTGTTCCTGTACACGTTTGACGTGCGCGGCTGGTACGATGAGCTGGGCAACCGGCCGTACCTGGCGGTTGACCCGGAGCGCGATCTGGTCTACGTCACTGACCCCGACGCCGGGCGCGTGCTGGTGTACGACACCGCCGGAAGCTGCCTGGGGTCGTTCGGGCAGGTGAGCCGCGAAGGCCCGAACTCGACGCAGTTCGCGACCGTGGGCGGCGTCGCTGTCGGGCCGGACGGCAGCGTGTTCGTGGCCGACGCCGGGACCGGGCGCGTGCTGCGTTTCGCGCCCTGGACGGCGGAGCCGCCGGGCGTGGACTTTGGCGCCGGGGAGCTGACGGCGGAGGTGACCGCCGAGGCGACGGCCGAGGTGACGCAGGCGGCTGACGACCAGGGCGCGCCCGCGGCCACCGCCGAGCCGGGGCTGGAGGCCACGCCCGAAGCTGACGCGACAGCCGAGGCGGCGGGTTAAAATCAGCTTGACAGCCCCGAAGCCGACTGCTAGAATCGTTGTCGGCTTTGGGGTTGTGTCTGATGCTGCCAAGCCGGCGGGGGGTGCGCCAGCGTTTGTGTCTGCTGGGCCGCGCCCTGGAGCAGGATATTGTTTTGCCGGTGAAAGTGGGTAACCCCCACTTTTTTATATAGTCTGAGCGCGCTGCCTGTCTGTCCCGTCCACCCCGTTCACGTTTGTACACAAATTCGGAAGTAAGCGAGATGAGAAGCGAATTCGAAGTCGCCTTCAATGAGATTACAGAACTGAGGGCGCTCCCGCGGGAAGTTGTGCTGGAGGCGCTGCAATCAGCGCTGGTGTCGGCCTACCGGCGCGACACCGGGGCCAGTCAGGCTCAGCGCGTTGATGCGACCATTGACCCTGCCGATGGCCGCGCGAACATCTTTGTTGAGAAGGAAGTCGTCGAGGAAGTCGAGAATCCGCTCACAGAGGTGGACCTGGAGGAGGCGCGCTACTACGACCAGAGCGCGCAGTACGGCGACACCGTGATGGTGCAGGTGCGCGGCTCGACGAAAAAGTACGGGCGCATCGCGGCGCAGACGGCCAAGCAGGTCATCCTGCAGAAAATCCGCGAGGCCGAGCGCAACGCGCTGTTCGAGGAGTTTATCGAGCGCGAGGGCGACCTGGTCACCGGCACGGTGCAGAGCGTCAACTCCAGCGTTGTCACGCTCAGCCTGGGCCGCACCGAGGCGGAAATGCCGCGCGCGCAGCAGATTCCCGGCGAGCGCTACAAGCCGCACGACAAGGTGCGCGTGTACCTGGCGGAGGTCAAGCGCAGCCCACGCGGGCCGCGCATCATCGTCAGCCGCAGCCACCGCAACATGCTGCGCCGGCTGCTGGAATATGAAGTGCCGGAGATCTTCAACGGCCAGGTCGAGATCAAGAACATCGCCCGCGAGGCAGGCTACCGCTCTAAGGTGGCGGTCGCGGCCATCCAGGAGGGCATTGACCCGGTCGGGGCGTGCGTCGGGATGCGCGGCATGCGCATCCAGAGCATCGTCAAGGAGCTGCACGACGAGAAGATCGACGTGATCGAGTGGAATCCTGACCAGAAGGCGTTCATCGCCAAGGCGCTCAGCCCGGCGCGCGTGAGCGGCGTCTACCTGGAGGACGACCTGGACACCGGGCGCACCGCCGTTGTGATCGTGCCGGACGACCAGCTTTCGCTGGCGATCGGGCGCGAGGGGCAGAACGCGCGCCTGGCGGCCAAGCTCACCGGCTGGCGCATTGACATCAAGAGCGTCGCCGAGGCGGTGCAGGACGCGCTGGTGCGGCTGGACGCCGGGCCGCTGGCCACGCTGCCGACGCAGCAGCCGGAGCTGCTGGCCGAGACGATCCGCATCATGGACAAGAAGGCCGCCGCGCGCACCATCATGCCAGAGGAATACCAGACGCTGGCGCGCTTTGCGGATGTCGTGGAGACGCGGCTGCTGAACGCCCGCAATCAGGTGCGCGAGGCGCGCCTGGCGGAGATTAACGCGGTCAAGGCGACGCTGCCCGCCGGGGCTTTTGCGCTGCCGATCAGCGCGCTCGACCTGCCGGAAGAAGTGTTCGACGCGCTCCAGTCGCTGGAAAACGTGGGCGAGATCATGTGGCGCTTTCTGATTGACGAGCGCCACCTGCAAAAGCTGCTGGCCGACCTGCCGCCAGAGGCGATGGCGCTGGTGCAGA
>CAZDVL010000433.1:0-2229 GCA_964508745.1 uncultured Anaerolineaceae bacterium | reverse complement strand
GGCGGCGGCGTGCCCGTTGAGGCGCTGGTGGGCGGCGCGCTGCTGGCGCTGGTGCTGGGGTACACGGCGCTGTACGCGCGCGGGCTGGCGCAGAGCAACCGCTACGCCAAGGGGTTTGTGTTCGACAAGTGCCCGATCTGCCAGCGCGGCGAGCCGCTGCTGGAGGCGCGGCAGGAACGCTGGTTCGGCGTGCCGAACACGCGCTGGATCGTGCGCTGCACCGAGTGCCGGTCGGTGCTGCGCGAGACCAGCGATCACCAGTGGCGCTATGCGGTGGACCCGCTGGAAAACCCGTTCCTCTATGAGCGCTTTAACGGGCGCGAGATGGATGACGACCTGCTGCGCGAGCTGGCGCGGCGCGCGCCGGAGTTCACGGCCAGCCGCCCGCCGCGCCCGGTCACACCCCCTACCTTCGTGGACGACGAGGACGAGCCGTAGATCGTATGGTGACGCGCATTCTGCTTTTCGCTGCGTTTTTGCTTGCCGCCTGCCAGCCAGCGGCGCCGCGCCAGACGCCGTTCGCGGTGACGGTTGCGCCGGCCCAGGCGGCTGGCGGTCCGGCGGAGGCGGCCCAGGCTTCGACCGCTGTCCCGACGGCGCACCTCGCGCCCAGCCGCACGCCCACGCTGCCGCCGACGGCGACGTTCACGCCGACGCTCACCCCGACGCCGACGCTGACGCCGACGATCACGCCGACGCCGACCGACACGCTGACTCCCACCATCACCAACACGCCCGTGCCGATTGCCTCGCCGACGCCGACCAACCCGGCGGACGACCCGAATCACACGCCAGAACCCACCTGGACGCCGCCCCCGCCGGATGCGTCCGCGGCGGTGAACGACCATTACCGGCTGCGCCGGCCCGCCGCCGACGGGGCCACTAACTGGATTGACCGCACCTACCCCTACGGCGGGACATCCGGGGGCCGGCTTCAGATTCATTCGGGCGTGGAGTTCGTCAACCCGCGCGGCACGCCCGTCCTGGCGGCGGCGGACGGCACAGTGGTGTTCGCGGGCAGCGACGCGCAGACGGTGCTCGGCCCCAGCGCGAATTACTACGGCAACGCGGTGGTTATCGAGCACAATTTTCTGTCGCCGGAGGGCCAACCGGTCTTTACGCTGTACGGTCACATGGATCAGGTCGAAGTGGAGGCCGGGCAGCCGGTTCAGCAGGGCGACCCGCTGGGCAAGGTGGGCGACACCGGCGTCGCGATCGGGCCGCACCTGCACTTTGAGGTGCGCGTGGGCGATTTCCGCAGCTTCAGCGCGACGCGCAACCCGGAAATCTGGATTTACCCCTATCGCGGGTTCGGCACGCTGGCGGGGCGGGTGACGGACGCCAGCGGCAACCTGCTGCACGACGTGACGCTGAGCGTGAAATCCACCGACATCCAGCGCTACGCCTTCTCTTACGCCGGCCAGCCGGCCAACAGCGACCCGACGTTCGGCGAGAACTTCACGCTGGGCGACCTGCCGGCCAATTACTATGAGGTGGTCGTGAGCGAGAACGGGCGGGTGCGCTTCCAGCGCATCATTTATGTGCAGCCCAACCGCACCACCTGGCTCGACGTGCAGTTGAACTGACCGGCTGAAACCGCGCCGGCCTCACTGCTGAGACCGGCGCGCTGACAGGCGCGGCTGTCAGTTCTGGTACACCTTGAAGGTAATGGCCAACTGATTGCCGGGGATGTCGTCCACGCGGATTGCGCCCCGGTTGCCGTCGGCGGTGATCACGCCGATCACAAAACCGGCGCCCAACTGTGACCGCGGGATGGTGACCTGATTGACGATGCCGGGGTTGATCAGGTCCCAGTGAACGGTCTCGAACGTGACGCTGCTGAGGATGCCCAGGCGGGCCGTGCCGGCGGCGTCAATCTGCTGGCCGTTGAGGTTCCAGATGATGTCCACCGCCAGGCCGTTGCCCTCCAGGTCGAGGCCGTCGCCGGGGTTCAGCACGCGCTGCCCCTGGTTGAGCAGCGGCTTGTCAATCACGTAGCTGAAGGTGAAATTGTTGTTGGCCTCGCCGGCCGGCCCCTCTGGCACTTCGTTGTTGAGGTCGGCCACGATCACGACCGAGTAGAAGCCGGTGTTGGTGAGCGTGCCGGTGAGCGTGGCGACGGTGGACTGGCCGGGGGCGAGGCCGGGCACGAAGGCCGCCGAAAAGACGTTGTTGGGCGGGAAGGTGGCGGCGACGGCGAACTGGCCGGCGGCCGTGTTGCCGGCGTTG
>CAZDVL010000432.1:0-2230 GCA_964508745.1 uncultured Anaerolineaceae bacterium | reverse complement strand
AGGCCGGTGAAAATCACCACGCCGAGGATGCTGATGATGAACTCCAGGCCGCTGCTGCGCAGGAAGATGTTGACCACCATCGCGATCAGCACGCCGATCAGCCCGATGAACAGGTAAGTGCCCAGCTTCGTCAGGTCAATCTGCGTCGTCAGGCCCAGCACCGTCATCGTGCCGAACAGCACCGCCGTCGTGCCCAGCGCGGCCACGATCGAGCCGGCGGTGTAGGCCAGCAGCACCAGCGACAGCGTGAAGCCCATCGTGCCGGCGTAGAGCAGAAACATGATCGTGGCGGTCTGCGCGGAGAAGCGGCGCAGGCCAAAGCTGAGCGCCAGCACCAGCCCCAACTGCGCGAAGATCGCGATAATCACCACCGTCGGGTTGAGGATCAGGCTGCGCAGCGGCTCGACCGCGTTGGTCACGACCGCGACCGCGGTCGTCAGCAGCAGGCCCAGCGTCATCCACATGTAGACGTTCTTCAGCAGCGGGCGTATTTCGACGCGCGGCTCACTTAACAGGGGCAAAGCAGCGTTCTGTGCCATCTTCCGTACATTCTCCGGTAAACCCATCAGGGCAGATTCTGGGTGGTCTGTTCGGCGGATACAGCGCAATCATACCGCAGGGCGATCTTCAAAATCAATCATGTCCTCCCCCTGAAAATAGGGGTTTCGCCGGGGGACTAAACCAGGTGCTCGCCGCCGTTGACGTGGATCACCGCGCCGGTGACGAAGCTCTCGCTCACCAGATAGGCCACCGCGCGCGCCACGTCCTCCGGGTTGCCGGCGCGCTTCAGCGGCAGCGGCGCGCCCAACTGCGCCCACTCCTCGTCGCTCATCGGGCGGCCCGCCGGCCTCATCACCGGGCCGGGGATGACGGCGTTCACGCGGATGTCCGGCCCCAGGCTGGCGGCGCTCACCTGCGTCAGCGCCAGCAGCGCGGCCTTGCTGACGCCGTGCGCGGCATATGCCACCCAGGGGCGGTCAACGCCTTTGTCGCAGATGTTGACGATCACGCCGCCGGGGCCGCCTTCGCGGCGCATCACGGCGGCGGCGGCCTGCGTGCACAGGAAGGGCGCGGTCAGGTTGACGTTCAGCGTCTGCTGCCAGTCGTCCAGCGACGTTTCCAGCAGGCCGCCCTTGTGGAACAGCGCGGCGCTGTTAACCAGGATGTCCAGACGGCCAAAGTGCTCGCGCACGGCCGTGAACACGTCCGCGACGCCCTCCGCGCGGCCGATGTCCGCCTGCACCGCGAAGGCGTCCACGCCCATTGATTTGATCTCCTGCAGCGTGTCGCGCACCGCCTCCGGCGCTGAGGAATGGTAGTGCACCATGATGTGCGCGCCGCGCCGCGCCAGCTCCAGCGCGATCGCCCGGCCCACGCGGTGCGCCGACCCCGTGACCAGCGCGACCTGATCGGTCAGATCAATATGCATAGCGAGCGCCCCCGGTTGTATGCCTGCGCAGCAATCAGTACCCCGTCGGCGGGACGGCCAGCAGATACAGGGTGGCCGCCAGCGCCACGCCCACCGGAATCAGCAGGGCCAGCGCGAAGATGCGGCTGTCGGTGCGCAGGTGCATATAGTACAGCACCACCAGCAGCGCCTTCATCAGCGCCAGCGACAGCATCAGCGGGATGGTGAGGAAGCCGCGCGGCAGCTCGAAAATCAGCACCTCAATCAGCGTGGCGACGGCCAGCCCGCCAAACACCACCGTGTAGATGCCGCCCGGCACGCTGAAGCGCCGCCCCAGCAGCGCCACTTCGTCGCTGAGGTATTCGCGGTGCGCGGCCAGGTCGTGCGGGTCGGCGGCGGCGGCAGCAGCGGCAGCGCCCCCGGACTCGACCATCGGGCGGCGGAAGTCGGTCACGTCGTCGTGAATGCGGATCACCGGGCCGTCGTCCGCGCCCGTCTCCGCCTGCTGGGTGCTATGCTCAGCGTCAGCCATCGTTCCCGCCTCTCAGATCAGATAGATGATGGTGAACAGGAAAATCCAGACAATATCGACGAAGTGCCAGTACAGGCCGAAGATTTCCACGGCCAGGTAGTTGTGCCGGTTGTAGATGCCCCGGCGCCCACGCGCGATGACGCGCAGCGCCCACAGCACGCCGACAATCACGTGCACGCCGTGAAAGGCGGTCGGGGCGTAGAAGCGCATGCCGAAGCCGCCGAACGCCTCGGTGTCCTGCAGCGTGACGCCCAGGTGCGCCAGCTCGTTGTATTCCACCACCTGCAGCG
>CAZDVL010000431.1:0-2235 GCA_964508745.1 uncultured Anaerolineaceae bacterium | reverse complement strand
ACGGCGTGTCGCGGCTGCACATGCTGCTGCACAACCGCGACAACAACTTCTACGTGGAAGATATTGACAGCGTGAACGGCACGTTTCTCAACGGCTACGCGATCACGCCGCACCAGCAGATGCAGGTGAACAACGCCGATGAAATCAGGCTGGGGCAGCTTCGCATGTACATTTACTTCCTGACGGATAAAGATCGCGACGCTGACTAAAAAAAAGCCGCTGGCCCTTTCCAGCGTGTGAAAAGGGCCAGCGGCGGGCGTCCTGAACAACGGTCAGCCGGCGGCGGTCAGGCCCCAGAAGCGCAGCGACAGATCCTCGCTGGCGGAGACCAGCACCGTGCCGGCGGCGTTGAAGGCCAGCGCGCCCACCGGCGCGGTGTGGCCCGCCAACTGTGCCAGTTCCTCACCAGACGCCACATCCCACAGGCGGATGGCGTAATCCGGCGCGGTCGTGGCCGCGCCGCCGCCGGTCGCCAGCAGCGCGCCGTCCGGGCTGAAGGCGACCGCGTTCGTGTGGACGGTCTCCAGCGTGTGCAGCGGCGCGCGCGTCTGCGCGTCCCAGATGATGACTGCGCCGGCGGTGTCCGCCGAGGCGATCAGCGCGCCGTCCGGGCTGAAGGCGACCGCGCGCACCGGGGCGCTGTGGCCCTCCAGCCGGGCAAGCTCCGCGCCGCTGGCGGCGTCCCACAGGATGACCGCGGCGTCGTCGCTGGCCGAGGCCAGCGCGCGGCTGTCCGGGCTGAAGGCCAGCGCGTTGACCGCGCCGGTGTGGCCGGCCAGCGCCGCCTTCATCGCCAGCGCGGCGGTGTCCCACAGCAGAATGGTGTTGTCGGGCGAAACGTTGATGCTCTTGACCACGCGCGGGCCAGCCGTCGCCAGCGTGCTGCCGTTGGGCGCATAAGCGGCGGCGTTGACATTGGCGTTGTGGCCCAGGTCCTCCCAGCGGACGCGCTGTGTGGCGGTGTCGCGCAGCTCGAACCAGCCGTCGGACGCGCCCAGCAGCAGCAGCGCCCCGTCCGGGCTGTAGGCCAGGCTGGTGTAGGTGCGCACACCGGGCATGAACGTTGGCTGCTGGCCGAGCGCGGCCAGCGTGTAGAACCAGACGCCGTTAACGCCGGCCCCGCCGGGGACCGCCGCTGTTGTGCCGCTGGCATCCAGCGCCAGCCGCGCGCTGATCGCGCCCTGCACGCGCGACTGTTCGCTGACGAACGGCGCGCCGGCGGCGTCAATCACCAGCAGGCCTTCGGGCAGCGGGCGGCCCGGCGCGGGTTCCAGCCAGTAAACCGCGCCCTCGCCTTCAGCGGCCCAGCCGACCTGTCCATCGTAGTTCAACTGCCACCACACCATGCCGTCGGCGCACAGCGGCCCGCTGGTGATGTCGAACAGCGCGCCGCCAGGGATTTCGCCGGCGGCGGCGGCGTCCTTAGCCGCGTCCTGGCGCAGGTTCACCGCGCCCGCTGCCGGGGCGACCTGCGCCCGGATGCCGACGGTCAGGCGCGCCGGCAGGTAGCGCGCGCCCGGCTCCGGGTTGGGGCAGACGACCGACCGGTCGCGTTCCTCCGGGCTGAGCGGCGTGGGCGTGGCCGGGGCGGCGGCGTCCTCCTGATGGCACAGCACGACGATGCCGCCGTCGTTAGAGACGCGGTAGTCGTAGGCCACGCCCTCGAAAACCAGCGTGAAGCGGTAGCCGGCCGTGACCACCTGGGCGTAGCTGATCCCTTCCTGCGGGCAGCCCAGGCTGGTGTCCGGGAAGCTGGCCTGCTCCCACGACCAGTCGCTCAGGTCGTTGAGCGTGACGGCGCGCCCGACCTGCTGGCCGAGCGCCGCCAGCGCCACGTCAAGCTGCGGCGGCTGGCCTACCTGCGCCTGCGCCGCCAGCGTGGGCAGCAGCAGCAGGACACACACGGTTAATAATCGCTTGATCATAGCTCGATTCCCCTTCTACAGATGCGCCCCATCATACCGGCGCGGCCTGCCCGGCCGCAATAGCAGGCAGCGGGGCGTATGCATGCCGTTCGTATAGCGTATGCCTAACGCGGGCTGGTGGGGCGGCGTTCCAGCAGCACCGCCAGCACAAAGCGCGGCAGGCGCAGCATGCGGCGGGCGCGCCAGGGCTGGCGAATGAGGCGAAAGAGCCATTCCAGGCCCAGGCGGCGCATCCAGCGGGGCGCGCGCGGGACGACGCCGGCGATGAAGTCGAACGCGCCGCCCACGCCCATCGCCATCGCCACACGCA
>CAZDVL010000430.1:0-2264 GCA_964508745.1 uncultured Anaerolineaceae bacterium | reverse complement strand
ACCACAGCGCTCAGTTTAACAGCATTGCCTTGTGTGCGCGACGGTTTACGCGCCCAGCGCCGGGCGCAGGATGTCGGCGGCGCGGTTGACCAGCAGCGAGAAGTGGGCTTCGTCGGGGTAAAAGCGGGGCGTGCAGCGCGGCAGCCGGACGGCCTGCCGCCGGCCCATGCTGACGGGCACGCTGGCGTCGGCCTCGCCATGAAACAGATAAACCGGCACGCCGACCTGTTCCAGCGCGAAACCCCAGGGCTGCGAGAACAGCTCCAGCTCCTGGGCGGCGCTTTGGCAGCCCTGCCGGAAGGCCTCGTCCAGGCTGGCGGCCAGCGCGGCGCGCACGTCCGTCTGCGCTAGCGCGGCCCGGTCCTGCGGCGGCACGCTGGCGGCCACGCGGCCCAGATAGGCGTCGCTGTCGCGGCGCGCCTGCGCGAAAGTCTGCGCGATAATCCACTCCGCCAGGCGCGGGGCGCGGCGCGCCAGCGTGAAGCTCAGCCGGGCGGCCGGGTCGAGGTCCTCGTCGGCGCCGGGCGTGTCCAGCGGCCCGATGCCGGCGGCGACAATGGCGCAGGTCACGCGCTGCGGCAGGCTGTAGGCGCAGGCGAGCGCGTGCGGCCCGCCGCCAGAGACGCCCAGCACGGCGAAACGATCCAGGTTGAGCGCGTCGGCCAGCGCGGCGGCGTCGGCGGCCCAGCGGGCCAGCGAACGGCGCGGCTGGCCGTCGGACAGGCCCACGCCGGGGCGGTCCGGCGCGATCAGCCGGACGCCGAGCAGCGCCGCCGCCGGCCCGAAAAGCTGCCCCTCCACGCGCGAACCCGGCCAGCCATGACAGAACAGCGCCGGCGTCCCGGTGGGCATACCGTATTCGGAATAACCCAGCAGGCGGCCGTCTGCCAGCCTGATCTGACTGTCCGCGCGAACCATCATCGCCGCCGTTCCTCCCGGTTTAATGCGCTCTTAAGGTGTGCTTTCATTATTGAGCGCGGCGGCGGCGGCGGCATGAGGCCCTGGGCGGGTTTTGTCCCTGGCCAGGTGGGCAGTTGTGCGCGTTCAGCGGGCGGCGGCGCGCAGGCCCAGCAGCGCCCCCGCCTGGCCGATGGCGCGGGCGGCGGCGTCTGGCTGGAGCAGGCCGCGCGCGGCGTACCAGTCGTAAGTCTCGCGCAGGCTGGTGTGCATCTCCACCTGCGGCGGGCCGAACGCGCCCCACGCTTTGCGGTAGTCAAAGAAGATGCGGCGCGCGCCCAGCCGCGTCTGCTGCGGGTCAACCGGCAGCGACACGCCCAGCGCCCGCAGCCGTTCGACCAGCGCGGCGGCCAGCGGCAGCGCGACGCCGGGCGCGGGCACGAACGGGCGCGGCACGCCCACCGTGTCCGCGATCATGGCGTACCAGTCGTTGAAGCTGTAGTTGGCCGTGCCCAGGATGTAGCGCTCGCCCGGCGCGCCGCGCTCGGCGGCGGCGATGTGCCAGCGGGCGACATCGCGCACGTCGGTCACGCCCACGCCGCCACCGGTGACCGGAATCGTCCACTGCAGGCGCGCCACCTCCGTGATGAAGCGCCCGGAGATCAGGTTGAGGTCGCCCGGCCCCAGCACGACCACCGGGTTGACGATCACGACTTCCTGGCCGTGCGCGGCCCAGGCGTGCCGCGCGACCTGTTCCGCCGCGTGCTTGCTGTGGCCGTAGGGGAACTCGTGCGGGGCCAGGCTGAACGGCTGGCGCTCGTCGGCGGGCTGGCCGTTTTTAGTGAACCCGACCGCCGCCGCGCTGCTGGTGAACACCACCCGGCGCACGCCGGCGGCGCGCGCCGCGCGCAGCACGCGCCGCGTCCCTTCAACGTTGACCGCGTACAGCCGCTGGCGGTCGGCCTGCCAGTAGTCGGCCACCGCCGCCACGTGGAACACCCAGTCGCAGCCGTCGCTGGCGGCGCGCAGCGCGCCCTCGTCCAGCACGTCGCCCAGGCAGGATTCAAACGCCACGCCCGCCAGCGCGTCCAGGCGCGAGCTGCGGCGGCGCAGCACGCGGACGCTGTGGCCGCCCGCCGCCAGCGCCTGCGCGATGTGTGAGCCTACGAAGCCGGTTCCGCCGGTGATCAGCGCGCGCGCCATGTCCGCCGCCCGCCCTAGTAGGGCCGCCGGTAGCTGAACACCGGCGCGGCGTCGGCGGCGCCGTTGTAGACAAACGTCGAGATCGAGGCCGTCGCCGGGTAGACCTCCGGCAGGCCCAGCCGCAGCAGCAGGCTGGCGCGGTCGGGCGGGGATGCGCCGTCCAC
>CAZDVL010000429.1:0-2267 GCA_964508745.1 uncultured Anaerolineaceae bacterium | reverse complement strand
GCCAGCGGGGAGGGGATTTAGGGGAGGGGTCAGGGGAGGGGTCAGGGGAGGGGTCCGCGCCGGGGGATGAGGGCGCTTCCGGCCGGAAGAAAAAACGCCGCGTTGGTTTCCCTAAATGCCCAACTTCTGCTAAACTTAGCGTAAGGTTGAGCAACTGGAACAGTGGCAGCAGGCCGGAGAAAGGCTTGAGGGTATGGTGACGCTAAAACGGCTGATCGCTTTTCTGCTTGTGGGGGTGCTGCTGCTGAGCGTGGCGGCCCCGGCGCTGGCGCAGGCCCAGCCTGAGCCGGTAGCGGTCGTCAACACCGGCACGCTGAACGTGCGCTCAGGGCCTGGCCTGGGCTACGGCGCGATCGCCACGCTGCCGCAGGGCTTCGGCGTGCAGCTGCTGGCGCGCAACAGCGTCGGCAACTGGGTGCTGATCGGCCTCACCAACGGCGTCACCGGCTGGGTCAACGCCGGCTACCTCTACACCCGCTACCGCGTGCGCGACCTGCCGATCAACGAGGCCGCCCCCACGTCGCCGCTGATCCCCACCGCGCGCGTCAACGGCGTCTTCGCCCTCAATGTGCGCGCCAACCCGGACCCCGCCGCGCCGGTGATCGGGACGCTGGGCCTGGACCAGACGGTAGACCTGACCGGGCGCAATTTCGACGGTTCCTGGGCGCAGATCCGCCTGCCCAACGGCGTGCTCGGCTGGGTGCTGGCCGCCAACGTGATCGCCTCGGTCCCGGTGCGCAGCCTGTCGCCCGCCGACGGCTCGGTGTACGCCCCGCCGCCGCCGTCCGCGCCGCCCGGCCCGCGCATCCACGTGGTCGCCCGCGGCGAGATCCTCTCCACGATCGCGCAGCGCTACGGCGTCAACGTCTACACGCTGGCGGCGGCCAACGGCATCGCCAACATCAATCGCATTTACGCCGGGCAGCGCCTCATTATTCCGTAAGGCGCGCCCGCAGTCCCGCCCACAGACACCCCGCCCGCGCTGGCGGGGTGTTTTTGCTGCGCCGCCGGCCCTCACGTCTTGTCAGCGCGAATCGTGTTAGAATGAAAGCACGGAGGAGACGGCAGTCCTTCACTGTACACCAGCACCGGGGCCGGGGCATGGACCAGAACTCAGGCGCGGGCGAACAGCCCGCCAGCAGCGACAAGGCGCGGAAGCGCAAACCCAGCGAGGCCTACAAGGTCGCCAAAGAGATCGCCGCCAAGCTGGGCGAAACCGCCTCCAGCCCGATCCGCCAGATCAGCGTGCTGGTGCGCCACTACGGGCCTGAGTACGCGCGGGCGCTGCTGCACGAAACGCTGCGGGTCGAAAAGCAGGGCGGCCTGCTGGTCAGCGACGGCCAGCGCCGGCGCACGCCCGGCGGCGTCTATTTCTACCTGGCCAAAAGCCGCATGACCGACGACGAGCGCCGCCAACTGCTGCCCAACCAGTACGAGCGCGTCAAGGCCGCGCGCGCCCGCCCACGGCCGGTCTTTAACTGGGACGCGCGCGGGGCGCTGGTGGCGCCGCTGCTGGCGCGACAAGGAGCTGTGGACACTGTGAAAATCACGCTGATAGGCCGCCCCGGTGAGGTCACAACGGTTGATGAGACGGTGATCACGGCCATGACGCACACCGCCGGCGCGCCCACCCTGCCGCGCGGCGTGCCCGCCCCGCCGCTGACGCCCACCGTCTACACCGTCTACCTGGCCAGCAAACACTGGGCGAAGGTGCAGCCGGCGCTGGCCGCTGACCCTGACGACGCGCTGATTATCGAGGGCCTGTGCGCCTACGACAGCGAGCTGGGCGCGGTGGCCGTCTTTGCCATGAGCGCGACCACGAAAAACCTGGACGCCGCCAAGCGTCAGGCGCAGAAACAGCCGCCCGCCGACGGCAGCGCCCCCGCCGCCGCGCCCGCGCCGCCCAAGAAGAAGGCGCCCGAACGCCCTGCCCCCACCCCGCCGGCCGCCGTGACGCTGCCGCCCATCGTGGACCGCATGGCGCCCGACGACGCCCAGAAGCTGCGCGAGCTGTATGCGTCAGCGGCGCTCTTTCGGCAGAAGATCGAGACGATTGAGGCCCGGCCAGAGGGCCAGCGCTTCGGGCTGGAGATGACGCGCAAGCTGCTGCACAACCTGGAGGCCGACATCGCCGCGCTGGAGGGCAGCTACAGCGACAGCGCCGGTTGATCAATGACTATGCGAAATGGCGGCGCGCCTGGGGGACGGGCGCGCGGCCAGCCGTCAGCCGCCGTCGTTCGTCTGCTCGCGCGTCTGCTGCCGCTTTT
>CAZDVL010000428.1:0-2297 GCA_964508745.1 uncultured Anaerolineaceae bacterium | reverse complement strand
CCCTGGCTGGCGGCGCTGGGCGCGTTCGCCGCGCTGGTGGCGCGCGTCAAGATCGAGATCATCCGCGAAGTTGAGGACGGCGACACCGTCAAGCCGAAGAACGACGACGAGTAAGCCGGCCCTCAGCAGCAGCCCTCACAGCGGCCCGCCTGGCTGATGTTGCAGCCGGGCCGGGCCGCGTTTGTGTTTCTACCCCAGCCGCGCGGCGCTCACCACGCCGGGGTCAGCCCCGGTCAGCAGCAGGTCCACCGCGCGGGCGGCGCACTCCGCGCCCAGCGCCAGCCCGTGGCCGTGAAAGCCGACGGCGAAGCCGACGCGCGGACGCCCCGGCAGCGTGCCGACCAGCGGCAGGCCGTCGGCGCTGAAGCCCATGATGCCCGCCCAGCGGCGCTCGACCGGCGCGCTGATGTCCGGGAAGCGGGCGCGCAGGTAGCTCTCCAGGGCGCGCTGCACCGGCTCGGTGACGCGATCCTCGGTCGTGTTGTGTTCCAGCTCCCGGTTCTGCACGCGCCCGCCGCCGATCAGCAGCCGCCCGTCGAACGTGTCGCGGTAGTACATATGGCCGTAGTCGCTGTAGCCGCACGTGCCGATCACCGGGCCGCCGGGCAGCGGCGCGGTGGCCAGGCACTGTCCGCGCGTCGGGATGACCTTGCCCTCGAAGTACGGGTCCAGCAGCGGCGCGTAGGCGTTGACACACAGCAGCGCGTGGCGGGCGCGGTAGAGCGCCTGGCGCGTGTAGATCAGCGCCGTGTCGCCGTCCTGCTCGACGCGGTAGACCTCGTTGTTGGCGACCAGCTCCGCGCCGCCCTGCTGGTAGATGGCCTGCACCAGCGCGTAGGGCTGCACCGCCGCGTCCTGCGGCTGGCGGATGGCCGCGTGGTAGCCCCGGCCCAGCGGGTCGCGGCTGAGGAACTCCACCGGCAGGCCGTCGGCCTCCAGGGCGCGGGCGGCCTGTTCCAGGTCGCGGGCCTCGGCGGCGCTTTCCGCCAGCCGCAGCGAGCCGCACTCGTCCAGCGGCACGCTGCCCGCCTGTATCCAGCGCCGCCAGTGGGCGTGGGTGGCGCGCGAGAGCGCCCAGATTTCGCGCGCCGCCGCCGCGCCGTAGCGCTCGGCGGTCTGGTGATAGTAGGAATCCAGGCCGGTGATCATGAAGCCGACGTTGCGGCTGCTGGCCCCCATGGCCACGTCGCGCGCCTCCGTGATGACGACGGCGCGGCCGGCCTGCGCCGCGAACCAGGCCGCCGCGCAGCCGACCAGCCCCGCGCCCACCACCAGAAAATCCACCTCGCGCACCGGCTGCGCGCCGTCCGTCTGCCAGATAGGAACTGTCATCGCCTGCGCCTTTCACGCTGCCACACTGCTGTTGGTTGTACACCGTTCGGCGGCGCGGGGCAAGAATCGCCGTGCGGCGGCGGCCCGGCTATAATCGGCGCTGTGAACCCGCACCCAGTGGAAGGCACGGCGCACTATGGCGGACGACCTGCGTCCCTCTCCCCGGCACAAGCCGGTTTCGCTGTTTGTCACCTGCATGGTGGACGCGCTCTACCCGCCGGTGGGCATCGGCGTGGTGAGGATTCTCGACCGGCTGGGCGTGCCGGTGACGTTCCCGCTGGGGCAGACCTGCTGCGGCCAGCCGGCGTTCAACGGCGGCTTTCGCGAGGACGCCGCCGCCGTCGCGCGCCAGTTTCTGCGCGCCTTCGCTGACGCTGACGTGATCGTGACGCCGTCGGGAAGCTGCGCCGCGATGGTGCGCCACTATTACCCGGAGCTGTTCGCCGACGACCCGGAATGGCGCGAGCGCGCCGCGTGGGCCGCCGCGATCACCTGGGAATTCACTGAGTATCTGGTGGACGGGCTGGGCGTGACCGACCTGGGTGTCACCCTGCCGCCGACGCGCGTCGCCTTTCACGACGCCTGCCACGGCCTGCGCGAGCTGGGCCTGAAGCAGCAGGCGCGCGCGCTGGTGGGGCAGGTGGGCGGCGTGACGATTGTCGAAGGGGCGGACGAGGAACGCTGCTGCGGCTTCGGCGGGCTGTTCGCCGTGAAGATGGCCGCCATCAGCAGCGCCATGCTCAAAGAGAAGCTGGCGGCTGTCGAGGCCGTTAACGCCGACGTGATCGTCACCGGCGACACAAGCTGCATGACGCAGATCAACGGCGGGCTGGCGCGGCGCGGCAGCGCCCTGCGCGCCGTGCATATCGCAGAGTTTCTGGCGCGCGGCCTGCCGGGATAGGCGCGGGCGCTGACCCCTATCCCCGGCCCTTCCCCCGTTAGCACAGGGGAAGGGAGCAAGACGG
>CAZDVL010000427.1:0-2301 GCA_964508745.1 uncultured Anaerolineaceae bacterium | reverse complement strand
TCGATGTGCATCGCGATGAACGGCGACCAGCTTCAGCCGGGGCAGTACGCGGTGAGCACCAGCAACCGCAATTTCGAGGGCCGCCAGGGCAAGGGCGGGCGCACGTTCCTGGTCAGCCCGCTGACAGCGGTGGCGACAGCGGTCAGCGGCGCGATTGCTGACCCGCGCGAGCTGATGGAAAGGACATATGCGTGATGGAACCCATCAGGACATTCAGCGGAAAAGTGGCCTCGCTGCCGATCAACGACATTGACACCGACCAGATTATCCCGGCGCGCTTCCTCAAGGTAACGGACAAGGCCGGCCTGGGTGCGAACCTGTTCGCCGACTGGCGCTACGACGCCGGCGGCGCGCCCCGGCCCGATTTCGTGCTGAACCAGCCGGAACACCAGGGCGTGGAGGTGCTGGTCGCCGGCGACAATTTCGGCTGTGGCAGCTCGCGCGAGCACGCGCCCTGGGCGCTGGCCGGCGCCGGGCTGCGCGCGGTAATCAGCACGAGCTTTGCCGACATTTTCAGAAACAACGCGCTCAAAAATGGCCTGCTGCCGGTCGCGGTGGACGACGCGACGCTGCGGCAGCTTCACAGCCTGGCGGAAGAAGACCCGGAGGTGCGGGTGACGGTGGACCTGGCGGCGCAAACGCTGACGCTGCCCGACGGTCGCAGCGTCACCTTTCCGATTGACCCGTTCGCCAAGTACTGCCTGCTGAACGGGGTGGACCAGTTGGGCTTCCTGCAGGGGCTGGACACCGACATCGCCGCGTATGAGGCGGCCCGGCCGGGCCGGGTCAACACACTCGCCGTGTAGGAAACCCCGGCCTGAAGGGCCGGGTGTGGTGATGAAAAGGTGAAGCTGACATGACGGCCAGAATAGCAATTTACGACACAACGCTGCGCGACGGAACCCAGCGAGAGGGCATCTCGCTGTCCGTCGCCGACAAGCTCAAGGTGACGCGCCTGCTGGACGCGCTGGGTGTGGATTATGTCGAAGGGGGCTGGCCCGGCTCTAATCCGAAGGATGCCACCTACTTTGAGGCGGTCAAGGACATCGCGCTGAGCCGGGTGAAAATCGCCGCTTTTGGCTCCACCCGGCGCAAAAACAGCCAGCCAGAGGACGACCCGAACATTAAGGCGCTGGTGGACGCGCGCACGCCGGTCGTGACGGTGGTTGGCAAGACATCCATGCTGCACGTGACCGATGTGCTGCAAACCACGCCCGACGAAAACCTGCGCATGATTCAGGACAGCCTGCTGTACCTGAAAGCCCTGGGCAAAGAGGTGATCTACGATGCCGAGCACTTTTTCGACGGCCTGAAGCTGGATATGGAGTACGGCCTGGACACCATCCGCGCGGCGGTTGAAGGCGGCGCGGACTGTGTGGTGCTGTGCGACACCAACGGCGGCACGCTGCCCTGGGAGGTGGCGCGCTTTGTCGAGATGGTGAAATCGGCCTTTCCGGGCGTGGCGCTGGGCATCCACACGCACAACGACGGCGAGCTGGCGGTCGCGAACTCGCTGGTGGCGGTGCAGGCGGGCGCGGTACACGTGCAGGGGACGATCAACGGCTATGGCGAGCGCTGCGGCAACGCCAACCTGTGCAGCATCATCCCGGACCTGCAGCTTAAGATGGGCTACAACTGCGTGCCGCCGGAGAGCCTGCGCACGCTGACGCTGCTCTCGCGCACGGTGGCGGAGATCACCAACCTCGCGCCGGACGACCACCACGCCTACGTGGGCAAGAGCGCCTTCGCGCACAAGGGCGGCATCCACGTGGCCGCGATCCGCCGCAACGTGGACAGCTACCAGCACATTGACCCGGCGCTGGTGGGCAACGAGATGCGCGTGCTGGTCTCCGACCTGAGCGGGCAGGGCAATCTGCTCAGCAAGGGCGAGGAATTCGGCCTGGAGGTCTCGCGCGAGGAAGCCGCGCGCGTGCTGGAGGAGATCAAGCAGCTTGAGCACGAAGGGTTTGTGTTCGAGGGGGCTGAGGCGTCGGTGGCCATCCGCCTGCACCGCGCCAAGCCGGACTACAAGCCGCTGTTCACGCTGATTGACTTCACGGCGACCGTGGAGGAACGGCGCGGGCGGGGCACGCTGGCGGAGGCGACCGTTAAGATCGAGCTGGAAGGCGACATTGTGCACACCGCAGCGGAGGGCAACGGCCCGGTCAACGCGCTTGACCAGGCGCTGCGCAAGGCGCTGGTGCCGCTGTATCCACAGCTTGTCAACTTCCGCCTGGCTGACTACAAAGTGCGCATCCTCGACGGCGACAAAGGCACGGCGGCGACCACGCGCGTGCTGAT
>CAZDVL010000426.1:0-2310 GCA_964508745.1 uncultured Anaerolineaceae bacterium | reverse complement strand
GGTATACTATCCCTGTAACCAGGCGCACCCGAAACGAATACGCCATGCTGACCGAACAGGCCGCCCGCCAACACCTGAAGAATCTGCTCGACAAGTACGAGCGCATGGACGCCGCCGAACGCCGCCAGATCACCGAGGACGGCGTCATCCGCCAGTTTATTGACATCCTGCTGCGCGACGTGCTCGGCTGGCCCATCGAGGACCCCGCGCGCTACAAGTACGAGCTGCACACGCAGGCGGGCCGCCCCGACGTGACGCTGCTGCCCGAAAGCGGCGGCGCGATCTTCCTGGAGGCCAAGCGCTTCGGCGTTATCAAACAGCTTGAGCTGGCCCGCCACACCATCGCCGGGATTATCACCCCGGACCAGATGGCCCTGCCCGGCATGGCCACCGACCGCACAGCCGAAGAGCAGCAGGCCATCAACTACGCCTTCGGCAACGGCGGCACGTGGGCCATCCTCACCAACTTCGAGAAGCTGCGCCTGTTCAACGCCCGCCGCGACTGGGTGGTGCTGTCAATCGAGGAACCCAGCGCCTACCTGCGCGAGTTCGACTGGCTGTGGCAGTTTGCCTACCCCAACGTGCTCAACGGCAGCCTGGACACGCTCAGCAACCAGCGCCACACCGCCGACGTGGACAAGGACTACCTGGCGTTCGTCAGCGAGTGGCGGCAGAAGCTGGCCGAGGACATCGTCCAGCGCGCCGACGCCAACCCCTGGGCGCGCCGCCCCGACGGCCAGCCTGACCTGCCGCTGCTGCGCGCCGTCGTCCAGCGCTTCCTTGACCGGCTGGTGATCGTCCGCTTCGCCGAGGATCACCTGGTGATCCCCCCCGGCACGCTGCGCGAGCTGTACGAGGTGCGCCGCAACAACCGCTACACGTTCACGATGGACGAGTTTCTTGACCGCTTCTTCCGCCAGTTCGACCAGCAGCACAACTCCGCGCTGTTCGCCTACGGCCCGGTGGACGAGGCCAGCTTCAGCGACGACGCCCTGCTGCCGCTGCTGAGCAAGCTGTACGAGGCGCGCTACCGCGCCATGCCCGCCGACATCCTGGGCAACACCTACGAACAGTACCTGGGCAAGGCGCTGGCGCTGGAGGGCGGCCGCGTCATCACGCGCGACAACCTGGAGACGCGCAAGAAGCAGGGCAGCTACTACACGCCGCAGGTCATCGTGCGCTATCTTGTGGACAACAGCCTGGGCCGCTGGCTGTACGGCACGCACAACGGCCAGCCCGGCGGCCAGCCGGTCCCCGGCGAGGCGCGCAAAACCTCCGCCGACATCGCCGGCCTGCGCGTGCTCGACAGCGCCTGCGGCAGCGGCTCGTTCCTCATCTACGCCTACGAGGTGCTGAAGAACTTCTACGAGGCCGAGCTGGCCCGGCTGGAGCGCGCGGCTGAGGCCCGCCGCCGCGAGCTGGCCGCCCAGGGCGTGACCAACCCGCTTGACCTGCAGATCCAGCTCACGCCCTTCACCGCCGAGCGCGACCGCATCCGCGATTACCCGCGCCTGATCCTGGAGCACCACCTCTACGGCGTGGACCTCGACCCGCAGGCCGCCGAAATCGCCGTCGTCAACCTGATCATGCGCGCCATGGAGGGCCGCCACCACAACAAGCTGCTGCCCCTCATCCTCAACCAGAACGTGAAGGTGGGCAACTCGCTGGTGGGCCTGCGCGCCGACGACCCGCGCCTGGACGCGCACCGCCCGGCGCTGGCGCGCGTCCGCCAACTGCGCGCGGACCTGGTGGCCGCGCCGCAGGGCGAAGCCCACGACCGCGCCCTGCGCGAGCTGGAGGCCGCCACCGCCGCGCTCAACGCCGCGCTGGAGCCGCACGCCGCGCCGCACTTCAGCGACCTGGCGCGCGCCCACCCCTTCCATTGGGGCGTGGAGTTCCCCGAAGCCTTTTACGACGCCGCCGGCGCGCCGCTGCCCGCCCCCGGCTTTACGGTGATCTTCGGCAACCCGCCCTGGGAAATCCTCAAGCCCGACCTGCGCGAGTTCTACGCGCAGTTCGACGAGCGCGTTGAGAGCAAGCTCAACCGCCGCCAGGTGGAGCAGCGCATTGAGGAACTGGACGCCGAGGACCCGCGCCGCCGCGCCCGCTACGACGAGCAGACGCGCGCCGTTGAGGAAACCGCCGCCTACGTGCGCCAGAGCGCCGACTACGCGCGCCAGGGCCGCGGCGACACGGCCACGCACAAGCTGTTCACCGAGCGCATGTACCGCCTGCTGGCGGACGGCGGGCGGCTGGGCTACGTCGTCCCCAGCGGCATCTACACCGACCTGGGCACGAAAGACCTGCGCG
>CAZDVL010000425.1:0-2313 GCA_964508745.1 uncultured Anaerolineaceae bacterium | reverse complement strand
GCGCGGGCCGCGCTGGCAGGCGCTGGTTGACCGCATCGCCGCGCTGCCGGAAACCCACGAGGAAACGCTGGCCTTCATGCTGCTGATGGTGCGCCTCAACGGCTGCCTGAGCTGCGAAACCGACAGCTACCGCGCCATGCGCGGCTGCGCCGCCTGCGCCGCCCAGACGCTGCGCCGCTTCAAGGGCGAGGACGACGACCTGCTGGCCAGCTTCGACCAGGCGCTGGCCGAGGTGCGCGCCTTCACCGCCGCCCGCCCGCCCATCTTCACCGCGCTGGCGCTCCAGCGCGACAGCCTGTAAACAGCGGACAACCGGCGCACATTAATCTTGCGTGCTGGTAATTGTGTATGCTATAATCACGCAGGTGGGTTTGCGCCCCAGCGGGCGCGCTTGTTCGGCGTTGCGCTCCATCGTCTTCCTGACATTACAGGCGTCGCACCGAAACACGTACAGACTGTGTGTTGACGGCCCCGTGCAGCAAACGCTGTTCTGGCAGCCCCACCTGCGCTGAACCATCTGAAGTTTATGCTAGAGAGGGTGAGTAAACCATCAGTTCGCCGGAATTGCACATCAACGACCAGATACGCGCGCGGGAAGTGCGCCTGATCTCCGACACCAACGAAAACATTGGCGTGATGTCGCTGAGCGAGGCGCTGGCGCTGGCGGAGTCGCGTGGGCTGGACCTGGTTGAGGTCTCGCCCAACGCCAAGCCGCCGGTTTGCCGCATCATGGACTTTGGCAAGTTCCAGTATGAGCGGCAGCGGCGCGAGCGCAAGGCGCGCAAACAGCAGAAGGTGATCGAGGTCAAGGAGATCCAACTGCGGCCCAAGACAGACGACCATCATCTGGGGTTCAAGGTGCGTGACGCGCGTAAATGGATTGAGGACGGGATGAAGGTGCGCGTGCGCGTGCGCTTCCGCGGGCGCGAGCGCGACTACCCGGACATTGCGCGTGTGCGGCTGGAGGCGATCGCCAAGGAGCTGAAAGAGATCGCCACTGTCGAGCAGGCCCCCAGCCTCGAAGGCAGCACCATGCTGATGGTTCTCGCCCCGATCTCGGACAAGAAAAAGTAACCGCTGGAGCAGAGCTGTGGGTAAGAAATACAAACTCAAAACGCACAAAGCGACCGCCAAGCGCTTTCGGGTGACCGGAAGCGGCAAAGTTGTGCGCACCAAAGGCGGCAAAAGCCACCTGCGCCGCAACACCCCCAAGCGCACCAAGGCCAAGTTCACCACCATGCTGCCGGTCGCCAGCGGCGACGCCAAGCGGGTGCGCAAGCTGGCCCCGTACCTGGCGCGTTACAAAGCCAACCCGCCGGCCTGACGCAGGCCGCGCCGCCCTATTCTGATCGCTTCCGCCCAGGGCGACGGCCCTGGGCATTTGCTTGCAGGAGTCTATTACCGTGGCAAGGACAAAAACCGGCTTCACGCGGCGCCGCCGCCATAAAAAAGTCCTCAAGATGGTCAAGGGCCAGTGGGGCACGCGCGGGCGGCTGTTCCGCCGCTCCAACGAGGCCATGCTCAAAAGCCTGTGGTACGCCTACCGCGACCGCCGCAACCGCCGCCGCGACATGCGCCGGCTGTGGATCACCCGCATCAACGCGGCGGCCCGCCTCAGCGGCCTCAGCTACAGCCGTTTCATCTACGGCCTGAAGCAGGCCAACGTCGAGATTGACCGCAAAATGCTGGCCGACATGGCCGTGCGCGACCTGCCCACCTTCGAGAAGCTGGCCGCGCTCAGCCAGATGCACCAGCAGGCCTGACGGCAGGCTGTCCACGGCGGGGCCACAACGGCCCCGCTGGCGTTTGCCCATGATTACCAGCACCGCCAACACGCGCGTCCGCCTGGCGCGGGCGCTGCAAACACAGCCGCGGGCGCGCCGCCGCGAGGGGCGCGTCGCGCTGGAGGGGCTGCGCCTGGTGCGCGACGCCCTCACCAGCGGCCACCAGCCCGACTACCTGCTCTACACCCCCGGCAGCGCCGAGATTGACGCCCTCGCCGCCGCCAGCGCCGCCGACGCGCTGGCCGTCTCTGCCAGCGTGATGCGCCACATCAGCGACACCCAACAGCCGCAGGGCATCGTCGGCGTCTTTCCCACGCCCGCCGCGCCGCTGCCCGCCCGCCCGGCGCGCGCGCTGGTGCTCGACGCCCTGCGCGACCCCGGCAACCTGGGCACGATCCTGCGCGCCGCCGCCGCCGCCGGCGTGGACGCCGTGCTGCTGGCCCCCGGCTGCGTTGACCCGTTTAACCCGAAGGTGCTGCGCGCCGGGATGGGCGCGCATTTCCGCCTGCCGCTGGCCGAACGCCCCTGG
>CAZDVL010000424.1:0-2320 GCA_964508745.1 uncultured Anaerolineaceae bacterium | reverse complement strand
TTCCCGGAGACGCACGACAGCGACTTCGCCTGGGACGGCTTCCTCAGCCGCGTCAACAACGAGCTGCTGGCGGCCTGGGGCAACCTGGTCAACCGGGCGCTGGGCTTCGCCTACAAGCGTTATGACGGGCGCGTGCCCGCCTATGACGCGCTCACGCCCGCCGACGAGGCCATCATCGCCCGCAGCGAGGCCGGCTTCGCGGCCGTCGGCGCGCTGCTGGAGCAGGTGCGCCTGCGCGACGCCTTACAGGCGGCGATGGAGATCGCGCGCGAGGCCAACGCCTACCTCAACGAGCGCGAACCCTGGAAGCGCATCAAGGACGACCCGGCGGACGCGGCGCGCGCGGTCTACGCCGCGCTGCGCGTGATTGACAACCTCAAGACGCTGCTGGCCCCCTTCATCCCGTTCAGCGCGCAGCAGGTGCACGCCTACCTGGGCTATGACGGCCAGTTGTTCGGCGACCTGGCGATCAAAGCGTTCGCGGAGGACACGCGCGCGCACGAGGCGCTGGTCTACGACGGCAGCGCGGCGGTGGGCCGCTGGCAGCAGAGCGCGCTGCCGCCCGGCCAGCCCCTGCGCGAGCCGCAGGCGCTGTTCGCCAAGCTCGACCCGGAGATCGTGGACCAGGAGCGCGCCTACCTGGGCGCCCCGCGCGACGAAAAGCCGCTGGCGTGACGGTTTGTGCAATTGCCGCGCCAATGCTACGATAACCCCGTGAGGACGCCCGGCAGCACAAGGGAGATGCAGTCATGGCTGGCGACCAACCGCTGCGCGTGTTCGTGGCGCTGCCCGGCACGAAGGAATCCATCGGCGGCGACCAAACGCCCTGGAACGACCCGGACGAAATCAAACGGCATTTCTACGGGCCGGTCGGTGAGCGGCTGGCCGCGCTGCTGGGCCGCGAGGTGGAAATCGTCGTCGGGCAGGGCGGGCTGTTCACGGGCGACGCTCACCGTTCCGCGTTTCAGGAAGCCTGGCTGGCGGATGTCTACATCTCCGACCTGACCGGCAGCAGCGCTAGCGTCTGCCTGGAACTGGGCGTGCGCTGGGCCGTGCGCGACAACGTGACCGTGATCGTCAGCCAGAACGTGGCCGGCATCGGCTTCGACGCCGGGGCCGCCCGCGCCATCCCCTACAGCGCCAGCCCCGGCGAACTACAGCGGTCGGTCGAGCAGGTGGCGCAGGCGATTGTCAGCGGCCTCAGCCACCCTGAACGCTGTGACAGCCCGGTGCGCGAGGGCGCCCACACACAGGTCTACGACCGCGCCTACGTCGAAGGGCTGGAGCGCGAGATCGAACGCCTGCGGCGGGCGCAGCCGGAGATGCTCTACGCGGCAGCCATGCAGGAAGACCAGCCGCAGAAGCGCATGGAGCTGCTGCAGCAGACCGTCGAGGCCAGCCCGGCGTTTATGCCCGCGCGCCTGGCGCTGGGCCGCGAGCTGCGCAAGGCCGCCCGCTATGAGGAAAGCGTCGAACACCTCAGGCGCGCCGCCGCCGCCGACCCCACCAACGCCGAATGCCACCGCGAAATCGGCGTCGCCTACAGCAAGCTGAACAAGCTGGAGCAGGCGGTTGACGCCCTGCGCGAGGCTGTGCGCCTGGCCCCGCGCGACGCCGAAAGCCTGAGCAACCTGGGCGGCGCGCTGCGCCGCTGGGGCATGCGCCGCGCGCCCGACGACTATGACTGGGATCGCCTGCGCGAGGCGCGCGACGCCTACGAAAGCGCCAGCCGCCTGCTGCAGTACGACACCTACTCGCTGCTGAACATCGCCCGGCTCAACCTGCTGCTGGCCAAAGTCAAGGCAGAGCGCGCCGCCGAGGCGGTCGAGTCGCTGCGCAGGCTGCGCACGCTGTGCGCCTTCCGCGTGGACGAAGCCCCCGACGACTACTGGCGGCGCTTCGACCTGGCCGACACGTTCCTGCTCTCCGGCGCGCCGGCGCGCGGCCTGGAACTCTACCGTGAGGCGCTGGCGCGCGTCCCGGTCGAGCATCAGCAGTCGGTGCTGACCACGGTGGCCGGGCCGCTGCACGACCTGCTGGCGGCGGACGTGTTCAACGCCGAGGCGGCCGCCGGCGTGCGCGCGGCCGTGGCCCTGCTGGAAGAGGCCGGCGGCCCCTGTTGAACGCGCGCACCTGCTGGCGACGACCCGCGCGCGGCCTGCTGCTGCTGGCGGCCCTGCTGCTGGCCGGCCCCGCCGCCGCCCAGCCCGACACCGACTTCAGCGGCCACCCGCTGCAGGTGTTCCTTGAGCGCGACATTGACCGGGCCGGGACCGACCGCCTGCTGTTCGTGGACACGCTGACCGGCGAGTCCACGCCG
>CAZDVL010000423.1:0-2321 GCA_964508745.1 uncultured Anaerolineaceae bacterium | reverse complement strand
GGCTTGAACCAGTTGTTCTCCATCACCTGGAAGAAGAACGGCGTGCCGGGGTAAGGCGCAGCGATGTGGAAGATCGCCAGGTCCAGCGGCAGTTCCTTGCTGAAGTCAATCGTTTCCTGGATCGTCTCGCGGGTTTCGCCGGGCAGGCCGATGATGAAGTAGCCCATGTTGCGGATGCCCGCCTGGCGCGACCAGGCGAGGCTCTGGCGGGCGCGGGCCGGCAGCGTGCCCTTGTGCACGTTCTTGAGGATCTGCTCGTTGGCGCTTTCGATGCCCCAGGAAATGACCGAGCAGCCCGCCGCGCCCATCTTCATCAGCATTTCCTCGTCCACATAGTCCACGCGGCTGTTGCAGGTGAACTTGAGGCCCAGCTTGGAGCTGATGAGGCCGTCGCAGATGCCCATCACCTGCTCGCGGTTGGCCGTGAACAGGTCGGCGTACATGTGGATGTTCTTCACGCCCAGGTCGGCCAGCATTTTGATTTCGGCCATGATGTTCTGCGGGCTGCGCAGGCGCAGGGCGTGCTGGTAGCTGACGTGCTTGATGCAGTAGGTGCAGCCGGCGGTGCAGCCGCGGCTGGTGACGATGAACTGGTAAGTGCCGTCCAGCACCGCCGTGCGGTACTTGTCCAGCGGCAGCAGGTGGTGCATCGGCAGCGGCAGGTCGTCCAGGTTGGGGATGAAGTTGCGGTCCACGTTGCGGACGATCTCCCCGCGCGAGCGCCACACCAGCCCCTTGACGTGGCCCATGTCGTACTGGCCGGTGTGCGGGTCGCGCTGCGCCACGACCGGCTCCCAGGCGGGGTCGGTGGTGCGGTAGAGCTTCTCGATCTCCGGGCTGAACTCGGTGCGGCCCATCTGCGTGTCCACCACCTCGCGCAGCGTCATTTCCGGCTCGCCGCGCAGGCAGTAGTCGAGCGCGGGGTGTGGGCGCATGGTCTCGACGGCCAGCGGCGTGACGTGCGTGCCAAAGGCGATGGTCGTCGCGCCGATGGACTTGGCCAGGAAGCAGCCGTACATGTCGTTGGTCAGGGTGGGCGCGGTGAGCTGCGTGAGGTAGTAGCGCGGGCTGAGGTCGCGCAGGCGAGCCTCGAACTCTGGCCAGGTCATGCGCTCGGCGATGGCGTCAATCACGGCGACTTTGTAGTCCGGGTGCAGCACGGCGGCCAACTGTGCCAGCGAGACCTGCCCCCAGATCATGTTTTCGCGGCTGCGGCGGCCCACCCGGTGCTGGCTGCGGATCCAGATGCCGCCGTCGGGCGCGGGCGGGTTGACCAGCAGCACGTCCACATTGTGCGTTTCAAAGTCGGCGCTGAACTTGGAGACGATCGGGTCGGCGTCGGGGAAGCGCACGTTGGACACCTTCGGCACGCGGCGCGTCCCCAGGTTCTCCATCAGGTTAGTTTCCAGGTCCTTGCGGCCTGACAGCTCGCCACCGGCGTAGGGTGCTTCACTGCGGTACGCCGCGGCGCGCAGGGCGTCGTAGGCGCTGTTGTCAAGGTGCTGTGCCATAGTGGTTTCCTCTAAACGTTCGTTCGCGTTGGGTAATCAGGCTTACTGCCGTGTCGGCGCCCGCCGGCCCTCAGGCCAGGTCGGGCACGGGCAGGATAATCGTCTCGTCGCTGACGATGTCAGCGTTCGCGCTCAGGTCGGCCTCGGCCTTGAAGTCGCGCTTGCTCAGCTCAGTGAGCACCTTCACCAGCAGCCAGCTCATGCACAACTGCATGCCGGTCATGATGAACATGGCGCTGGGGATCAGCAGGAACCAGAGCGGATCCGTATGGCCGGGCAGCAGCACCGCCCCGGCGAACAGCACCGCGCCGAAGATGAACAGCCCCGCGCCGATCACGCCGAAGCGCTGCTCCAGCGGCCGGCGGAACACAGGCCGCCCCAGCAGCCCCTGGCGGATCGGGCGGTGGTGGAACAGCGACACGATGTAGTTGAAGACCGTGCCGGTGCTGAACAGGTTGACGGCCACGATCGCCAGCGTCATTGCCAGGAACAGCAGGTTGGTGTAGCCGCTGCGATCCTGCACGCCCTGGTTGAGCGCGATGAGCCAGGGCACGAGCGCCAGCAGCGCCAGCGCGATCGCCACCAGCGACAGGCCGCCCAGCAGGCGCACCGGGTTGTAGATGGCGGCGGTCCCCAGGATGCTGAACAGGAAGCGCAGGCCGTCGTGCACCACGCTGAGCTTGCTTTCGCCGTCGCGCTCCTCATAGCGGATCGGCACTTCGATCATCTTGATGTCTTCGTGCAGGGCGCGCGTGCTCATCACCGGCGTGAAGTTCAGGCCGTCCGGCAGCGGGTACAGCTTGGTGAGCG
>CAZDVL010000422.1:0-2326 GCA_964508745.1 uncultured Anaerolineaceae bacterium | reverse complement strand
CTCGCTGGCGCCCGGCCTCTCCGAAGCGGCGGCGCAGATCGGCGTCGGTCAGCAGGCGCGTAAGGCGTTCCGCCAGCGCGTCCACGTGCTGCGGATGGACGACGTAACCCGTCTGGCCGTCGATCACAGCTTCCGGCGCGCCGCCGAAGCACGACACGACCGGCGGCGTCCCGGCGGCCAGAGCTTCCAGCACGGCCAGCGGCCACGGCTCGAAAGCGGGGCGCGGAAAGGCCAGCACATCTGCCAGGGCGCAGGCCGTAGCGCGGCTCGCGCCATCAAGCAGGTCGTCGCCGGTCACCAGCGCGTCGCCCAGGTCCGGGTTATCGCGGCGCAGGCGGTCGGCGCGCGGCCCGTCCGCCTCGAAAACCCACAGCGCCACGTCGGGCACGTCGCGCCGCACGCGCCGCAGCGCAGCCAGCATCTGCGGCTCACCGTCAAGGTCCAGCGTCCCGGCCACGAACAGGATCACGCGCCGGCCGCCCAGGCGGAGCCGCTGGCGCAGCGTCTCGACGGCGGCCTCGGACGCCGGCGCGCTGAAGTCCAGCCCATCGTGAATCACGTCGAAACGCGCCAGATGATTGCCGGCCAGCGCCTGCCGGTGCGCCGCGCTGACCGCGATTCGCAGGTCGGTGTAGTAGCGCATGGTGTGGCGAATCGACAGGTTGCGGGTCGGGTTCCAGCCCAGCCCCGCCTGTCGCCAGTTGGCATGGAAGGGGACGCGGTAGTTCTGCGCGTCACAGGCGTCCGCCTTCAGCGCCAGCGGCCGGTAAGCAAACGGCAGCGTGTCGCGCGCGGTGAAGGCGGTCGCGGCCCCGGCGCGGCGACCGAGCACCAGGCTGTGATAGCTCAGGTGCGTGTGGACATCATGCGCGTGCACAATATCCGGCCTGAGCGCGCGCAGCGTGCGCAGCAGCGGAAAGGCGGTCTGCGGATTGAACAGCCCGTACCACGCCGACCAGCGGGTGGCGTAGCGCGAGTGCAGCCGGTGCACTGTGATTCCGCCGCGCTGCTCGACCTGGGCAGGGCCGGGAGTGGTCGAGACAAAAGTCACGCGCTGCCCGGCAGCGATCAGCCCCTGGCCGAGCTGCCACACCACGGCGGCGCCGTCGTCGTGACCTTCGGGCGGCAGCAGGTCGTGCAGCATGACGATATGCAAAGAGTCTGCCTGCATAGAGACTGCCTGAACGGCGGGCGCGTCCTGAGCGCGAAATGTCCATCCGCCCAAGAATAACACAAACCGGGGGGCGATGTCAGGGCAGCAGTCCGGCGTAAACGTCCCGCACCCGCGCCGCGACCACGCCCCAGTCCTGGCGGGCGGCGTGAGCGCGTCCCGCCGCGCCGAGCCGCGCGCGCAGCGCCGGGTCACGCAGCAGGCGCAGGATCGCGTCTGCCAGCGCGCCGGGATCGTCCTGCGGGACGAGCAGCCCGGTCTCGCCGTCAACCATCGCTTCCTCGACGCCGCTGCCGCGCGTGCCAACCACCGGCAGCCCGGCGGCGCTCGCCTCCAGGAAGACCAGCCCGAACCCCTCGAATTTTCCGCCAACATTGAGCGAGGGCAGCGCGAACACGTCGGCGTGCCGGTACCAGCCGAGCAGCTCCGCTTCAGGGATCATGCCCGCCAGCCGCACGCAGTCGCCCAGGGCGTGCCGCGCGATCAGCGCCTCGACCCGCGCCAGATATTCCGGCTCGTCGGCGCGCCCGGTGACGATCAGCCGCGCATCGGGAAACTGGGCGTGGACCTGGGCAAAGGCTTCGACCAGCAGATGGGTTCCCTTGCGCGCCTTGACGCCGCCCGACGCCAGCACGGTCGGCCCCTGCCTGCCGGGATCAGGCTGCGGCGCCTGGAAGCGCGCCGCGTCCACGCCGTTGCGGATAACAACCGGCTCCAGGCCGGGCAGCGCGGCGCGGACGCGCCCGGCGGTGTAGTCGCTGACGGCGATCAGGCGCGCGCGGCGGTAGGCGCGGCGGTAGAGCGGCCCCACCAGCGGGCGTGCCGCCGTCGTCGGGACAAACGTCCCATGCGCGGTAACGACCAGCGGGCGCGATCCGGCGATCCACGCGCCGAGCGGCGCATACGGCTCGGCCAGGACATGCACCAGGTCGCAGCCTGCCAGCGCGCGGCGTACTCTTGGTGCGGCCAGCAGCGAGCGGATCAGGAAGCCGCGCGCCGCCGGGACCAGCCGGGGCAGCGTGCGCTCGACGCGCAGCGCGCTCAAGCCCGGATCGATCGTGCCGCCAGTTTGCGCCAGCGCGACGACTTCGACGCCCAGCGCGCTCAGGCTGCGCCCCAGGTCGAGCGCATAGCGCGCCCAGCCATAGGCGGCGG
>CAZDVL010000421.1:0-2328 GCA_964508745.1 uncultured Anaerolineaceae bacterium | reverse complement strand
GCCAGCGGCGCGCTGCTGCTTTTGGTCAGCTACTGGCGCCACCGCCACGAGCGCGCCGCGCCGCCCCCCGTGCGCGACTGGCCCTCGGTGGTCGTCCAGCTTCCCATCTACAACGAGCGCCACGTCGTCACGCGCCTGCTGGACGCCGCCGCCCGGCTCGATTACCCGCGCGACCGGCTGTGCATCCAACTGCTGGACGACTCCACCGACGACACCAGCGCGATCGCCGCCGCGCACATTGCCGCGCTGCGCCAGACCGGGCTGCGCATTGACCACATCCGCCGCCCGCAGCGCACCGGCTATAAAGCCGGCGCGCTGGCGCACGGCCTGGCGCAGACAGCGTGCGAGCTGGCCGCCGTCTTTGACGCCGATTTCATCCCTGCGCCTGATTTTCTGCGCCGCACCGTGCCTTATTTCAGCGTTAACCCGCGCCTGGGCATGGTGCAGACCCGCTGGGGCCACCTCAACCCCGGCGACAACGCGCTCACGCGCGGGCAGGCGCTGGCGCTGGACGGCCATTTTGTCGTCGAGCAGACCGCGCGCAGCCGCGCCGGCTGGCTGATCAACTTCAACGGCTCCGCCGGCATCTGGCGCGCGGCCTGCATCCACGACGCCGGCGGCTGGCGCGACACCACGCTCACCGAGGACCTGGACCTGAGCTACCGGGCACAGCTAAGGGGCTGGCATTTTCTCTATCTGCCCGATGTCGTCGTCCCGGCGGAGCTGCCGCCGCAGATGATGGCCTACAAACAGCAGCAGGCGCGCTGGGCCAAAGGCAGCACGAGCGCGCTGCTGCTGATGGTTGGCCCGCTGTGGCGGGCGCGGCTGACGCTGGGGCAGCGCATTATGGCGACGCTGCACCTGTGCCAGTACCTGCCGCACCCGCTGATGCTGATTATGCTGCTGCTCACGCCGGTGCTGATCGCGCTGCAAAGCCTGCACGGCATCCCGCTGGGGCCGCTGGGCATCCTGGGGCTGGCCCCGCCGCTGATCTACGCCGCCAGCCAGCACGCGCTCTACCCGGACTGGCGCCGGCGGATGCTGGCCTTCCCGCTGCTGCTGGTGCTGGGGACCGGCATCGCCTGGAACAACACCTGCGCGGTGGTCGGCGCGCTGCTGCCGCGCCGCCGCCCGGCCGAGTTCCGGCGCACGCCGAAGTTCGCCGCGCGCTGGACCGCCAGCACCTACGCGCTGCGGCCCGACTTTTCCACCGTCGTCGAGGCGCTGCTGGCGCTGTATGCGCTGCTGGGCGCGCTGCTGGCGCTGCAGCGTCAGCCGGCCCTGGCGCCCTGGCTGGCGCTGTACGCCTACGCTTTTGGCATGATTGTTGTGCTGAGCCTGCGCGACCAGTGGCTTGTTTACCGCAGCGCGGTGCGGGCGCGGAACAGCCGGCCAGCGCGCTGACATGCAAGAACCTGTGTGGGGGGGCCGCCCTGCGGCAGGCAGGGCGGCGCAGCGGCCGTTAGTGCCGGCCGAGCGTTTTGACCGAAACGATGTGCCCGCCTTCGCGCGCCGTAACCGGCCTCACCTGCGGGTCGCGCTCCCGCGCGAGGCAGCGGCCGCAGATATAGCAGCCATCATTCAGGCGAGTCCAGACCGAGTGGGTGCGATGACAGTGCTTGCAGTAGGCATTCATGTAGGCTTATCTCTGCATTCGCTTTATGAAACACGGTTGTCAAGCTGCGCCTGCCCGGTCAGAGCCATAAGCTGCATGGCGGCCGCGTCAGGCAGGCCGTTATCGTTATCATCTTTTATAACACCTTGCAAACACCAAAAGTGACGCGCCCGCGCCATGTTGGTTTGCTTGAATAAATTCATCACAATCGGCTGTCTTAACGCTGCGCGGCGCGCGTCAGGGCCGGGCGTCCGCCGGGGCAGACGCCGCCCGCACCGCGGCAGCCATGTGCGCCGCTACCTCGCCCAGCAGCGTCTCCAGAAACAACTGCAGCCGGCGGTTGTAGGCGTCGTCCTGGACATAGTAGGTGGCGGCGTTGGTCCACACCATCAGCCCGGCTTTGCCGTAGACGTGGCTCACCACCTGCACCGCCCAGATCTCGCTGCGGTGTGTGTAAGGGTGGACGGCGCCGCCGATGGTGACGGTGCTGTCCAGCCAGTTCATGTAAAGCTCGGCGAAGCTGGGGGGCGGCTGGCCCGTGACGCGGGCGTGAATCATGGCGTGCAGGTAGAGCTGCAGCACGTCCGCAAAGGTGCTGACGGCGAGGGCGATTTCATCGCCGCTCAGCCCCAGCAGCGGCGCGGCGGCGTCCAGCTTGTTCTGAAACAGGGTGACCAGCGGCGGCAGCGCCAGCGACCAGCCCCACAGCGGAA
>CAZDVL010000420.1:0-2343 GCA_964508745.1 uncultured Anaerolineaceae bacterium | reverse complement strand
CACTGCCGGTCAATCACGCCCATGACCAGCGCCGCCAGCGCGGCCACCCCGACGACGATCAGCGCGACACTGATGAGCGTCGCGCGGACGGTCGTGTGGCCCTGGTCACGGTCGTACATCGGCGCCGCCCGCGTTCACGAGCCGCACACGCCGCTCAGCACGATCTGGCTGCCGCCGCCGCTTTCGGCGGCGGTGATCGAGTGGGCGGAGGTAACCATGTTGAAGAACGGGTCGCGGTTGTCCTGGGCGGCGCGCGCCGCCGCGCCGAACGACCGCCCGTACCACTCGCGCACGGCGTCGGGCGGGTCGGCGGTTTCCAGCACCATCACCGTCTGGCCCATGCCGAAGGCGCGGACGAAGTTATAGCGCAGCAGCGTCACCTCGGCGTCCGGGTAGACCGGCAGCCGCCGCGTGAGCGTGCTGTAGCACACGGCGTCAATGGCGGCGGTTGTGCCGCCGATGCACAGGAACATGGCCGCTGTGATCGCCAGTGTGTAGAGCAGCGCTCGTCTGCCGCAGCCGTAGCCGCGTTCGTCGTCCATCGCGCTACCCCAGAATCTGTTCGGCGCGGTCCAGGCTGCCGACGCTGAAGTACTTCGCGTCCGGGTGGTGGGTGAAGATCGCTGCCGTGCTCGCCTCTGGCACAAGCTGGTAGCTGGTGGTCAGCGTCAGGCCCAGCTCGCTGGTGGCCTGCGGCAGCAGCCGGAACACCGTTTCGTGGTCGGCCAGCTCCGGGCAGGCGGGGTAGCCCCAACTGTAGCGCTTGCCGCGGTCGGCCGGGATGCCCAGCTCGCGGCAGACGTGATGCGTCATGTAGTTGGCGGTGGCCTCGGCGGTCTGCACCGCCAGCCCGTGCAGGAAGTAGGCTTCGCTGTAGTTGTTGGCGCTCTGGAGCTTCTCAAAAGCCTGGGCGGCCAGGCCGCCGACCGTCACCACCTGGAACACGCACGTGTCCACCTGGGCGCTGTCGGCGGGCGCGAAGTAGTCGCTGATGCACAGGTACTCGCCGTTGGGCTGGCGCGAGAAGCCGAGGCGCGCCACCTCGACGCGCTCTGGCGCGCCGCCGCTGGCCGCCGCGAACGGGCGCGGGTCCCAGATGATGAGGTCGTCGCCGTCGCTGCTGGCCGGGAAATAGCCGTAGACGGCCTGCGGGCGCAGCGTGCCGTCGCGCTGCATCTCCTTCGACATGCGCGCCAGGCGCGCCTCGAAATCGGCCTCCAGCTTTGCCCACTCGTCGCCGTGCGCGTTCTTCGCGCCCCACGACAGGCGGAACAGTTCGGGCTTGTGCAGGTATTTCAGCACGATCTCCAGCGGCATCTCGCGCACCACGCGCGGCCCCCAGAAGGGCGGCGCGGGGATGTTGGGCGCGGGCGCGACGGTTTTTGTCACCGGGCCGCGCACGGCGCGCTCGCGGCGGGGCGGGCGGCCCATCTCCTTGTGCGCCTCGGTGATGATCTGCTCAACGAACGGCGCGCGGGCGCTGGCGTCGGCCAGCTTGTCCATGACGGACAGGCCCTCGAAGGCGTCCTTGCAGTAGAACACGCCCGGCCAGTACGGCTCGCTGCTGTCCTCCAGGAACAGGATGCGCAGCCCAAAGCGCCGGTTGATGGCCGCGCCGCCGATCAGCACCGGGTAGCTGAGGCCGCGCCGCGCCAGCTCGTTGACGACCAGCGGCATCTGCTTGGAGGTGCTCACCAGCAGCGCCGACAGGCCGATGGCGTCCGCGTGATATTCCTGCGCCTTCTCGATGATGGTGTTGACCGGAATCTGCTTGCCCAGGTCGTGCACCGTGTAGCCGTTGTTGCTCAGGATCGTCTTGACCAGGTTTTTGCCGATGTCGTGCACGTCGCCGTAGACCGTCGCCAGCACGACCACGCCCTTGCTCGTCCCTTCGACGCGCTCCATGAACTGTTCCAGGTAGGCGACCGACTTCTTCATCACCTCGGCGCTTTGCAGCACGAACGGCAGGATCAGCTCGCCCGCGCCGAACTTGTCGCCCACCTCTTTCATCGCGGGCAGCAGCACGTTGTTGAGCACGCCGACGGCGTCCTGCCGCGTCAGGCAGTCGTCAATCAGCGCCTCGACGCCCTCCTTTTTGCGGTGGACAATCTGCCAGTGGAGGGCCTGCTCGCTGGCCATGTCCTTCGTCGGGTCCTCGGCCTCCTTGCTGGCCAGCTCCACCTGGTTCTGCTCGAAGTACTGAATGAAGCGCGGCAGCGCGTCGGGGTCGCTGTTAAAGACCAGGTCCTCGGCCAGTTTGCGCTGGTCCGCGGGAATCTCGGCGTAGGGCGTGATGTGCGCCGGGTTGACGATGGCCATGTCCAGCCCGGCGCGGACGGCGTG
>CAZDVL010000419.1:0-2346 GCA_964508745.1 uncultured Anaerolineaceae bacterium | reverse complement strand
AGGGTGGATGCATCGCACATGCGGCTGGCAGAAAGCCGGGAGTTCACCTGATGTCCGAAAACGAACGTGTCGCGCGGTTTGAGGCGTCGGTCAACAAGCACATCAAGCTGCTGTCGGCGCCCGACGCGGCCACGCGCCGGCAGGCGGCGGCCTGGCTGGGCGAGGCCGGCGACCCGAAGGCGATTACGCGCCTCAAGCAGGTCTATGAGGACGACGACGACGCCGGCGTGCGCGCCGCCGCCGGCTATTCCCTGAGCATGTTCCGCGCGCTGGAGCAGGCTTTGGCCGACGACAAGCGCCAGGCCAAGGCGCTGAAGCTGTTCGAGGACATCGTCCACAAGAACAAGATGGGGCGCCGCACGCGCGTCCCGCGCGGCTGCCTGCGGCAGTTGGCCGCCGCGCTGGTCACGTCGCTGCTCGTCCTGCTGGCGTTTAACTTCGTCGTCTGGCCCCTGCTGCTTGACCCCAGCGCGCCAACGCCGGCCGCGCCCGCGCCGCTGACGCCCGCGCCGGCGGCGGCGGACGAAACCCAGCCAGCGGCCATCCCGCCCACCGCCGCGCCAACGCCCGACCCGGCGGTGACGCAGCACCTCAACGCGCTGAACGCGATCATCAACGACGTGCGCGGCCCGCGCGGCGCGGCCAGCACGCTGGCGCAGTACTGGAACGACGTGCGCAGCAGCGGCGGCACCGGCGGCTGCACCCAGCCGCTGCCGCCCATCCCCGCCGACTACAGCCTGCCGGCGGAGGCCGCCGCCGCCGCGCCGGACCTGGAGCTGGCCGCCGGCCTGGTCAACACCGGGCTGGGGCTGCTGCGCCTGGGCTGGGCTGAGTTCCAGGCCGCCTGCGCCGCCAGCCCCGCCGCCAGCCTCAACGCGGGGCTGGAAAAGGTGAGCCAGATCAACTCGGCGTTCTCCACCGCCAGCGAGCAGCTCGACGAGCTGCGCGGCGGCTGACCGCCGCGCTATACTTCCCCTGTTCTGGCGCACGCACACAGGGGAAAAGCATGATGGCCTCACTGGCGGCGGTTTCACCGGTCACGCTGGCGCTGCTGGCGACGCTGTTCACCTGGGGGGTGACGGCGCTGGGCGCGGCCAGCGTGTTTCTGATGCGCAGCCTCAACCAGAAGCTGCTGGACTGGCTGCTGGGGTTCGCCGGCGGCGTGATGATCGCCGCCAGCTACTGGTCGCTGCTGGCCCCGGCGATCGAGCTGTCGGCGGGGCTGGGCGTGCCCACGTGGCTGCCGGCGGTCGTCGGCTTTCTGCTGGGCGGCGGCTTTCTGCGCCTGCTCGACAAAGCCCTGCCGCACCTGCACCTCGGCGCGCTGCCCGGCGAGGCCGAAGGGCCGCCCAGCAGCCTGCACCGCAGCGTTCTGCTGGTGATCGCCATCACCATCCACAACATCCCTGAAGGGCTGGCCGTCGGCGTGGCGGTGGGCGCGGCCTCGCTCACCGGCGACCCGGCGGCCTACGGCCCGGCGCTGGCGCTGGCGCTGGGCATCGGCCTGCAGAACTTCCCCGAAGGCATCGCGGTCGCCATGCCGCTGCGCCGCGAGGGCCTGAGCCGCCGGAAAAGTTTTTTCTACGGCCAGGCCTCGGCGCTGGTCGAGCCGGCGGCCGGGGTGCTGGGCGCGGCGGCGGTGCTGGCGGCGCAGCCGATTCTGCCCTACGCGCTGGCGTTCGCCGCCGGCGCAATGATCTTCGTGGTGGTGGAGGAAGTGATCCCGGAGGCGCAGCGCTGGGGCAACACCGACCTGGCCACGGCCGGGGTCATGCTGGGCTTCGCCGTCATGATGCTGCTGGACGTGGCCTTAGGGTGAAAGCGCGGGGGCGGCCAGAGCAGCAGGCCGCCCCCGCCTGAGGGCTGTTCAGTTGGCCACCAGCGCCCACAGCCCGATCTCAAGCTGCGGAATCTGCGTCACGGCGTAGACTGTCCTGCCCGGCCCTTTGATGTAGGTGGTGAACGAACGGCGGCTGGCCGCCTGCCGCGCGGAGTCGAAGCCGATTTCCTGGGTCAGCGCCCAGCCCAGCGGGCCGTCCGGCCCGCCCAGCGCCTCCCACACGCGCCCGAAACCGCGTTCCGGCACGAAGCGATCCGCCGGGGCTTCAAACGGCGGGGGGGCCATGCCCTCAACGAACGTGTCCGGGAACACGTCAAGCTGTTGATCGCCGTTGGTCATCACCCAGATTTCCTGCGTGTCGAAAAACCACAGCATGACGCCGCCCTCGAACGGCTGCCAGGCGGCGAAGACCGCCGCCGGCGGGTCCTGCGGGCAGGCGGTGAAGCCGTTGGTCGGCCCCAGCGACGCCTGCGAACAGGTGATAGTGAGCACGATGTCCTGCGTGA
>CAZDVL010000418.1:2220-2351 GCA_964508745.1 uncultured Anaerolineaceae bacterium | reverse complement strand
CGAAACGCTGGTTCCGTCGCCGACGCTGGTCGAACCGTCGCCGACAGCGGTTGAGATCACGCCCGCCGCAATCGAACCGTCGCCGACGCTGGTCGAACCGTCGCCGACAGCGGTTGAGATCACGCCCGCCG
>CAZDVL010000418.1:0-2120 GCA_964508745.1 uncultured Anaerolineaceae bacterium | reverse complement strand
CAATCGAGCCATCGCCGACGCTGGTCGAACCGACACCGACGCTGGTCGAGCCGTCGCCAACAGCGGTTGAGATCACGCCCGCCGCAATCGAGCCGACGCCGACAGCGGTTGAGGCCACGCCCGCCGCAATCGAGCCGACGCCGACTGTGGTTGAGATCACGCCGGTTATCGAAGCTGCGCCAGTCGAAGCGCCGCCTGTTGTGATCGAACCATCACCAACAGCGGTTGAGGCCACGCCCGCCGTGATCGAGCCGACGCCGACAGCGGTTGAGGCCACGCCCGCCGCGATCGAGCCGACGCCGACAGCGGTTGAGATCACGCCCGCCGTGATCGAGCCGACGCCGACGGCGGTTGAGGCCACGCCCGCCGCAATCGAGCCGACGCCGACGGCGGTTGAGGCCACGCCCGCCGCGATCGAGCCGACGCCGACGGCGGTTGAGGCCACGCCCGCCCCGGCGCCTGCGCAGATCGCCGGGGTGATTCCGCCGGCGGCCAGCGCGGGCGCGTACCAGGTGGTGCTGACGCAGCCTGACGGCACACAGCTCAGCGCGACACCCGACGAGGCCGGCGCCTTCGTGTTCGACGGGCTGCCGCCGGGCGACTACGTGGTTGAGGCGGCCGGACCGCGCCTGCTGGCGCAGCGCGCCGCGCTCACGCTGGCCGCGGGCCAGCGCGTTGACCTGCCGCCGCTGGCCCCACAGGCCGGCGACACCAACAGCGACGGCGTGATTGACGTGCGCGACGCGGCGCTGGTGGCTGCCAACTTCAACGGCCCGGCGCTGGTCGCAGAGGCGGACCTCAACGGCGACGGCTGGGTGGACATCCACGACCTGTCGCTGATCGGCGCGCGCTTCGGCCTGAGCGGCCCGCTTCCCTGGAACTGAGCCTAACTCCACTTTGACATTCCGTTAGCGCGGTCTTAAAATCAATGCGGCAGCAAAACCCGGTCAGGGGCGCATCCCACCCCTGACCGTATCCTGTTTCCACGCAGCACCGGCACAGGTAACTGAGGTTGCGGCGCGCCCTGGGCCGCCGGCCAACCTTCTATCGTTAAATTGACTGTCGCAGAAAGGGGAAAGCGCCCGCGCTGGCGGCGCGCCGGGTACATCTTATGAAAGAATATACAACGGAACAACTGAGGAATATTGCACTGGTGGGCCACCAGGGCGCCGGTAAAACATCTCTTGTAGAAGCCCTGCTCTACAATACCGGCGCGATTACCCGTCTGGGCAGGGTGGAGGAAAAAACCACCGTCTCCGACTGGGACGAGGACGAAAAGGAACGCGGCCTGTCCCTGTCAACCTCGCTCATCCCTGTCGAGTTTAACGACCACAAAATTAACATCCTCGACACCCCCGGCTACACCGACTTTCAGGGCGAAGTCAAGAACGCGATTCGCGTGGCGGACTCGGTGCTGGTGGTCGTGGACGCCGTCGCCGGCGTCGAAGTGGGCACAGAGCTGGCCTGGGAGTACGCCAAGAGCTACCAGCAGCCGATCATCGTCACGATCAACAAGCTGGACCGCGACAACGCCGATTTCGACCGCGCGCTGGCCAGCCTGCGCGAACACTTCCCCGGCTACAAGTTCGTCCCGGTGATGCTGCCGGTCGGCCAGCAGGCGAGCTTCAAGGGCGTGGTCAACCTGCTCACGATGAAAGCGTACTACGACACCGGCGCTGAGCGCTCCGACCTGCCCGCCGACATGGCCGACGCCGCCGAGGAAGCCCGCATGGTGCTGACCGAGGCCGCCGCCGAGGCCGACGACCAGCTCATCGAGAAGTATTTCGAGGAAGGCACGCTCACCAGCGAAGAAATCCGCGACGGCATGCGCAAGGCCGCCCGCAGCCACGAACTGAACACCGTGCCGGTCTTTGTCACATCGGGCACGAAAAATGTCGGCACTGTGCCGCTGCTGGAGGCGCTGATCGCCTATGCGTCGCCGCCCTCGGTGCGCCGGGTGCAGGTGACCAAAGCCGACGGCGAAACCACCTACCTGATGCCGCCGCAGACCGACAGCGGCCCGCTGGCCGCCTACGTGTTCAAGTCAATCAACGACCGCTTTGTCGGCGCGCTGTCGTTCTTCCGCATCTTCTCCGGCAGCATTCAGGCGGACCAGCGCT
>CAZDVL010000417.1:0-2353 GCA_964508745.1 uncultured Anaerolineaceae bacterium | reverse complement strand
GAATCACCGGGCGCTGGCCGCGCAGCACGCTGCGGATCGTCCCCGGCACGATGCGATTCCAGTTGAGGTCGCCGCCGCCGTAGAAATTGCCGCACCGCGTGATCGCCACCGGCAGCCCGTAGGTGACGGCGTAGGACTGGCCGATCAGGTCGGCGCACGATTTGCTCACATCGTATGGGTGGCGGCCCTGCAGCGGCGTGTCCTCGCTGTAGGGCAGGTTAGCGTGGTCGCCGTAGGCTTTGTCAGACGACGCCAGCACAATCTGTTTGACTGTCGGGCTGCGGCGGCAGGCTTCCAGCAGCGCCCACGTCCCGGCGATGTTGCTCTCGAAGGTCGAAATCGGGTTGCGGTTGGCGATGCCGACAATCGTCTGCGCCGCCAGGTGGAACACGGTGTCAATCTCATACTCGCCCAGGGCGCGCTCCAGCAGCGCCTGGTCGCGCACGTCGCCGCGCACCACCTTCACCTGCTCCAGCAGGCCGGCCCGCGCCAGCTCGCTCTGCGGCACCCAGTCGCGCACCAGGCACACGACCTCTGCGCCCAGCGCCGCCAGCCGCCGCACCAGCCAGCCGCCCACCAGCCCGGTCGCGCCGGTGACGAACACCGGCCTGTCCTGCCAGAACGCCGCGCCGGTCGTCACTCTCCACCCCACACTTTCCAGGGCGGTGTGCCGCTATTCCACAGATTTTCCAGCGTGCGCAGGTCGCGCACCGTGTCCATACACTGCCAGAAAGCATCGTGTTTGTAGGCCATAATCTGGCCGTCGTGCGCCAGCCGCTCCAGCAGGTGCGCCTCAAAGCTGGTGCTGTCGCCCTCCAGGTAATCGAAAATGCCGGGTTCGCACACCAGGAAGCCGCCGTTAATCCAGCCTTCGCCGATCTGTGGTTTTTCGGTGAAGCGCGCCACCCTGTCGCCATCAAACACCAGCCCGCCGAAGCGCGCCGGCGGGCGAACGGCCGTCACCGTGACCAGCTTGCCGTGCGCCCGGTGAAAACGCAGCAGGTCGCGCAGGTTGACATCGCTCACGCCGTCGCCATACGTGACCATGAACGTGCCGTCCTTCAACCAGGGTTCCAGGCGCCGGACGCGCCCGCCGGTGTTGGTGTGCAGCCCGGTGTCAATCAGGTGCACGGTCCAGTCCTCGGCCTGCCGGTTGTGGACCTGCATCTCGCCGGTCGCCAGGCGGATCGTCAGGCTGCGCGACAGCAGGTAATAATCCATAAAAAAGCGCTTGATGACATCGCCCTTGTAACCCAGCGCGATCAAAAACTCATCAAATCCGTAGTGGGCGTAATGCTTCATGATGTGCCACAGAATAGGCCGCCCGCCGATCTCGACCATCGGCTTGGGCCGCACCTCGGTTTCCTCGGCCAGCCGTGTGCCCAGCCCGCCGGCCAGAAGAACCACGCGCACCGCTTCGTTTGACATTCTGCGCTCAGTGTTGATATTCGTCCCGGCAGTATGCTAACCCGCCAGCCGGGCGGAGTCAACCGCTGAAGGCAGCGCCGGCCGCACGTCGGCAAACACAGCGCCTTCTCTGTTCCAGAAGGCGCTGTGCGCGGAAAAGCGAGTTTTTACCCGTCAGCCAGCAGGCCCGGCATGGCGACACACCCCGGTGTGACCACCGCCCGCGACGTATCCATGCGGCCCGTCAGCTCGCGCACGGTGGCGGCGACCGGCTGGCGGTTAGACACGTCGTGCACAATCACCCAGTCGGTGTCCTGCCTGCGGATGGCGTCCCACACAATGTACGTGGTTTCAGTCAGGCTGCCGGTCGCCTCCCCCTCCAGGCTGGCAGGAAAGGCCGACGTGCCGGGCGGCACATACAGCATCACGCACACGCCGAAGGGGTAGCGCAGGTGAAAGGTCGTTCCGGCGGGCGCGTCAGCGGGCGGCTGGTCGCCCAGGCCGCTGTTGAAGATGCACGCCACATCCAGCTCAACCGGCCAGTTGTTCGTGTTGATGTAAGCGCCGCCGCCAGTTTCCGCAGCGGCGACCTGCACCCAGACAGCGCCCGCGTAGACCGCGACATCCACCACGTCGTAAAACACGTTCTCAAGCCGTCCGGCCGCCGCCGCGTCCTGCACGGCAGGCTGCCATTCCGTGCCGAAGGGGACGAGCGCGCGGCACTGGCCCGCCTCGTAAGTTACAAGTGTCTGCGCCGGTGTCTCGTCCTGTGCCAGCGCGCCCGCCACACTCGCCGCCAGCAGCGCCAGCGCCAGACAAACACCGTATTTCCAGCATCGCTTACGCATATCGCCTCCTCAGCAGCACCGTTTCGCGCGTCATTGTACATGCAGAACCGGGTTGGCGACAAAATAGATCGTGAACAGGGCGATCGAGACGATGGTGT
>CAZDVL010000416.1:0-2353 GCA_964508745.1 uncultured Anaerolineaceae bacterium | reverse complement strand
GCCTCCGGCACGATCAGCGGGAAGTAGTTGGTGGGCGGGTGGATGCCGTAGTCCATCAGCCGCTTGGAGATGTCCAGCGCGTGAACGCCCTCCACGCCCTCGAACTGCCCCTGCAGGACAAATTCGTGGCCGCAGATGCGCGGGTAGGGCACGGTGTAGGTGTCCTGCAGGCGGGCGCGCACGTAGTTGGCGTTGAGCACGGCGAAGCGCGAGATGTCCTTGATGCCGCGCCCGCCGTTGATGCGGATGTAGGTGTAGGCGCGGATGTGCATGCCGAAGTTGCCGTAGAAGGCCTTGAGCTGGCCGATGGATTTCTCCGGCATGCGCAGGCCGTAGAGCGGCGCGTCGTCCTCGTCGCTGGCCGCCTCGACAATTTCCACCACCGGGCCGGGCAGGTACGGCTTGAGCTTGTCGTTAACGCCGACCGGGCCGCTGCCGGGGCCGCCGCCGCCGTGCGGCGTGGAGAACGTCTTGTGCAGGTTGTAGTGCATCACGTCGAAGCCCAGGTCGCCCGGCTTGACCACGCCCATCAGCGCGTTCATGTTGGCGCCGTCCATGTACATCAGGCCGCCGCAGTCGTGCACCGCCTGAATCACCTCCAGGATGCGGCTTTCGAACAGGCCCAGCGTGTTCGGCGCGGTGATCATCATGCCGGCGATGGTGTCGTTGCAGGCCGCGCGCAGCGCCGTCAGGTCAACGTCGCCGTTTTCGTCGGACGGCAGCTCGACCACCTGGTAACCGGCCATGCTGCACGTCGCCGGGTTCGTGCCGTGCGCGCTGTTGGGCACCAGGATTTTCGTGCGTTTGGTGTCGCCGCGCTCCAGGTGATACTTGCGGATCATCAGGATGCCGGCGAACTCGCCCTGCGCGCCGGCGGCCGGCTCCAGGCTGACCGCTGCGAAGCCGCTGATCTCCGCCAGCCACGTCTGAAGCTGGTACATCAGCGCCAGCGCGCCCTGCGCGCCGGCTTCGTCAATGAGGGGGTGCAGGTGGGCGAAGCCGGGCAGGCGCGCCATGTCCTCGTTGATCTTGGGGTTGTACTTCATCGTGCACGACCCCAGCGGGTAGAAGCCCGTGTCAATCGAGTAGTTCTTCTGGCTGAGGGTGACGTAGTGCCGGATCACCTGCAGCTCGCTGACTTCCGGCAGGTTGAGGTCGCGGCGCAGCAGGTCGTCGGGCAGCGGCGCGGCGGGCACGTCCAGCGCCGGCAGGGAAGCCCCGCTGCGCCCCGGCGCGCTGATCTCGTAAATCGTCGGCTGTGTCATTGTGCTGCTTCCTCCAGGGCGCGCACCAGCGCGTCAATTTCAGCCCGGCTGTTGACCTCGGTCACGCACAGCAGCATGTGGCTGTTGAGGTGCGGGTAGTCGCCGTGCAGGTCCACGCCGCCGATGATGCCCTGTTCGAGCAGGTGCGCGTTGATCGCGCTCACCGGGCGCGGGCACTTGACGACAAATTCGTTGAAGAACGGCTTGGTCAGGTCCACGCTGTAGCCGCTCAGGCTGTTGATGCGCTCGGCGGCGTAGTGCGCTTTGTGGTAGCACAGCTCCGCCACCTGGCGCAGGCCGTGCCTGCCCATCAGCGAGAGATACACGCCGGCGGCCAGCGCCATCAGGCCCTGGTTGGTGCAGATGTTGCTGGTCGCTTTCTCGCGCCGGATGTCCTGCTCGCGCGGGCGCAGCGTCATCACGTAGGCGCGCCGCCCGTCCTGGTCGGCTGTTTCGCCGACGATGCGCCCGGCGATCTTGCGCACGTACTCGCTGCGGGTGCCGAAGAACCCCAGGTACGGCCCGCCGAAGCTCAGCGGGATGCCCAGCGGCTGGCCTTCGCCGACCACGATGTCGGCCCCCAGCTCGCCGGGACTCTTGAACATCCCCAGCGCGATCGGGTTGGTGACGACGACCAGCAGCGCGCCGGCCTCGTGCACTTTGGCGGCCAGGTTTTTGAAGTCTTCGATCTGCCCGAAGTAGTTGGGGTAGGCCACCGCCAGCAGCGCGGTGTTTTCGTCGAGCATGTCAATGAGGTCAGAGATGTCGGCGCGGCCTTTGTCGCCGACGAACTTGATGCCGGTCCCCTGGTGATAGGTGCGCGCCACCGCCCGGTACTGCGGGTTGATCGCGTGGCTGAGGATGACTTTGCTGCGTTTTTGGCGGCTCACCTCATAGGCCACCGTGACCGCCTCGGCCAGGCTGGTCGCGCCGTCGTAGTGGCTGGCGTTGGCGGCGTCCATGCCGGTGAGGGCGCACATCATGCTCTGGTACTCGAAGATCGCCTGCAGCGTGCCCTGGCTCATCTCCGGCTGGTAGGGGGTGTAGGCGGTGTAGAACTCGCCGCGCAGCAGGATGTGGTTCACCGC
>CAZDVL010000415.1:0-2356 GCA_964508745.1 uncultured Anaerolineaceae bacterium | reverse complement strand
ACCGCGCCCTGCGCGTCCTGGTTGAGCAGCTTGACTTTGGTCTGGCTCTCGAACTGCGGATTGGGGTGCTTGACGCTGACGATCGCGGTGATGCCTTCCAGCGTGTCGTTGCCAGAGAAATTGGCCTCTTTTTCCTTGAGCAGGTTGGCGCTGCGGGCGTAGCGGTTGATGACACTGGTGATGGCTGAGCGCAGGCCGGTGAGGTGCGAGCCGCCGTCGGGGGTGTTGATGGTGTTGGCGAAGGCCAGCTCGGTGACGGTGGACGAGTCGGTGTACTGGAAGGCCAGTTCGACGCCGATGGTGTAGGCCGGTTTGTCTTCGGGCGTGATTTCGATCTCGCGCTCGGCGTAGATCGGCTCGTGGAGGGCCTTACGGTTGCGGTCCAGGTAGCGCACGAACGAGCGCAGGCCGCCCTCGAAGTAAAACGTGGTTTCGAGGGGGAAGGGCTGAACGCGCTCGTCGCGCAGCGTGATGGTGACGCGGCGCGTCACGAACGCCATTTCGCGGAAGCGCTGCACCAGCGTCGGGTAATGGAAGTCGTTGGGGTCAATCACGCTGAAGTCGGGCACGAACGTGATCACAGTCCCAGGGATCTCGCCCGGCTCAAGTTTGCGCAGCTTCCTGATTTCAGAGGTTTTGCGCCCGTGGCGGTAAGTCTGTTCCCAGACGTGCCCGTCGCGGTGGACGCGCGCGGTCAGCTCGCTTGAGAGCGCGTTGACGGCGGAGACGCCGACGCCGTGCAAACCGCCGCTGACTTTGTAAGCGCCGCTGTTGAACTTGCCGCCGGCGCCGACTTTGGTCATCACCAGCTCAAGCGTGGGGATGCCGGTTTCCTTGTTGACGCCCACCGGGATGCCGCCGCCGTTGTCCGCCACCGAGACGACGTTGTTCTCGTGCAGCGTGACCATGATCTGGTCGCAGCGGCCCGCCAGGGCTTCGTCAATCGAGTTGTCAACCACCTCATAGATCAGGTGGTGCAGCGCCCTGATATCCGTGCCGCCGACGTACATGCCGGGGCGCTTGCGGATATGATCCATCGGGTCAAGATACTGAATGTCCTCGTCAATCTGCTGACGCACCGCGGCGTCTCTGTCCGCCATTCACTACTCCTCAATACAGCGCTCTCCGCACACGGACGGCGGCCAGGCCCGGCCGTTAACCGCGCGGTTGCAGGCGCGCCAGGCTGGGGTGTCCGGGGCTGAATGTCTCAACACACGGCCGTTACACCACAGCGTATTATACCTCACGCCGGGCCGCCCGGCAACCGCTGCCTCGAACATTTTTGCTATGGTTTGCTGCTGCTTGACACTGGCGCGGGGCCGTTTTAGAATCACGGTGGATGCCCCCGTAGTTCAGTGGACAGAACGTTGGCCTTCTAAGCCAAATGTCGCAGGTTCGAGTCCTGCCGGGGGTGCAGCGAGAACAGAACGTCCGCCGCGCGCGGGCGTTTTTAATTGGCCGGGCGGTCGGGCTGGTCAGCACGTGCCTGCCGGTGAAACGACGGCCGCAGCAGCGGGTATAGCTGCGTGAACTGGGCGTAGAGATCATCATAAAGGCGGACGTTGGCGGGCTGCGGCTCGGTGGGCTGGTCGAGGCGGACGGTCTGGGCGCAGGCCTCGCCCAGGTTGGCATACACGCCCGCGCCGACGCCGGCCAGCAGCGCCGCGCCGACGCCGGCCTGTTCGGCCAGCAGGGACTTGCGCAGCGGCAGGCCGAACGCGTCGGTTTGGATCTGGCGCCAGACGGCGCTTTCGATGCCGCCGCCGGAGCCGATCAGGGTTTGCTGCGGGCCGGCCAGCGCCTGGCTGATTTCGAGCGCCTGGCGCAGCGCGAAAGCCACGCCCTCCATGACGGCGCGCGCCAGGTGGCCGCGCTCGTGGTGGTAGCTCAGGCCGATAAAGCAGCCGCGTGCCAGCGGGTCCATGTGTGGGGTGCGCTCGCCCAGCAGATAGGGCAGGAAGGTGAGGCCGTCGGCGCCCGCCGGGACGGCGCCGGCGTCGGCGCTGAGGCGGGCGTAGGCGTCGGGCTGGCCCTCCAGGCCGGTGACGCGGCGCAGCCAGCGCAGCGCCAGCCCGGCGGAGAGGATAGCGCCCAGCACGTACCACATGTCGGGCGCGGCGTGATTGAACACGTGCAGACGGGGGTCTGTCGGGATGGGGCCGGCGGCGGGGGCGGCCAGCGGCGCGAACACCTGGCCGCCCGTGCCGGTCGTCACGGACGCGGCGCCGGGGGCGACCAGGCCGCAGGCGATGGCCTGGGCGGGCTGGTCGGCGCAGCCGGCGATCACCGGGATGCCCGGCGCGAGGCCCAGCGCGGCGGCGGCGGACGCGGTCAGCGCGCCGGCGGGCGCCGCTGA
>CAZDVL010000414.1:0-2366 GCA_964508745.1 uncultured Anaerolineaceae bacterium | reverse complement strand
CGCCATCCGCGCCCTGATCGTCAAGCCGCCGTTCGTGCCCGCGCGCGAGGAAGAGCTGCTTTCGTCAATGCTCGCCACGCACCTGGGCGAGCAGGACCTGCCCGGCGATTCAGCCCCATCGCCCAACTGGCCATTTACAGCGCCGGGGCGCTGGGGATCGGCCAACGCGCTGTCGCCAAAATACGTAGCGCACCCCTCACGGCTCTACGGCATCCACCCCAAACCGCCGGTGCTGTGGGTGCGCGGCAGCCATGACCTGCTGGTGTCCAATATGGCTGCCTCCGATGTTGGCACGCTCGGCCAGATGGGTGTGCTGCCCGGCTGGCCGGGCGCGGACGTGTTCCCGCCGCAGCCGATGCTCGACCAGACGCGCGCCGTGCTGGACAGCTACGCGGCGGCCGGCGGTGTCTACACCGAAGTCGTGATCCAGGACGCCGGGCACGTTCCGTTTATCGAGCGGCCAGACGAATTCAACCGGCATTTTCACGCGCATTTCGGCGCGGCGGGGGGCTGAACAATGCGTGTCGCGCAGATCGCCAGCACCGGCGCTTATGTGCCGGACAAGATCATCACCAACGCCGAGCTGGACGCGCTGCTGGGCGAATCGGTCAGCGACTGGCTGGTGGAGAATGTCGGCATCCGGGAGCGCCACATCATGGCCGCCGACCAGGTCACGTCGGACCTGGCGGTGAACGCCGCCCACGCCGCGCTGGCGCGGGCCGGCGTCGCGCCGCAGGATGTGGACCTGATCATCGTCGCGACGGACACGCCCGACTACATTTCGCCGGCCACGTCGTCCGTCGTGCAGCACAAGCTGGGCGCGGCCCGCGCCGGCACGTTCGATGTCAACTGCGCCTGCGCCGCCTGGGTCACCGGGCTGGACATCGCCGCGCGCTACATCGCCACCGACAGCAGCTACAACCACATCCTGGTCATCGGCGCCTACGGCATGACCCGCTACGTGGACTGGAGCGACAAGCGCACCGCCACGCTCTTTGCCGACGGCGCGGGCGCGGCGCTGCTGCGCGCGGGCGACCGGCCCGGCTTCCTGGGCGCCAAACTCGTCGCCGACGGCTCATTTCACGACTACATGGGCATTTACACCGGCGGCACGCTCCAGCCCACCGGCGGGACCGGCTCGCCGCCCCAGCACGTGAAGTTCCAGAAACGCTTCCCGCCCGACACCAACAACAAAGCCTGGCCGAAACTCATCCGCGACCTGCTGGACAAAATCGGGCAGCCGGTCAGCGCCGTTGATCGCATCTACTTCACGCAGCTCAACATTAAGACCATCCAGTTCGTTATGGACGACCTCGGCCTGCCGCTGGCAAAGACCCACACGATCATGGAAAAGTGGGGCTACACCGGCTCAGCCTGTATGCCGATGGCGCTGGACGATGCCATCGCGCAGGGGCGCGGCCCCCAGCCAGGCGAGCTGGTCGTGTTCTGCGGCAGCGGCGGCGGCGCGGCCTTCGGCGCGGCGGCGCTGATCTGGGTGTGAGAGGACAGGCACATGTACATCGGTGACATCACCGGGCGGCGCAGAATCTACTCGCCGGACACGCTGGCGATTGTGGACGCGGGCAAAACGCCGCACTGGCATTTCACCTACGCGCAGATGGACGAGCGCGCCAACCGCCTCGCCAACTGGCTGCGGCACACAGTCGGCGTCCAGAAAGGCGACCGCGTCGGCATCCTCGCCCGCGACGGGGTCGAATATCTCGACCTGTATTTCGCCTGTGGCAAGACCGGCGCGATCATGACCTGTTTCAACTGGCGGCTGCACCCGCGCGAGCTGCTCCAGCTTATGCAGGACACGCAGCCAAAAGCGCTGGTGTTCTCCGACGATTTCGCGGCGGTCGCCGCCGAAGTCGCGCCCGAAGCGCCGTTCATGACTCACCTGCTGCACATCGAAGGCGGCGGCGCAGGCGGCAGTGTGCGCTTCGAGGACGCGCTGGCACAGTCCAGCGCCGCGCCAGTCACCGAAGAAAGCGTGACGAAAGAGGATATCGCCTGCCTGCTGTTCACCGGCGGCACCACCGGCCTGCCCAAAGCCGCGCAGATCAGCCACCGTCAGGTGGCCTGGAACGCCATGAACACCGTCATTCACGACATCCGCCACGGCGACATCACCGTCAATGTGTTCCCACTGTTTCACGCCGGCGGGCTGTTCGCCTACACCATGTCCATGATGATTATCGGCGGCACAGTCGTGCTGACGCGCCAGTTTGACCCGCAGCAGGTGCTTGACCTGCTGCAGCAGTACCGGGCCACCTTCTTCGGCGGCGTGCCCACCATGTACCAGATGCTGACCACCGCGCCCAACTGGGCCAGCGCCGACCTCAGCAGCCTGCGCTTCTGCACCA
>CAZDVL010000413.1:0-2381 GCA_964508745.1 uncultured Anaerolineaceae bacterium | reverse complement strand
GTCAAACCTCCGCCGCCCTTTTACCGGGCCGCGTGCGCGTTGTATAATCGGCGGCGGCAAGCGTTGCAGCGGGGGAAAAACGTGCCCATCCTGCGGGAAGGCGAACTCGACATCATCAGCCACAGCGCGGAACAGACGCGCCGCCTGGGCGCGCGCCTGGGTTCGCTGCTGCAGGCGGGCGACATTATCTGCCTGTCGGGCGACATGGGCGCGGGCAAGACGGTGTTCGCCGCCGGCATCGGGCGCGGCTGGGGCGCGACAACCCCGCTGACCAGCCCCACCTACAACCTGATTCACCAGCACCGGCGCGACAAGGACAAACAGGTGCTCTATCACCTGGACTGCTACCGGCTGGAAAGCGCCGCCGCCGCCGAGCGCGTCGGCCTGGACGACGTGCTCGACGGGCGCGGCCCGGTCGTGTTCGAGTGGCCGGAGTACATTGAAGAGGCGCTGCCCGACAAGCGGCTGTGGATCGAGCTGCGCATTCTGGAACAGACGCGCCGCAATTTCATCTTCAACGCCAGCGGCACGCGCTACGCGGCGTTGATCGAACAGTTTCGCGGCTCGACCTTCGGAGTGTGAACCGATGCTGCTGGCCATTGACACCGCCACACAGGTGATGAGCCTGGCCCTGCACGACGGTGACAGCCTGCGCGCTGAAAGCACCTGGCACACCGCCAACAACCACACCGCTGAGCTGGCGCCCGCCGTCCGCGAGCTGCTGGCGCGCAGCGAAACCGCGCTGGACGCGCTGACGGCGCTGGCCGTGTGCGTCGGGCCGGGGTCGTACACCGGGCTGCGCATCGGCGTGGCGCTGGCGAAGGGGCTGGCCGCCGCGCGCGGCCTGCCGCTGGTGGGCATGTCGTCGCTCGACATCCTGGCGGCGGCGCAGCCCTATGTGCCGGCCAACGCGCTGGTGGTCGTGGTCGCGGCCGGGCGCGGGCGCGTGGTCGCGGCGACGTACCGCTGGCGGCGCGGCCGCTGGGGCCACCGGGGCGAGCCGGAGGCGCTGGACTGGGACACGCTCATCGCCAGCATTGACGGCCCGGCGGCCCTCAGCGGCGACATTAACGCCGAGGGCCGCGCGGCGCTGGCCGCAGCCCAGGCGCGCGGCGTGCCCATCACGCTCAACGCGCCGGTCTACCGCCTGCGCCGGGCCGGTTTCCTGGCGGAGGAAGCGCTGGCGCGCCTGGCCGCCGGCGGCGATTTCAGCGCGGACCGCCTCGCGCCGCTGTACGTCAAAACGCGCGACCTGCCGGGGACGCTGTGAGCAGCCTGACGCTGCGCTACATGCGCGCCGGCGACATCGGCCAGGTGGTCGCCATTGACAACGTGAGCTTTGACCCGCCCTGGTCGGCGCGCGCTTACGCCTACGAAATCAGCGAGTCGAACTACAGCCACATGGTCGCGCTGGAGCGCAGCGGGTCCGGCGCGGCGGCCAGCCGCTGGCGGCGCTGGTTCGGCCTGGACGCCAGCGCCGACGCCAGCATGGTGGTGGGCTACGGCGGCCTGTGGCAGATCGCGGACGAGGCGCACATCAGCACCATCGCCACGCACCCCGGCTGGCGCGGGCGCGGCTGCGGCGAGATTCTGCTGGCGGGCATGGTCCACCGGGCCTACACGCTGGGCGCGGCCTATGTGGTGCTGGAGGTGCGCGTCAGCAACCACGTGGCGCTGGCGCTGTACCACAAGTACGACTTTCTGATCGTCGGCGTGAAGCAGGATTACTACCGCAACAACCACGAGGACGCCTACGACATGCGCTTTGACCTGGAGAACGCCGACCTGCGCGCGCGCTTCGACGAACGCCTGGCCGCGCTGCGCCAGCGCCAGCCGTTCGCCGACAATTACAGCGAGGTGGCCGCGCGGCCGCGCTGACGGCCGCTGGTGTGAAAGGACGATCCCATGCGGTTACATGTCGTCGGCGGCTTTCTGGGCAGCGGCAAAACGACCGCCATCGCCAGCGCGACGCGCCAGTTGATGGCGCGCGGGCAGCGCGTGGGCATCGTCACCAACGACCAGGGCCGCCACCTGGTGGACACGGCCTTCTTCCGGGCGCTGAACGCCCCGGCGGTCGAGGTCACCGGCGGCTGTTTCTGCTGCCACTACGACGACCTGGACGCGCGCCTGGGCCAGCTTGAGGCCGACGCCCGGCCCGATGTCATTTTCGCCGAGTCGGTGGGGTCGTGCGCCGACGTGGTGGCGACGGTGATCCGCCCGCTGCTGACGCTGCGGCGCGCCCCCGCCAGCCTGACGGTGTTCGCCGACGCGCGCCTGCTGCGCCAGCGCCTGCTGGGGAACGCGCTGCCCTTCGCCGACGATGTGGTCTACATCTTCGACAAGCAGATTGAGGAAGCCGGGCTGCTGGTGGTCAACAAGGC
>CAZDVL010000412.1:0-2391 GCA_964508745.1 uncultured Anaerolineaceae bacterium | reverse complement strand
ATACGCCGACGCCGACCGAGACGCCGACCGAAACGCCGACGCCGACCGAGACGCCAACTGAGACGCCAACCGAAACACCCACTGAAACGCCGACGGCGACGCCGACGCTGACCAACACGCCGACGCCGACCGAGACGCCGACGCTGACGCCAACGAACACGCCGCTGCCGCCCAACAACGCGCCGGTGGTGATCCCGAACCTGGTGGTGGTGACGGCGGTCAGCGGCCAGCCGGCCAGCAACACCGGCCAGTATCAGGACCTGAACGGCGACCCGGTCACGCTGACGGCGTCGGTGGGTGTCGTTACCAACAACAATAATGGAACCTGGAGCTGGACGTTCACGCCCGCCAGCCCCGCCGACAGCCAGATCGTGAGCATCTACGCCAACGACGGGCGCGGCGGCCTCGGCCAGGCGATGTTCACGCTGACGGTGCAGGCCGCGCCGCCGCCGCCGCCCGCGCCAACAGAAACGCCGTCCCCGTAACAGGGGCGGCCAGCCGCAAACACGCGCGGGCGAGTCCGGAAACGGCTCGCCCGCGTTTTGATTGGCGTCACACGCCGGTCATGATGCCGCGCAGCAGGATGCCCGCCAGCAGCGAAAAGCCCCAGATGTAGCTGCCCATCGCCGGGCGCTTTTTGGCGGTGGTTTCGACAAAGATGAAGAACGGCAGCGCCAGCAGCGCGCCCGCCCCGTAGATCAGGTGCACGTCCTGCGCCGGGCGCGTGCCGTTGAGGTACATCAGCAGGCCGACCGCGCCCTGAAACAGCACCGTGCCAAAAACGATGTACACGCCGCGCCGGAACCAGGGGGTAACGTCGCCTTTGCGCACGATGCCGATGAACACGGCGACAGCCGCCATCAGCAGCGCCAGCGCCAGCCCGGCGCGCGCAAACTGGTAGTGCAGGTCGAAAGGCAGCAGGTACTGCCACACCAGCGGCGTGCGCCGGACGGTGTCCAGCGCGACAAGCGCGCCGAAGCCCAGGATAGACGCGAGCAGCAGCGCGTCGAAGCGCCCCAGGCGCAGGCGGCGGCGCGGTGGGCTGTGCGGGTCGGTGTGTTCTGTCATGGCAGGCGGCCCGCTTTGGCGGCGGTTTCAGCGGCGGCGGGGGGGCGCGCGCCGGCTCGCTCGGCGGCGTCGCTGGTGGCCAGCAGGAAGCCGGCGAAGATCAGCACCGCGCCGGCCATCTCGCCAAAGTACTTGAACGAGGGGTCGCCCAGGTGGATCAGCGCGCCGCCCGCCGCCGGCAGCAGCCCGCCGGCGGCGATCAGCCAGTTGCCCAGCATGCGGCTGCGCATGATCTGCTTGCGGCGGAACAGCCGCGCCGAGTAGAGCGCGCCGCCCACCAGCGCCAGCGTCCCCCAGATGTTCATAATCGGCGAGAACGAGCGCACCGTGCCGCTGCCCGGCGGCATGATGTCGCGGTAAATCTGCGCCATGTCTGCGCCGGGCTGCCAGGCGCTGGCGTCCAGCGGCGTGAAGAACAGCGCCCAGGGCAGCGTCATGACGGTGACCAGCAGCAGCGCCATCTGGATGTTGCGGGCGATGTTGCCGCGCCGCCAGAGCAGGTACACAGTCCCCTGGCCCAGCCAGGGCGCGACCATCAGCGCGCCGGTCCAGTACCACAGCGCGAAAAAGTACGGGTTCCACACCAGCGACAGCAGCACCTGGCTGAGCGTGCCCAGGAAATAAAACAGCAGGCCGATGCCCCAGGCCAGTTGGTGCGGGCGGCGCTTCTGCCACCAGCGGCGCAGCACCAGGGCGGCAAATACGCCGGTTACGGCGGCGGCGATCACGGAGATAACGAAGGAAAGGGTCAGGGTTGGCATGGTCTTTGCGCCTGCGCAGCGAAAACATCACGGCGCGCATTGTAACATGCGTGCCCGCCCTGGCGCGACCTCACCCCCCGGCCACGCCAACCTCACCCCTGGCCACGCCGACCTCACCCCCCGACCCCCTCTCCATGGGGAGAGGGGGAGACAAGCAAGTGCGCGGTCGCAAGTCCCCTCTCCTAGGGAGAGGGGATTTAGGGGTGAGGTACGCAATCTCCCCCCCTGGCCACGCCGACCTCACCCCCCGGCCCCCTCTCCATGGGGAGAGGGGGAAAAGCGGAGGCGCGGGCGGCAAGTCCCCTCTCCTAGGGAGAGGGGGAGACAAGCAAGTGCGCGGTCGCAAGTCCCCTCTCCTAGGGAGAGGGGATTTAGGGGTGAGGTTGTGCCAGCGCCAGCGTGCCCTGGTTGATCATTCCTTGCGCGCGGCCCGGCGGGCAGGCTGAGCGGGAATGGAAAAGCAAAAACCAGCGTGAAAGCTGGCTCTTGTTCGACTAAACTCTCGTTAGGTGGACCTGAGGGGATTCGAACCCCTGACCTCTACAGTGCGATTGTAGCGCTC
>CAZDVL010000411.1:1204-2403 GCA_964508745.1 uncultured Anaerolineaceae bacterium | reverse complement strand
GCCGCGCACCTGGGCGTGCGCCACGCCGTCGCCGTCTCAAGCTGCACCACCGGCCTCATGCTCACCTATCAGGCGCTGGGCCTGACCGGCGAGGTGGTCGTCCCCAGCTTCACGTTTATGGCCACCGTCAGCGCGCTGGTCTGGAACGGCCTGCGCCCGGTCTTTGTGGACGTGGACCCCGCCAGCACCAACATAGACCCGGCCGCCGCCGAGCGCGCCATCACGCCGCGCACCAGCGCGATCGTCGCCGTCCACAATTTCGGCGCCCCGGCGGACATCGCCGCGCTGGAGGCGCTGGCGGCGCGGCACGGCCTGCCGCTGATCTTCGACGCGGCGCACGGCTTCGGCGCGCTGTACCAGGGCAGACCGGTCGGCGCGCAGGGCCGCGCCCAGGTGTTCAGCCTCAGCCCGACCAAGCTGCTGATCGCCGGCGAGGGCGGCATCGTCGCCACCAACGACGACGCGCTGGCCGAGGCGGTGCGCGTGGGCCGCGAATATGGCAACGCCGGCAGCTACGACAGCCGCTTCGCCGGCATGAACGCGCGCCTGGCCGAGTTCAACGCCTGTGTGGGCCTGCGCAGCCTGGAGATGCTGGAGGCGGCGGCGGAACATCGCAACCACGTCGCCGCGCTGCTGCGGCGCGAGCTGGGCCGCCTGCCCGGCGTCAGCTTCCAGGCGGTGCGCCCCGACGACCGCAGTTCGTACAAGGACTTCGCCATCACCGTCGAGCCGGGGGCGTTCGGCCTCACGCGCGACACGCTGGCGCTGGCGCTGGACGCGGAAGGCGTGGACACGCGCAAGTACTATGACCCGCCGTGCCACCGCCACAGCGCCTACCGCCAGTTCGCGCCGCCAGAGGACACGCTGCCGGGCACGAATCTGCTGGCCGCGCGCTCGCTCAGCCTGCCGATCTGGTCGCACATGAGCGAGGCGGTCGCGCGGGACATCGGCGCGGCGGTGGCCCGCATCCAGCAGCACGCCAGCGCGGTCCGCGCCGCCGCTGCGGCGCTGCCCTGAGGGCCGGCCAACGTGATACCCGCCGTCAACATCACGGTGCCGCGCCACCACATCAAACGCGCCGTCACCTGGATCGCGCTGGACGTGGCGGTCATGGTGGCCGTCTATCTGCTGGTGTATTCCGCCCGGCTGATGACCGTGCCGCCCGCCGACCTGCTGCGGCTTGCGCCGGCGGCGCTGGT
>CAZDVL010000411.1:0-1104 GCA_964508745.1 uncultured Anaerolineaceae bacterium | reverse complement strand
GTGGCGATCCACAACATCCCTGGGCAGGATTTCCGCGACATCCTCGCGCTGTGCGAGGCGACCAACGCGCGCATCAAGCTCATCCCTGACCTGTTCGGCAGCATGGCGACGCGGCGCAACACGCCGCTGCTGCGCGACGTGCGCCCTGAGGACCTGATCGGGCGCAGCGTGATCCGCCCCAACAAGGCCATTGACCTGACGCCCGTGCTGCGCAAAACGGTGCTGGTGACGGGCGCTGCCGGGTCGATCGGCTCTGAGCTGTGCCGCCAGCTTCTAACCTATGAGCCAGAGCGCATCGTCCTGCTGGACAACAACGAAAGCGGGCTGCACGACCTGGTGACGGAGCTGGGCGCGCACTTCCCGGAAACCGAGTTCGTGCCGGTGCTGGCCGACATCACCGTGCGGCGCTCGGTCGAGGCGGTGCTGCGCCGCTTCCCGGTGCAGGTGCTCTTTCACGCGGCGGCTTATAAACACGTGCCCCTGCTCCAGTTCTACCCGGACGAGGTGCTGCGCGTGAACATTGGCGGCACGCGCAGCCTGGCCGAGCTGGCGCGGGACTATGGCGTCGCGCGCTTCGTCCTCATCTCGACCGACAAGGCGGTTGACCCGGCCAGCGTCATGGGGGCCAGCAAGCGCATCTGCGAGCTGATCGTGCAGGCGTTGGGCCGCGAACCGGGCCACAGCACGCGCTTTACGGCGGTGCGCTTCGGCAACGTGCTGGGCAGCCGGGGCAGCGTGCTGCCCACGTTCGAGCGCCAGATCGCCAGCGGCGGCCCGGTCACCGTGACGCACCCGGAGATGACGCGCTACTTCATGAGCATCCCCGAAGCCGCCAGCCTGGTGATCCAGGCGGCGTGCCTCACCGAGGGCAACGACATCTTTCTGCTGCGGATGGGCGACGTGGTGCGCATTGTCGAGCTGGCGGAGCGCATGATCCGGCTGCGCGGCCTGCGGCCTTACGAGGACATCAACATCCGCTTCACGGGCGTGCGCCCCGGCGAAAAGCTGCACGAAACGCTGCACACCGCCGCCGAGCGCCCGCTTGAGACCGTTCACCCCGGCATTATCAAGCTGCTCAGCGACAGCGCCGTGCCGGCAGAGGAA
>CAZDVL010000410.1:0-2411 GCA_964508745.1 uncultured Anaerolineaceae bacterium | reverse complement strand
TCAATCCTGCTGCTGGACCCGCGCAGCGGCGATCTGCGCTTTGAAATCACCTCCAACCTGAACCCCAACCAGACCGAGTCCATCCTCATCCCGATGGAGGGCAGCACCGCCGGCTGGATTGTCAAACACGGCGAACCGCGCGTGATTGAAGATGTCACGCGCGAGCCAAGCCACTATCAGGGGGTGGATGACACGATTGAGTTCACGACGCGCAACCTGCTGGGCGTGCCCATGCGCGCCCACAACCGCGTGATCGGCGTGCTGGAAGCGCTGAACAAACACAACGGCGAACCCTTCAACGAACACGACGTGAGAACGCTCACCATCCTCGCCAGCCAGGCGGCAATCGCCATCGAGAACGCGCGCCTCTTTCAACAGAGCGACTTTATCGCCGAGATGGTGCACGAGCTGCGCACGCCGCTGGTCGCGCTGAAGGCCAGCACCGCCCTGCTGCTTCGCCCAGACCTGCCCGCGAACCGCGTTGGCGAGATCATTATGTCCATGCAGAGCGAGACGGACCGGCTCATCCGCATGACCAGCGACTTTCTTGACCTCGCCCGCCTTGAATCGGGCCGCACGCACCTCGACATCGCCAACTTCGAGCTGGACACGCTGCTGTACGAAAGCGTCGAGGTCATCCGTCAGCAGGCCGCGGACAGGCGGCTGGCGCTGGAGCTGCAAAGTGATGCCTTCACCGTGCGCGGCGACCGTGGGAAAATCAAACAGGTGCTGTTGAATCTGCTGACCAACGCCGTCAAATACAACCGCGAGGGCGGCAGCATCGTTGTGCGCGCCCGCCTCAGCCCTGACCACGACCGGCCGTTCGCCGAGCTGTCCGTCGCAGACACGGGCTTCGGCATCTCCAGCGACAACCAGAAAAATATGTTTCAGAAGTTTTACCGGGTCGCGGACACCGCCGGCTTCACCCAGGGGACGGGCCTGGGCCTGGTGATCGCCAAGCACATCGTTGAGGCGCACAACGGCCACATCTGGCTGGAAAGCGAACCAGGCGCCGGCTCAACTTTCTACATTACCGTTCCCTGCGCGCCGAACGGCCAGCAGAACCTTTAACATGCCCGGCTGCGCGGCGTGCGCCAGCGCCGCGACGGCATCATCCAGGTCGTAGCGGGCTTCAATCAGCGATTCGACATCCACAACGCCGGCGCGCAGCAGCCGCAGGGCCGCATCGAAGGGGCCGCAGCGGCTGCCAACCACACGAATCTCGCGCACCGCAATCTGAGTCATGTCCACCTGCGGCAGCCCGCGATACGTGCTTTTAAGAACCAGCGTCCCCCGCGACTCAACCAGCCGCAGCGCGCTGGCGAAGCCGTCAGCCTGGCCAGTGCAGTCAACGACCACCTGTGCCCTCTCAGGCTCCAGCTCGTCCAATTCAACCGCGCTGATGCCCCAGCGGCTTAAGAGCGCCGCCTGCTTGTCGTGCCGCACCACCGCCGCTACGTCGGCGCCCGTCAGGCACAGCACCTGCGCCACCAGCATCCCCAGCTTGCCCAGGCCGATCACGACGACCCGGCTGCGCGGCGAGATATGCACCGCTTCCGCCACCTGAAGCGCAGCCGCCAGCGGCTCAACGAACACAGCCGCGTCGTCGCTGACTTCCTGCGGCACAGCGTGAAGGTTGTTGGTTTGCAGACAGACGTAGTCAGCAAACACGCCGGGGTGATTCATGATGCCCACCGTCGTCCGGTTCCGGCACTGGCTGGGAATGTCCCGCGCGCAAAAATCGCATTCGCCGCAGGCCACGTTAATCTCACCAACGACGCGGCGGCCAAGCCACTCTGGCGGCCCCTGCACAACATCCCCGACAAACTCGTGCCCCAGCACGCCGGAGAAGCCGTACATCCCGCCTAATAACTCCAGGTCAGTGTTGCAGATACCGGCCTGCCGAATTCTGATCAGCGCCTCGTTGGCCCTCGGCGCCGGAACAGGGGCTGCACGGTCCAGGCACAGTTGTCCGTCGTAAACTATCGCGCGCATATTTAGCCTTCCGCTGTCGCTGTGTGCCGCTGGTTAACAAACGGAATCTCGCCCTTCTCCCACGACACCAGCAGCGGCACCGCGGTGAAGATCGAGGAGTAAGTACCAGAGAGCATCCCAATAAACAGAATGGCAATAAACTGCCTGATGGTGTCGCCGCCGAACAGCAGAATTGCCGCCATCACAAAGAAGGCGTTCAGCTGCGTGGCCAGCGACCGGTGGATGGTTTCCAGAATGCTGCGGTTAACGATTGTCTCGTAAGGCTCGCCCAGGTAGCGGGGGATGTTCTCGCGGATGCGGTCGAAGATAACGATCGTGTCCTGGATGGAGAACCCGACCACCGTCAGCAGCGCCGTGAGAAACAGCGTGTCCACTTCCCACCCCAGCACCAGCCCCGCCAGCGAAATCAGGCTGCA
>CAZDVL010000409.1:0-2413 GCA_964508745.1 uncultured Anaerolineaceae bacterium | reverse complement strand
ACGCTCAGCTCTTTGCCCAGCAGCATCGCGACATGGTTCAGGCGCTCGCTGGCGTTGGTCAGCTCCAGCACGTGCTGGCGTTCGTCGGTGGTCAGCGACAGCGTCGAGGTCACCAGGTCAGACAGCCAGCCGGGGTCGTCCGCGTTCATCGCGTAGACCAGCATGTCCTCCGGCACGTTGGCGTTCAGGTCCAGCGCGCGTTTGAACAGGTTCACGACGGCTTTCATCATTGCCTGCTGTTCCGGCGTGACTTCGGTGTCTTCGTCGTCGATGAGGCGGGCCGACACGATCATGTACGGGTCGGTCTGGATAAATTCGACAACTTTGACCCGCCGCCGCCCCTGCGCCAGCATGCTGTTTGTGTCGTCGGGCATGCGCAGCCGGCGCCCCAGCGCGATCTCTGTGCCAACAGTAAAGAGGTCGTCAGGGCCGGGGTTGCTCTGGGTTGGGTCGCGCTGCGCCAGCCCGATAATCGTTGTTCCCCGCTCGATGGCCGCTTCAGCGGCGGCGATCGCCCGGCGGCTTTCCAGGAACAGGGGGGTTACCAGGTTTGGATAGATGACCATTCCTTCCAACGCCACCACTGGGCAGACAATCAGCCCATGGTCGTCAGGTTGGGCGTCGGGGACATCGTAAAAATCGCTCGTGCCGTTACGGTTGGTCAATTACCCTGGCTCCTCAGCAAACAGGCATTACCTGCGCAGCGCCCGCTGAGTTTGCGGCCGCTGCCGACGTATTATAGAGGGATTATCCTCAATGCTCAACATCTGGCGCAGCCCAACTAACCCTTACACCGGCGCGCGCGCTGCGCTATGCTTAGCGCGTTAAATCAACAAATGAGTGAACGTGCCATGCGTGTTTCGATCTGGCTGGTGGTGGCGCTGGCGTTAGCTGGCCTGGCGCTGGTGCTGCTGTTGGGGCAGGCGCTGCTGAACCCGGCGCGGCCGCTGATAACCGACGCGGGTGTTTCGCACGAACGGATTACCCCGAACGCCGACGGCAGCGACGATATCGCCGTGTTCAGCTACAGCCTGTCGCGCAACGCCGCCGTGTCGCTCACGCTGACGGCGGCGGACGGGGCTGTGTACGCCTTTCGCCGCGATGAGCCGCGCATCGCTGGCGATTACAGCGTGGATTTCAGCGGCGTGGTGGACGGCTTTGTCCGCGACGGCGAGCAGATTGCTGGCGACGTGGTGCGCCGCCTCATCCCTGACGGCAGCTATACCTGGGAGCTGACAGCGCGGGACAGCGACAGCGGCGAAACCGACGCGCGCAGCGGCGCGCTCGAAATCGCCGGCGGCGACGTCCGCCTGCCGGAGATCAGCGTCTTCAGCGTGTGGCCGGACATCTTCACGCCCAACCGCGACGGCCTCAGCGACCGCACCGAGATCAACGTGTACCTGGAAAAGGACGCATTCCTGCAGGTGTATCTGCTGGGCGAGAACGGCGAGCAGATTTTTGTCGCCCCCCGGCGGGAAGGCCGCGATCAGGGGGAGGCCGGGCGGCGGCTGTTTGACTATGAGGGCGGCGTTGACCTGGGCAACGACCCGCCGCCGGATGGAACCTACACGGTGGTGGCGCGCGCCCAGGACGCGGTGGGGCAGGTCGTGGAGCAGACGGCCAGCCTGACGATCCGCAGCGGCGGGACGCCGCGCGCCGAAATCGTGCCCCAGTACGTGGGCGTTGATGTCGTCTTTGCGGTTCAGCCCTATGAGGACCGCTTCTTCACCGCTGCCGGGCAGCCGGGCGACCTCGTCGCGCCGCCTGACAGCCCGCAGGACCTGGCGCTGACGGCGCTCACGGTGCCGGTGGGCGACATGCTGGTGTTCAAGCTCACGGTTGAGAACTACAGCGACGTGCCCATCCGCACCAGCGGGCCGCCGCCGGGGACCGTCTACAACCAGGATCAGCGCGCTGCCACGTTCAAGGCTTTTGACGAGTCCGGCGCGTGGCGCGTGGGCATTGACTGCACAACTGCCGAGACCGATTACCCCTGGCGCTGGGGCCTGGGGACGGTGGAAACCGACGGCATCTTTGCCGAGAGCGACGCGCAAACGGGCAACACCTACCTTTTTCTCGAACCGGGCGCGCAGGTTGTTGTGTGGGGCGCGGTGCGCCTGACGGACATCGAGGCGCGCAACCCGCAGAACTGTTGGGCCGGCCTGATTCACGAGGATGTTGAGGTCAGCCTGCAGAACAACAACGTCGGCAGCCGCGAAGTGCGGCTGGTGGACGCCGGCGGGACGGCCGCCGAAAATTGATTTGCTCACAGCCGTAAACGCCTGTACCATGAAATTGTCATGACAGGCTGCTGTGCTGGGGGATTGCGCCATTAACACTCGCCTTCGCGTTGCACTGGTGTTCGCCGCCGCGCTGCTGGCGCTGCTGCTGCCGGCCTGCCGGCGCGAGGCGC
>CAZDVL010000408.1:0-2418 GCA_964508745.1 uncultured Anaerolineaceae bacterium | reverse complement strand
GATATGCTGGTGAAACTGTACACTTTGCCTGACCTGGAGCCGGCGCTGGCGCAGCAGCGCGCCGCCGGCGTGGACATCCGCCGGGCGCTGCCGCCGGAGAAGCACGTCGTCGTCGAGTGGGTGCGGCGCGAGTTCGGCGCGATCTGGGCCAGCGAGACCGACGTGGCCTTTTCGCACCGCCCGGTCGGCTGTTTTATCGCCGCGCAGGGCCAGCAGATGCTCGGCTTCGCCTGCTACGAGACCACCTGCAAAAATTTCTTCGGCCCGACCGGCGTCAGCGAGGCAGCGCGCGGCCGCGACATCGGCGCGGCGCTGCTGCTGGCGGCGCTGCACGCGCTGCGCTGGGAGGGCTACGCCTACGCGATCATCGGCGCGGTCGGGCCGGCGGAGTTCTATACGCGCGTGGCCGGCGCCGTCCTGATCGACGATTCGACGCCCAGCATCCTGGGCGGGCTGCTGCGCGCTACATGACTCGCCCCTACCCAGCCCGGCCGTCGTGCGTATAATCAGGCGGATTGTGTAACCGGATGAGAGCGAACGATGTTAAACCGGCTGGCAGGCATTGAGGCGCGCTACGAAGAACTGGAACGGCTGATCAGCGACCCGGCGGTGATGGCGAATTACGCGCGCGTGGTGGAATACAGCCGTGAGCGCGCCGGCCTGGACGAGATTGTGCGCAGCTACCGCGACTATAAAACGCAGATGGACCAGCTTGAGCAGGCGCGGGCGCTGCTCAGCGACGAGGACGACGCTGAGCTGCGCGCGCTGGCGGAGGAGGAGGCGGCGGCGCTGAAAGCGAGCACGGCGGAGCTGGAGCAGAGGCTGCGGCTGATGCTGCTGCCTAAGGACCCGCGCGACGAGAAAAACGTCATCATGGAGATCCGCGCCGGGGCGGGCGGCGACGAGGCCGGGCTGTTCGCGGCGGACCTGTTCCGCCTGTACAGCTACTACGCCGAGGGCCGCCGCTGGAAAGTGGAGGTCATTGACCAGCACGAAACCGGCGTGGGCGGCTTCAAAAGCCTCACGTTTGAGGTGCGCGGCCAGGGCGCGTTCAGCCGCCTGAAGTACGAAAGCGGCGTGCACCGCGTCCAGCGCGTGCCGGAAACCGAGAGCCAGGGGCGCATCCACACCAGCACGGTGACGGTCGCGGTGCTGGCCGAGGTGGACGAGGTGGATGTCGAGCTGAACATGAACGACGTGCGCGTGGACGTGTTCCGCAGCCAGGGCGCGGGCGGCCAGTCCGTCAACACGACTGACTCGGCGGTGCGCATGACGCACATTCCGACCGGCGTGGTGGTCGAGGTGCAGGACGAGCGCAGCCAGCTTCAGAACCGCATCCGCGCCAAGCAGATTTTGCTGGCGCGCCTCTACGATATGGAGATGGAGCGCCAGCGCCAGGAACAGGAAAGCGAGCGCCGCAGCCAGGTAGGGACTGGCGACCGGTCGGAGAAAATCCGCACGTATAATTACCCGCAGAACCGCGTCACCGACCACCGCATCAACCTGAGCAGCTACAACCTGCCGCGCGTGATGGAGGGCGACCTGGACGAGTTCATTGACGAGCTGACGCTGCGCGAACAGGCGGACAAACTCGCCGTCCACGAGTAAGCCCGGCGCTGGGCTTTCCCCGCTGATGCCTGCCCGCCGACTCGTCCCTGGCCGCCTGCTGGCCCTCTGGCCCGCCGCTGTGCTGGCCGCGCTGACGCTGCTGTTCTTTCACCGCCTGGCCTTCACTGACCTCATCCTGGGCCGGGGCGACACCTTCAGCTACTTCTACCCCTACTGGGCCGCCCGCGACGCGGCGCTGGCCGCTGGCCGCCTGCCGCTGTGGACGCCTGACCTGTTCATGGGCGTGCCGCTGCTGGCGAACTCGCAGCTTGGCACGTTCTACCCGTTCAACTGGCCGCTAGGCGGCCTGCTGCCGCCAGACGGCATCCGCGTCAGTGTGCTGCTGCACGTGTGGTGGGCGCTGCTGGGCGCGTATATGCTGGCGCGCGCCGTGATCGGCACGGGCAGCGGCTGGCGCGCGCACCTGCCGGCGCTGGCGGCGGCGGCCGTTTTCGGCCTGGGCGGCCACGTGGGCGCGCACGTCGAGCAGATCAACCAGCTTCAGGGGCTGGCGTGGCTGCCCTGGCTGTTCTGGCTGTACCAGCGCGCGCTGGCGCGGCCCGTGTGGACGATCCCGCTGGCGATGGGCATCGCGCTCCAGTTCCTCAGCGGCCACACGCAGACGGTGTTCATCACGGCGCTGGGGCTGGCGATTTATGGACTGGCGCAGCCCTCACCCCCAGTCCCCCTCTCCCGCAGAGCAGGCGAGGGGGTGGAGGACGCGCTGGGGCAGCCGCACACTGCTCCCCCTCTCTCAATCTTTGGGAGAGGGGGTTGGGGGGTGAGGGGTATCCTGCGCGCCCTCGCCAT
>CAZDVL010000407.1:0-2420 GCA_964508745.1 uncultured Anaerolineaceae bacterium | reverse complement strand
TAAAGAACCGAGACACCGTCCCCCAGGACGGTGTCTTGCATAACCCGCCCGTTACTAGATACCTTGAGGAGTTGCGCGCATGTCCGCCGGAAATACCGTCGAAAAGCAGTCTCGCCGCCGGGCTAAACGCCAGAGCGAGGACCTGGAAAACCTGGCTGAGGAAGCCGAAACCGACTTTGAGGACGAGGCGCTGGCCGAGTCGCGGGCTGTCACCGCGGGCAAGGGCCGGGCCACGCCGGGCCGCCGCGTGCAGGAGGAAGAAGAAAAGCAGGGCAACTTCATCACGCGCACCTTCCGGGGCGTCCGCGAGTACTTCGAGGGCGTGAACTCTGAGCTGCGCAAGGTGGCCTGGCCCAGCCGCGAGGACACGCGGCGGCTGACGATCATCGTGCTGGCGGTGATGGTGATCTCGGCGATCGCGCTGGGCATTATCAGCTTCGGCTTCACCGAGCTGTTCCGCCTGGGGCTGGCGTCGCCGCTGATCTTCGCCGGCTTCTTTGCGGTGGTGGCGGTCGGCGGCTTCCTGCTCTACCGCCGGTCGCAGCGCGGCGATGTTTCGCCCTACTAAAACCGGCGCGCGGCGCGGCCCGCCGCCTGAGTGCTGAGGAGAAACCCGTATGCGCCCTGACGATCTGGAATACATGGACGAGGACTACGACCCCGAACCGGTCTACCTTGACGACAGCGACCGCCGCCCGGCCGCTGGCGCTGACGCTGACGCCGACGACGACGCGCTGCCCAACATGCTGGACGACGGCGGCGCCGACGCCGCCAGCCAGGCCCGCAAGCTGTGGTACGTGGTGCACTGCTACTCCGGGTATGAGTACAAGGTGTGCCACGCGATCGAACAGCGCATCGAAACGATGGGGATGCGCGACAAAATCTTCGATGTGATCGTCCCCACCGAAGAGGAAATTGAGATTAAGGAAGGCAAGCGCCGCAAGGTCGAGCGCCGCGTGTTCCCCGGCTACATCCTGGTCGAGATGGTGATGGATGAGGACTCGTGGTACGTGGTGCGCAACACCCCCGGCGTCACCGGGTTTGTCGGGATGGGCACCGAGCCGACCCCGCTGCGCCCGGAAGAAGTCAAGCAGATTATGGACCGCATGACTGAGGAGTCGCCGAAGGTGAAGGTGACGTTCAAGCTGGGCGAGCGCGTGCGCATCGTCAGCGGCCCCTTCAACGACTTCATTGGCACGGTCGCCGCCATTGACCCGAATAAGCTGAAGGTGCGGGTGATGGTGAGCTTTTTCGGGCGCGATACCCCGGTTGAACTTGACTTCCTGGAAGTCGAAAAACCCTGATCGACACGACTAGCAACTGAGGATCACAGCAAACTATGGCGAAGAAAATCAAGGCAATCGTAACCCTGCAAATTTCGGCGGGCAAGGCGAACCCGGCCCCCCCGATCGGCCCGGCGCTGGCCCAGCACGGCATCAATCTGATGGCGTTCTGCAAAGAGTACAACGCCCGCACCACCAACCGCATCGGCGACGTCGTGCCGGCGGAGATCACCATCTTCACCGACGGCTCGTTCAAGTTCATCCTCAAAAGCCCGCCGGCGTCCTTCCTCATCAAGAAGGCGGCGGGCATTGATAAGGGGTCGGCTGTGCCGCAGCGCGACAAGATCGCCAGCCTGACGCGCAAGCAGGTGCAGGAGATCGCCGAGATCAAGATGCCGGACCTGAACGCGCTGGACATCGAGGGCGCGATGAGGCAGATCGAGGGCACCGCCCGCCAGATGGGCATCACCATCACCGAGTAAGACGACGCCGCACCGTGTAGGGGCGACCCGCCAGATCGCCCCCTACCAACAACACAACGGAATGTTTATATTGTGGGAGGGCTGCGGCCCACCAGCACCACAGGAGCGAAAGCTATGAGCAAGCGTTACGCCGACGCGGTCAAACAGGTTGACCGCGACACGCTGTACCCCCTGGCCGAGGCCATCGCGCTGAGCAAGCAGATGGCGACCGCTAAATTCGACGAAACCATCGAGATGCACGTCCGCCTGGGCATTGACCCGCGCCACAGCGACCAGCAGGTGCGCAGCACCGTGCTGCTGCCCAACGGCCTGGGCAAGACGGTGCGCGTGCTGGTGTTCGCCGAGGGCGAGGACGCGCGCGCGGCTGAGGCCGCCGGCGCGGACATCATCGCCAACGACGAGGTGCTCAACCGCATCCAGAAAGAAAACTGGCTCGACTTCGACGCGGCGCTGGCTGTGCCCAGCATGATGTCGAAGGTGGGCCGCGTGGCCCGCATCCTCGGCCCGCGCGGCCTGATGCCCAACCCCAAGGCCGGCACCGTCGTCCAGCCGGACAACCTGGCGCAGGCGGTGCAGGAGCTGAAGGCCGGCCGCGTCGAGTTCCGCAACGACAAAACCGGCAACCTGCACGTGCCGGTCGGCAAGGCCAGCTTCG
>CAZDVL010000406.1:0-2427 GCA_964508745.1 uncultured Anaerolineaceae bacterium | reverse complement strand
GCTGCGCGGGGTGCGTTCGAACATGGCCTCAGCCCTCGTCCAGCACCGCGCTGACGCGAAACTGGTTGTCCTCGCTGTCCGGCGCGTTGGCGATCGCCTCGGCGGGCGTCAAGGGCGGCGCGGCGATGTCCGGCCGGGTGACGTTGGCCAGCGGCAGCACCGAGGCCGTCGGCGGGATGTGCGTGGTGTCCAGCTCCTGCAGGCGCTGGAAGTGGCCCAGGATGTCGGAAAGCTGGCCGGCGTAGAGCGCCACCTCCGCCTCGGTCAGCTCCAGGCGGGCCAGTTCGGCGATGGATCGCACATCTTCCGGGGATAGCTTCACGGCTTCACCTTCATGCGTTCAGTTGTGTCCGGCGCGTCAGCTTTGATTATAGCATCATCGCCGCGCTCACGGGTAGAAGCCGAGCGCCGCCGTCAGCGCGTCCAGCGCCGCCAGCAGGCCCGCCGGCGCGCCGTCGTTGAGCAGCGTGTAGTCGGCGATGGCGATCGGGCCGCCCTTTTCGAGCTTGTCAATTTCCTGGTAATCGCGCTGCTGGGCTTCCGCGGGCGTCAGCGGGCGTTCCGGGCGGGCGGCCAGGCGCGCGTAGCGCAGGCGGCGCTGGCTGACGACGGCCACCACGACCATCGCCGCGTCCAGCTCGGCGCGCAGCGTTTTATACTCGCTGAAGCCGTACAGGCCGTCAATCACCAGGCTGCGGCGGGCGGCGAGGGCGGCGTGCAGGTGCGGCAGCGCGCGCCGGGCGATGGCGTCCATGCCCTCGCCGGCGCGAAATTCCTCGCGCACCAGGCGCTCATTTTCCGGCGTGATCGGCCAGCCGCGCCGCGTCACCTCGTCCACGACGATGCCGCCGAAGCGGAAGTGCGCGAAACCGCGCTGGTGCAGGTGCTGGGCGCACAGGGTCTTACCCGCGCCCGGCATGCCCACCAGGGCCAGGGCGCGCGGGGGTGTAATCGGCTCGTGCATGCCACCTCTGTGTGTTGTCAGGCAAATAACAGAACGCCGGATATTATACAATAGGCTTGTCCAACGCGCGCAGATTGGTCTGCGCTGGCCGCGAGAGAGGGCCTTATGAACGAAGCGCCGGAAAGCAACCCCTACCGCCCGTTCGTCCCGGCGGACGGCAGCGCGCCGTTCGCGGGCCGCGCCGACGCGCAGGCGCGCCTGCGCCAGCACGTCCGCGAGGCCGCCGGCGGAGGCGCGCTGGTCATTCTGGGGCGGGCGGGCGTGGGCAAAACGGCGCTGCTGCGCCGCTGCGCCGCCGCCGCCGACGACAGCGCGGTGCTGATCTACACGCCGCTGCCCGCGCGGCCCAGCGAGGCCGCCGTGCTGGGCGCGCTGGTCCGCGCTGCCGCCGCTGAGCTGGCCCGGCGCGATTTTACGCTGGCCCACCTGCCGCCGCTGCCGGCGGACGCCGCGCTGCGCGAGTGGTTCGCCGGCGAGTGGCTGCCGGAGGCCTGCCTGGCGGTGCGCGCGCACCGCCGCCTGCTGTGGCTGCTGGACGACGCGCAGCGCCTGACGGCGGCGGACAGCGGCCTGGCGGCCGATTTCCCGGCCTGGCTGCTGGAGCTGCTGGGGCGCTTCCCGCAGGCGCGGCTGGCGCTGGCGCTGGACGACGCCAGCGAGCCGGACCTGCCCCGGCTGGCCCCGCTGGCGCAGCGCGAAGGCGCGCTCCGCCTGGCCAACCTGGACGCCGCCGCCGTGCGCGACCTGCTGCGCGCGCCGGTCGCCGGGCTGTACACCGTGACCGACGAGGCCGCCGCCGCCCTCTACCGCGAGACCGGCGGCCAGCCCGACCTGGCGCAGCTCGCCGGCGATCACCTGTTCCGGCGCTGGAGCGCCCGGCCTGACCGCGACACGCTGACGCCGGACGACGTGCGGGCGCTGCTGCCGGGGCTGGTGGCGGGCGCGGACGCCCACTTTCAGGGCCTGTGGCGCGCGGCGTCGCCCAGCGAAAAGCTGGTCCTCACGGCGCTCAGCAGCCTGCTCTACGACGACCCGCTGCGCCCGGTGGACGCCCGCGCGCTGGAGGCCTGGCTGGTCGAGACCGACTATCCGCTGGAGCCGACGGCCATCCACGCGGCGCTGCGCGCGCTGGAATACCGCGAGATCGTCACGGCGGCGCCGTCGCTGGCGCTGCGCAGCGGCCTGCTGCGCGCCTGGCTGCTGGACAACGCCCGCCTGGACGGGGCGCGCGCGCCCGCCGGCGCGGCCAGCCGCGTCCCCGGCCAGCGGCGGCGCGCCGCGATCGCGCTGGTGGTCGTGGCTGTGGTGGTCGCCGCGCTGGCCGCGCTGGCGCTGGGCGGCGCGCCGCCGCCGTCCACCGACGGCGCGCCCATCCCCACTGTGACGCTCTCCGGGCCGTGAGGCGGGGGCGGCCTCGAAAAAAGCGGGCGGCGGCGGTATAGTGACCGGGCGCTGACACCGAC
>CAZDVL010000405.1:0-2435 GCA_964508745.1 uncultured Anaerolineaceae bacterium | reverse complement strand
CCGCCGCCGCCGTACAACTTCGTCGGCGAGCCGGTGCAGTTCAGCGACCCCTACGGCTACGGCACGCCGGAGTCCGCCGCTTACCTGGACGCGCTGGACCGGCGCTTCCCGCCGCCCGCCGAGCCGCCGTCCGCGGCCGCCGCACCGGCCCCCGCCGGGGACTGAGGCTGGCGGTGAGGGTTTAAGACTGTGAGTGTGGAGAAGATGCAGCGAACAGCGCAGCGCGATTTTCTGGAACAGGGCCTCTCGCGCGAGGAGCTACAGGCCCTTCGCAACCGGCGCACCGGTCTGCTGGTGTTTCAGATCTCGTGGATCATGGCCTTTATCTGCCTGGCGATCGCCGGCTGGCAGATTCGCTCGACGGCGCAGCAGTGGCCGCCCGCCGGCGTCGCGCGGGCGCCCTGGGCGCTGCCGGCGCTCGCCACCGGCGCGCTGGCGCTGAGCGCCTTCTTTGTGCGGCGCGGCCTGCGCGCTGTTCTGGCGGACGCGCAGGCGGCCTTCCTGGGGGCGTGGCGCGCCGGGCTGGCGCTGGGCGCGGCCTTTGTGGCGCTCATCGCCTACGAATTCCTGGCGATCCCCTACAGCGGCGCCTATAGCAACGTGTTCCGCATGATGACCGGCTTCCACCTGGTGCACGCGCTGGTGATCGGCTTTCTGCTGGCGCGCGTGTACCAGGGCGGGCGCGCCGGGCGCTATGGCCCGCTCAATTTCTGGCCGGTGGAGGGCGCGGCGGGCCTGTGGTATTTCGTGCTGGTGGCCTGGCTGCTGTTCTTCGTGGTGCTTTATCTGTTATAGGGTATAGTCGTGCCGGGCTGGTTCCCGGCGCCGTTTTGTGTGGGGGAAGGATAAAGCGTTATGCGACCTGGATTGAGCCGCGCCATCCCAATGGCGATTCTCGGTTTGCTGCTGGGCGTGACGCTCGTCACGGTCATACGGGCGCTGCAGGGGCTGGATCCGGTGCAGGACCCCGGCGTCTCGCTGGTGCTGGGCGGGTTCATGGCGGCCGGGTTTTTCATGTGGGGGCTGGGCGCGTTTGACCCGCGCATGAGCGAACACGCCCACGACGCCGCCCACGCGGAACAGTTGGCGCTGGCGCTGGCCGAGGAAGAAGCCCAGGCGTCGCCCGGCGCTATCCTGGGCAGCTACATCTGGCTGCTGCTGACCGGGCTGCTGCTGCTGCTGCTGGCAATCGCAGCGTTCGCGCTGGCGCCGGGCAGCCCGACGCTGACGACCACCAGCCAGCCGCTGGGCAACACGGCGGCCAACGGCTTTGTCGAGATGCAGATTCTGGGGCAGACGCTGGTCGTCAGCCAGCTTCTGCTGCTGGTTGGCTTTGTCGCCGTCGTCTTTGTCTCGCTGGCGGTGGCTGCCGGGGCCTTCGGCTTCGTGCTGTTCATCCTCAACCGGGGCATGACAGAGGTCGCGGCGGTGCCGGCGACGGCGCTCGGCCCTGGCCCGCTGGCCGCTGAACCCGCGCCGGCCGGCGACGGCCCGCTGGCGGGCGCCCTGGTGCGGGCGGTCGGGCTGATCCTGGCGGTGCTGGCGGCGGTGGTTGTGCTGGACCTGCTGCTGCCGTTTGACCCGGCGCAGCGCGTGCCGTCCCTGTCGTATGTCCTGGCGGTGTTCACCCTGCTGACCATTTTTACGCTGGCGGCGTGGGGGCTGCTGGGCGCGCTGCTGCGGCGGCTGCGCGGCTGGCTGTGGCTGGCGCGGGCGCTGATCGTGCTGGTGGTGGTGATCGCGTTTGTGGCGCTGTATGTCGCGCTGGTGACGGGGTCGCTGCTCGCGCTCAGCCTGCTGCCGCTGACGATTGTCAACGCGACGCTGCTGGTGGCGCTGGCGCTGATGGCGCAGGCGCGCGGCGTGCTGTTCGCGGCGCTGGGCACGGCGCTGTTCGTCCTGTTCTATTATGTGCTGATCGGCCTGGTGCTGGTGGGCGCGCCCGACACGCTGTTCTGGCTGTCGCTGATTAACGCGGCGCTGATCGCGCTGGTGGTGCTGCGCCCGCGCCAGGTGACCGACGCCGTGGGCGGCGGCGCGCGCGGCCTGGCGCGCTGGCTGCGCCGGCTGCCGTTCTGGCTCAACGGGTAACGGGCGACGGGGGGAGAGATTGCGATGAGCGAAATGACGCTGACACAGCCGGCCCACGCCGGGGCGGCGCACGAGGCGCACGGCCCCTCGCGCGCGCAGGTCCAGAACTCCAAGCTGGCGATGTGGCTGTACCTGGCCTCCGAGGTCATCATCTTCACAGTGCTGATCGCGGCCTACGCGGTGTTCCGCTTCAACAACCCGGACATCGTCAAGGGCATTCACGAAGAACTGGGCATCCTGCTGGTGACGTTTAACACCTTCCTGCTGCTGGCGAGCAGTTGGGCGATGGTCATGGGGCTGCGCGAGGCCCAGCGCGACAACCCGCAGGGGCTGGTGCGCTGGAT
>CAZDVL010000404.1:0-2441 GCA_964508745.1 uncultured Anaerolineaceae bacterium | reverse complement strand
GGGCGCATCAACAACCGCCCGCCGCGCGACTGCGGCGCGCCGGTGGTGATCTATTTCCAGGGCGGCGCGATCTCGGTGCTGCAGCCCAACCGGGGCACGATCCCCGGCCTGCCGATCTTCTCCGTCCCGCGCGACACGCCCATCCCTGACCGGCAGAACCAGGTGCTGGCCGAGGCGGTCAACCCCTACAACGGCCAGCAGGTCGTGCTGTCGCGGCTGACGACGGGCGAGTTCCAACTGAACACCTTCTTCGCCGACGGCACGCCGTACATTATCGTCTGGTATTACGGCTTTGAGGACTCCTACCACCTTGACCCGGTGACGGGCGCGCCGCTCGACGGGGCCAAGCCGGTGATCGCGCCCGGCGCGACGAACCCCAGCGCGGGGGCGGCGGCTGGCGCGGCCGCCAGCGGCGCGGCGGCCAGCGGCGCGGGCACAGACAGCAGCGCGCCGCCCGCCGTCAACCGCCCGCTGCCCGGCCAGGACCTGAGCGGCTGCCGCGTGACCGTGATCCGCACCGTGCGCCTGCGCACCGAGCCGGACACCAACAGCGCGATCATCGCCCGGCTGCCTTACCGCACCAGCTACGCGGCGACCGGTTACACGCCCGGCTGGTTCCGCGTGATCTTCGAGGACACGCAGGGCTGGGTCAGCGAGACGTATGTGGACGCGGGCGCCGGCTGCGGCCAGTAGTAAGGCAGCTTGCAGCCAGGACGGGGCAGACGCGGAACTGCTGCGGTTAATACGGACAACAAACAAGGGGCACAGCCTGACGCTGTGCCCCTTTGATATTTAGCTGCCAACTGCCAGCTACCCGCGCAGCCAGTGCCACACCTGCTCGCGGACGGCGGCCAGCAGCGCGTCGAGCTTTTCGTAAAGCGCGGCCTGCAAAAACAGCCGGCTGCGCGGCAGGTCGGCGGCGCGCCCGGCGTGGAACAGCTCGTGTTCCAGCGCGCTGTCATAGCGCAGCTGCAGCGTTTCCGCGCCCGGCGCGGTGTCGAGGCTGACGGCCACGCCCGCCCCGATCACGCTGAGATAGACCGTCCCGCTGGTTCTGGTCCAGCCCAGGTCGCGCCCGCGCCGCGCCAGCACCAGCGCCAGGTCGCGCAGGAAGGCGCTGTCCAGCCGCGCCGCCAGCGGCACGCTGTAGGCCAGCAGGTCGCTGCCGCTGGCCAGCGGCAGCAGCGGCGGCAGCACGGCGGCGGCGGTCACCTGGCCCAGCGCGAAGGCGAGCTGTTCGGCGCTGGGGGCCGCCGCGCCGGGGGCGCTGGGCGCGCCGCCGCGCAGGAACGGCTGGAAGCTGGGCGCCGCGCTGTCGGCGGGCAGGCAGCGATCTTCAGAGACGGTCAGGCGGGCAGGGTAGGGATAGGCTTTCACCGGCTGGGACCTCGTGTGCGCTGTGCGGCTGTCTTACAATTAATTCTAAGACAAGCCTTCCCGGTTGTGTGTGGAAAAAGTGTGAAATTTAACCCAACCCGGCGCGCTCCTGCACCGCGATGGTGATGGTGTAACCCTGGGCGGCCTCCAGGCCGACCCAGAACGGGCGCACCAGCTCGTAGGGGCAGTCGCCCTCCAGCACCAGCGCCAGGCGGATGCTGATGGCGCGGGCGGCGTCGTCGCGCTCGAAGCTGAGCAGGTCGTGGCGGGCGGCGCAGCCCTGGCCGGCGCTCCACAGCCCCGCCAGCACGCGCCCGCCGGCGAAGTCGAACGGGTGGCGCTCGACCGGGTGGCGGCAGAGGTGGCTGTTGTCTGCCAGGTCGTAGAAGCGGATGTGATCCTCGGCGCTGCGCAGCGTGAACACCCGCCCGGCGGCGTCGCGGGCGGCCTCAAAGCAGATGCCGGCCATGACGGCGCGCTCGTCGGTCCAGGGCGGCGGCGCGGTGGGGCTGGCGGCGGGCGTCGGCGTCTGGGCCGGCGGGCCACAGGCGGCCGCCAGCAGCGCCAGCCCGGCGCAGGTCAGAAAAAATTGTGGCCAACGGGTTCGCATACGGCGGTAAAGCATGATAAGATGCTCTCTAGCAAAGTGTGCCCGTACCGCGTTGAAGCAGCGTTTTAAGGCAGGTTGCATCCATGCGTATTCTCATCATATCCGATATTCACGCCAACCTGACCGCCTTCCAGGCGGTGCTGGACGACGCGCGCGGCGAGTGGGAGTATGTATGGTGCCTGGGCGACGTGGTCGGGTACGGCCCGGACCCCAACGAGTGCGTTGAGGTGCTGCGCGGCCTGCCGCACCTGTGCCTGGCGGGCAACCACGACTGGGCCGCGCTGGGCCGGCTGGACATTCGCACCTTCAACCCGGACGCCCGCAAGGCCGTCAACTGGACGCGCGAAACGCTCACGCCGGAGAACACGGCGTACCTGGACGACCTGCCGACGACGTTCGTGATCGGCGACTACACGCTGGCGCACGGCAGCCCGCGCGAGCCGGTGTGGGAGTA
>CAZDVL010000403.1:0-2444 GCA_964508745.1 uncultured Anaerolineaceae bacterium | reverse complement strand
ATCCCGGTGGTGACGCTGGTCGGCGTGCAGATGGGCTACCTGCTGGGCGGGACGTTCATCGTCGAGCAGATCTTCGCGCTGCCCGGCCTGGGCCGCCTGACGGTGAACGCCATTTCACAGCGCGAATACGCGCTGGTCCAGGGGGCGACCCTGTTTATCGCCCTCAACTTTGTTCTTATTAACCTGGCGGTGGACGTGCTGTATGCAGCTATTGACCCTCGCATCTCCTACAGTCGCAGCGGTTGAGCCGGCGCCCGCCCGCGAAAAGAGCCTGCTGCGGCGGCTGCTGCGCAACAACAGCGGCGTGGTCGGCCTTGTTCTGGTGACGCTTTTTGTGCTCGTGGCGCTGCTGGGCGCGCTGGGCATCACGCCGCACCCGCCTGCCCAGCAGTTCACCGCCGACCGGCTTCAGCCGCCCAGCGCGCGCTATCTGATGGGCACGGACCTGTTCGGGCGCGACATCGCCAGCCGCCTGATGGAAGGCGCGGCCAACTCGCTGCGCGTGGCGGTGATCTCGGTGGCGCTCTCCGGCGCGGTCGGCACGCTGCTGGGGATCACGGCGGGCTACTTCGGCGGGCTGGCCGACAACATTATCATGCGCACGATGGACGTGTTCTTCGCCTTCCCGGCGCTGCTGCTGGCGCTGGTGGTCGTCACGGTGCTGGGGCCAGGCCTGAACAGCGCCATCATCGCCATCGCCATCGTCTACACGCCCATCTTCGCCCGCGTGGCGCGCGGGCCGGTGCTGTCGGTCAAGGCGATGGAGTTCGTGACGGCCGCCCGCTGCCTGGGCGCGCAGGACTGGCGGCTGCTCAGCCGGCACGTGCTGCCCAACACGCTGGCCCCGCTGATCGTCCAGGTGTCGCTGGCGCTGTCGTGGGCGCTGCTGACCGAGGCCAGCCTGAGCTTTCTGGGGCTGGGGACGCAGCCGCCCGCCGCCTCGTGGGGCGTCATGCTCAGCGAGAGCCGCAGCCTGGCGGAGCACGCGCCCTGGATGATGATCTACCCCGGCATCGCCATCATGCTGGGCGTGCTCAGCTTCAACCTGCTGGGCGACGGCCTGCGCGACACGCTCGACCCGCGCATGCGCGGGCGGCGCTGAGCGGCGCAGGGGCGACAGACAGCACAGCGCCCGCCTGTCTTGTAACAGGCGGGCGCTGTGTTTTTGTGCTCTGGTGGGCCGCGGCGCTTACTTCGGCGCCATGATCGTGGGCGGGTCGCCCTCAACCAGGGCCAGCGTGCCCGGCCAGTAGAGCGTGGCGCAGGTGTAGCCGGGGTACGCCGGCGTCATCCAGCCAGTGAGCTGGCGCGGGACGCGCGGCGCCTGGTTCGCGTCCAGGAACCACATCTCGCCCATGCCCAGCAGACAGATGGCCACGTCGCCGTCGAAAGCCGGCATCCACTCGATGGTGTAGACATCAACCGCCTGGATGATCGTCCGGTTGATCACGTCCATGTTGCCGATGTGCCCGCTGTGGTACAGGTCCGCGCCCAGCCACATCACGTAGTGATAGTTCTCCACGATCAGCCGCACATGGACCAGGTCGTGCGTGCTGTGGGCAGCGGCGGTGCGCACCGGCACATCGTCAATGAAGTTCCAGTCGTCCACATACGGAACCGGCGGCGGCTGCGGGTACTCGGTCTGAACAGTCACCTGCACCGCCGGCAGGGCCATCCCCACCGGGTACTCGACGGCGGCGCTGGCGCTGATGGCGTGCCTGATGACGGTCGTCGCGCTGTCCTGCAGCGCAACCACCCGCAGCGAAACCGGCGTGGCGTCGTTCAGGTCCACAGTGAACGGCGCTGTCCGCCCGCCGACCGTGACCAGCGCGCTGTCGAATGTCACCTGGACCGTCACCGGGCCGACAGTGGGCGGCGTCAGCAGTTGGATGCGGTAGTCTGCGCTGCCCCCTGCCTGCGGGATCAGCAGCGCGGTCGGGTTGACCGCCACGCCCGGCACGTCGTCGTCCTGGATGTTCACCAGCACGTCAGGCAGCGCCAGGCCCGCCGGGTACTCTGGCGGCCCGGCGCTGATGGTCTGGCCGATGGTGACGCTGCGGCTGCCATCGGCCATCGCGTTGTCAACCGCCTCGACCGTGAACGTCACGAAAGCCGCCGGCGCGAAGGTGAGGGTCGCCGGGGAGACAGTGACGCCGTTGACAGTCACCTGCGCCGCGTCGAACACGACATTGAACGTCACACTGCCGGTCGGAAGCGGGTTAAACAGGACGCTGTACGTGCCGCTCGTCCCCTCCACGAGGTTGAGCGTCGTGGGGGCAACCGACACCGCGCCCAGGTTCACCGCCTGGTTGACGCCCGCCGACGTGCCCGCCGCGAACACACCGCCGCCGGGGTACGCCGCGCTGACCGTGCGCGCGCCCACCGTGCCGAACACGATGGCGCAGCTTCCCGCGCCCGCCGCCAGCGGCCCCGTGCAGGTCTCG
>CAZDVL010000402.1:0-2465 GCA_964508745.1 uncultured Anaerolineaceae bacterium | reverse complement strand
GTGAGGGGACGCCTGTGCGCAAACCGGCCAGACGCGCGATAATGGATGCGGACGGCCTTTAACAGCGCGGGAGGGGGAACAACCATGACTGTGCGAACGCTGGTGCTTTCAGGCGGCGGCGGGCGCGGCGCATTTCACGCCGGCGTGTACAAATATCTGTGCGAGGCCAACAAGCGCGGCGTGGACGCCGAACACGCCGGCCCCTGGAAGCCGGACATCGTCGTTGGCACGTCCATCGGCGCGGTGAACGGGGCGGCGGTCGCCCAGGGCATCGCGCCGGACGCGCTGGAGCGCTTCTGGCTGTCGCTGCGCGAGCACGATATTCAGGGCCTGCCGCCGGGCATGGGGCCGCTGGCGCGGCGCGTCGCCAACCTCGTCCTCAGGCACTCGATCGGCGTGCCGCTGCGGCCTGTCCCGCCGGGCCAGGCGCTGTCGGCCAGCGCGCGCGACTCGTGGCCGCCGCTGCCGCTGCTGCCCGGCTGGCTGAGCAGCCGGCTGATCGGCCGCTGGAGCAACCTGCTCGACACCGGCCCGCTGTACGAGACGCTCATCACGCGCCTGCGCCTGAGCGAGGACGCGATCAACGCCAGCGAGACGGCGCTGCTCATCAGCGCCACCGACGTGCAGACCGGCCAGGGGATGGTGTTCAGCAACCGCGCGGTCACGCGGCGCTCTGGCGCGCCCAGCCCCTACGTGCGCACGCCGGTGACGCTGCGGCGCATCATCGCAAGCTGCAGCATCCCGATGGTCTACCCCTGGACGCGCGACACCGACGGCGCGGTGTACTGGGACGGCGCGGTGGTGGCCAACACGCCGCTTGGCCCGGCCTTCGACGTGGTGCGCGACCGGCCGCTCTCCGAGCCGATGGAGGCGGTGATCGTGCTGATGACGCCCTGGTGGGAGACGGCGGAGGACGGCCCGACGCGCCGCGAGGAGCTGCCGCAGGACTTCGGCGAGGCGATCACCTGGACGCTGGACTGGGCGCTGCTGGCGTCGTTTCGCGTTGACCTCAAGCTGGCGCGCTCCTACAACCAGCTCGCCGCGCTGGCCCAGGCCGCCGGCGAAGCCCCGGCCTACCGCGTGTGCCACGACATCATCGTGGCCCCGCGCGAGTTCCTGCCGGTCACGCGCATCATTGACTATGACGAGCCGGCCAGCCGCGAGCTGATTCGCATGGGTTACGCCGCCGCTGAGCGGGCGTTCCAGGCGCGCTTCAGCGCCTGACCGCCGCCCGGCCTCCGCCAAAAGGCCGAAGGCAGGTCTGGCCCCCTGGCGGGCGCGCGGGCGGCGCGGCCGGTGTATGCTGGCTCTATAACAGCCGCTGGGCAGCCACAGGGGAGGGATCGCGATGGCGGCAGCGAAGATCAACCTGTTCTGGCAGTCGCCGGATTTCGAGTTCTACGCCGCCGGCCAGACAGTTTTCGCCGAAGGGCAGGCCGGCGACGAGATGTACGTCATTCAGGCGGGCACGGTCGGCGTTTATGCCGGCGGCTGCCTGGTCGAAGTGGCCGGGCCGGGCGATGTCATCGGCGAGCTGGCGCTGGTTGACCGGCTGCCGCGCAGCGCGACCGCGCTGGCGCACACCGACAGCCGGCTCGTGCCGGTGGACCGCGAGCGCTTTGAATTTCTGGTGCAGCACGAGCCATCATTTGCGCTGCGCGTCATGCAGATGATGAGCCGCCGCCTGCGCGCGCTGGACAGCATCGGCGCGTGAGGCGCTAACCGTGGGGGGACTGAAGGGGCGCGGGCGTGTGCCTGTGTCCGCGCCCCTTCGGGGTACAATACCGGCTGCGCCGCAGGGCGCGGCGTTTTGCTTTGGGCCGCTGGCCGGAGACCTGACGTGACACACACACGCTGCGAGTGGGCGGGGACCGACCCGCTGTATGTCGCTTATCACGACGAACAGTGGGGCGTGCCGGTGCACGACGACCGCCTGTGGTTCGAGATGCTCACGCTGGAGGGCGCGCAGGCCGGCTTAAGCTGGATCACGGTGCTGCGGCGCCGGGCGGGCTACCGCGCGGCGTTCGACCATTTCGACCCGCAGGCCGTCGCCAGCTACGACGGCGCGAAGATCGCCGCGCTGCTGGCCGACCCGCGCATCATCCGCAACCGGGCGAAAGTCCACAGCGCCGTCGCCAACGCGCAGGCGTTTCTGGCCGTCCAGCGCGAACACGGCAGTTTCGACGCTTACATCTGGCGCTTCGTCGGCGGCCAGCCGCGCATCAACCATTTCCAGACGCTGGCCGAGGTCCCCGCGTCCACGCCCGAATCGCTGGCGCTGAGCAAGGACCTGCAAAGGCGCGGCTTTCGCTTCGTCGGCCCGACCATCTGCTACGCGCTGATGCAGTCGTGCGGGCTGGTCAACGACCACGTGACCGCCTGTTTCCGCCACCCTGGCCAGCGAGGTTCCGGCGGGCTGCCAGCCTCTCACGCCTGACAGGGATTGCACCGGCACTGCTCAGGTT
>CAZDVL010000401.1:0-2469 GCA_964508745.1 uncultured Anaerolineaceae bacterium | reverse complement strand
AACCTATAACCCCTCCCACGTCAAAGGAGTGCTCTGCCAATTGAGCTAATTGCCCAGCACGACTAAGTATAGCCGATTCGCGCTGATTTGCAAGGGCGACAGCGCGCGCAGCCCAGGGCGCAAGAGAGCCTGTAAGGGCAGGGCACGCCCTGCCCCCGCCAGCTACTCAGCCCGGCGCGAGACGCCATTGACCGGCCGCCATGTCCGCAGCCAGCCCGGCTCAAGCACATTCTCCTCGTTCAGCCGTTTCATGCGCGCCTCAAGCACCGCCGCGCGCCCCAGATAGCCCACCAGCTTGCGCGGATCGTCGCGGCTGACCACCGGCAAACGGCCGATGTCGTTCTGAAGCATGATATTCAGCGCATCGTGGATCAGCTCATCAGGGTATGTGACCAGCGGCGCGCGGCTGCCGGCCTCCAGCACCGTCACCGGTTCCTCTTTGCTCTGTTCAAGCGCCCGCAGGATGTCGCCCCGCGTGATAATGCCCGCCAGCGCACCCTCCTGATCGACGATGATGATCCCCTGCCTGCGCGTCAAAGCGCGGTCGTTCTTGGCGATGCGGTCCGCCAGCTCGGAAAGCAGCGTGGTGTCGGGAACGGTCGGCGGGTTTTGATCCATCACCTCAGCGACCGACACCTGCATCAGCACATCAGTTTCGTATTCCTGCTGAATGCGCAGGCCGCGGCGCGCCAGCTTTTCGGTCATGATCGAGTTTTTCATCAGGCGCAGCGCGATCAGATCAGCGATAACGCACACCAGCATCAGCGGCAGGATGGCGTTGTAGTCACGGGTGATCTCGAAGGCGAAAATGATGAACGTGAAGGTTGCCCGCGACGCCGCGCCAAACACCGCCGCCATGCCCACCAGCGCATACGCGCCGGGTGAAAGGTGCGCGCCGGGAATGATGGCGTTGACCGCCATCGCAAACACCGCCCCCAGCGCCGCGCCAACCATAAATGTCGGCGCCAGCAAACCGCCAGACGTGCCCGACCCCAGCGTGATGAACAGCGCCAGGCTTTTAAACAGGATGATCCCAAGCAGCACCGTCACCGGGAACTCGTTGTTGAGGATGCTGGAGATCGTGTTGTAGCCCACGCCCAGCACGCGCGGCACAAAATAGCCGATCACCCCCAGCGCCAGCCCGCCGATCGCCGGCCACCACATCGAATTGATCGGCAGCCGCTCAAACAGGTCCTCAAACCAGTACAGCGCCTTGCTGTAGCCGGCCGCGAACACCCCGCAGATCACCCCCAGGGTGATGTAGAACGGCAGGCCGTTCGGGATGCCAAAATCAAGCGGGTTGACCGCGAGCATCGGGCCGCGCCCCATCAGCCCGAAATGCACGGTTGTGGCGAGCGTGGTCGCGATCACCAGCGGTATGAACGACCGCGCCTTGAACTCGAACAACAGCAGCTCAATGGCCAGAATCACCGCGGCGATCGGCGTGCTGAAGGTGGCCGCCATGCCCGCCGCCGCGCCGCAGGCCAGCAGCACTTTGCGCTCAGCCGCCGTCACGTGCAGAAACTGCCCGATGATCGAGCCGAACGCGCCGCCCGTCTGGATGATCGGCCCTTCAGCGCCAAACGGCCCGCCGGTGCCGATGGCGATCGCGGCTGAAAGCGGCTTCAACAACATGACCAGCGGGGCGATGCGGCTGCGGTTGATCACGATCGCTTCCATCGCCTCAGGGATGCCGTGGCCGCGAATCTTCGAAGTTCCGTAGCGCGCCATCAGGCCGATGGCCAGGCCGCCGGCCACCGTGACGACGATCACCAGCGGGCCGAGGGTGTGGTTTGTCAGGTCGGGGATCTCCAGGCTGACGCGCTGGAAAAACACCAGGTTGCTGATCAGCCCGATCAGGGACACCAGCAGATAGGCCACGAACCCGGCAATCACGCCGACAATGGCCGCCAGAATAGAGAGCTGCACCAGGCGGGCGTTTGCGCTGCGCGCGAACGCGGCGTTCGCGCGGGCATCGGCTTTTAGCTGTTCAGACATGCGGCGCTCCGTTAAAACTAACAACGTTTACCAGCGAACTGAAAAATTTTAGGACTCAATCCGGGACAAGACAATACGCAGTTGGCTGCGGGGCGTGACGAATCTCACGGGCAGGCGGGTCGGCCGTTTACGCCGGCGGCCCGCCGGGCAGCGCCAGCCGGATTGTGCTGCCCCAGGGGTCGTCCACCAGCGTGTCGGCGGCGTCCTGCCGGCGGGCGACGCCCGCCGCGTCCAGGCGCGCGACCAGCGCCGCGCGGGCCGGCTCGTCCGGCAGCACCAGGCTGTACTCGCGCAGGCCGACCGCGTTCGCTGGCGGGCGCGGCGCGCCCTGGCTCTGCCAGGTGTTCAGCCCCAGGTGGTGATGATAGCCGCCCGCAGAGACGAACAGCGCCCCCGGCCAGCGCGCCACCACGTCAAAGCCCAGCACGCCGCTGTAAAACGCCTCCGCCTGGGGGATGTCGCCGACGCGCA
>CAZDVL010000400.1:0-2476 GCA_964508745.1 uncultured Anaerolineaceae bacterium | reverse complement strand
CGGGGCGCGGTCGCCTCCACGTTCGTCAGCAGCGCCAGCAGCAGCCCGAAAACGAAAATCAGCACAATCAGCGCAACCACGCCGCCCGCGATAAACTTAACGACCCGGTCAAAAGGCCAGCGGCTGGCCTCTGCGCCTGGGGCAGCAGAGGCGCCCGTGGTCGGTTCAGCGGGTTGCGGCGGAAGTTGTGCCATTGTCTGCTACCCTACTCTCTTGTGCGCCCCGTCACCCGTTTCGCTGTCAGCACATAGGCGGCAAACAACGCGACACAGGCGCCCAGGACGGCCGTCACCACGCGCAGCGCGCCGATGGTGAGCACGTCAATCCCCAGGAACACGCCCAGCACGTGGCCCAGCCCAAAGCCGACCCAGGCCGCCAGAAGAAACAGCGCCAGCCGGCGCGCATCGCCGCCCACGATCAAATGAAAAACTGCGCCACATAAGGTCGCAATGATAAAACCCAGTACAGGTGCAGGCCCTGGTATCACTTTGTCGGTCCCGGCGCATCGCTCGCCCACAGGTTACAACCTGTGTTAATCGCTACCGGGTAGTTTAGCACAAACCTGGGTTTTGAACACCTTCCAAAACCGATTATAATAAGCGCATGACAATCATTGCCCAGCGTATTCTGATCCCGGCCGCACCGGAAACGGTGTGGGCATGTGTAAGCGATATTGACAGCAACACCCGGTGGCAAACAGAGTGTGAAGCTGTCTCGCATCTGTCGTCGCGCCGCAGCGGCCCTGGGGTTCGCTGGCGCAGCACCGGCCCTGGCCGGCGTGAGCAGGTCCTGGAAATCACGGCCTGGTACGACGGCCTCGGCTACGAGTACACCGTCGTTGACGGGCTGCCGTTCGCCTCTGCCAAGGGGCGCATCCGCCTGCAGGAAATCCCTGAAGGCACGATCGTCCAGTGGACCTTCACCTATGAGACAAAGGGCGTCGCCGGCAGCCTGCGCAGCGGCCTGGGCGCGCGCCGCCGCATCGAAAACGCGATGGTCGAGAGCCTGAAAAACCTCTGGCGCCACATCAACCAGAGCGGCGGCACACAGCACAACCACGAGGCCAAATCGCTCATCCGCGAAGCCCTGGACTACGAAGCGCGCGCGAACTACAAGCCGCGCCATCCGTCGGCGTTCGACGAGCAAAGCGCGAAACCGGACCAGCCAGGGCCTGTTATCGCCGAGCCGCCGCTCACTGACGAGGACACGCGGCCGCGCCCGGCGGTCCAGCCAGAGGCAGCCATCGAACCTGCGGCAGTTGAGTCTGCGCCTGCGCCTGAGGCTGAAGCGCCGCCTGTGGACGCTATCCTCGAAAGAGAGCTGGAAGATCGCTTCGCAGCGCCAGCATCGCCGGAACCGCCAGCGCCAGTCGAAGCGCCAGCGGTTGAAATCGCTGAGGCAGGTCTGCCTGAGCCTGAGGTCGCTGCGGCAGTTTTATCCGAGCCTGAGAGCGCGGCAGAGACCCTTGAGCCGCCGGACGCTCCGGCCCCGGCAGCCCCGCCGCCGCCCGCCGACACCGCGCACGCGAGCATCTGGGAAATCTTTGGCGTGCCGCCGCCCAGCGAAGCCCAGTCCGTGCCCGCCGGCGACAGCGCGCCAACGGTCGCAGCCCCCGCCCCAGCGGCGCAGCCCGCCGCCGAACAGGGCGCGCCCGACACCGACGAGCCGGTCAGCCCCGCCGAGGCGGATGCCCCTGCCGGCGCGCCGCCCAGCCCGGCGGCCACGCCCCAGGGCGGCTGGCGCGCGGCACAGCGGCGCACACAGGTCAGGGCGCGCCGCCGCTGACAGACAGGCCGCGCACACAAATAAAAAACAAACAAGCGGCCCTGTCTTTCAACGGGCCGCTTGTTTTGCTGGGTGGCTAATGGGATTTGAACCCACGACCTCCTGGGCCACAACCAGGCACTCTAACCAGCTGAGCTATAGCCACCACACCTAAGGGCGCATTATAGCATGTGGCTGCGCCGGACGCCAGCCCATTTTACGCGCCACAATCACCTGTGCGCGGCTGCGCGGGCACTCCTCCTGCGTCAAAAAGGCTGTCAGGCCGTAAGGCGCGAAAAACTGCGCCACGTCCCCCGGTCCACCGCCGCGCTGGCCGGTCAGGCGGTACAGCCACTCCAGACCGGCCTCAGCCGCGCCGCGCCCGGTAAAGACCCCGGCAGGCACCACAATCAGGCGGCCGCCCTGCCGCAGCACACGGCTCACCTCGCGCAGCGTTTCGGGCGCGAAAATAAACTCCGTCGGAAAGGTGCAGACTACCGCCGTGAACGCCCCCGCTGCGAACGGCAGACGCTGCGCCTGCGACCGCGCCAGCCGCACAGGCGCGCCCTGGCGGCGTAGTTTGCGCCGCGCGATCCGCCCCATCTGCGGCGACAGGTCAACGCCGACGGCGCAGTAGCCGAGCGCGTGCAGGTCAAGCTGTAAAGCGCCTGTTCCATGCGCCAGCTCAAGCACCGGCCCGGCGGCGGGCGCG
>CAZDVL010000399.1:0-2478 GCA_964508745.1 uncultured Anaerolineaceae bacterium | reverse complement strand
CTCTCCATAGGAGAGGGGACTTGCAACCGCGCGCCTGCTTGCCTCCCCCTCTCCCCATGGAGAGGGGGCCGGGGGGTGAGGTTTCTGCGGCCGGGGGGTGAGGTTGCGTGGCCGGGGGGTGAGGTTTCTGTGGCCGGGGGGTGAGGTTTCGTGGGGGCCGCGCGCTGAGGTTCCCGCCGCGCTGCGGTCACGCCGCGAGGTTACGCCGCCGCCCGGAACGCGCTACAATCCTGGCCGCTTGCGCCGCTTTGCTTACAGCAGGAGCCGAACACAATGGATATAGGACTGAAAGACCGCGTCGCGCTGGTCGCTGCCGCCAGCCAGGGCCTGGGCTACGGCGTGGCGCGCGCCCTGGCCGCCGACGGCGCGCGCGTCTCCATCTGCGGCCGCCGCGCCGCCGCTGTGCGCGCCGCCGCCGAGCGCCTGACCGCCGAAACCGGCGCGCCGGCGCTGGGCATCCCCTGTGACGTGACCGACGCCGCCGCGCTCCAGGCGTGGGTGGCGCAGACGGTGGCGGCCTGGGGGCGCGTGGACGCGCTGCTGGTCAACGCCGGCGGCCCGCCCGCCGGCCTGTTCGCTGACCTGAGCGACGCCCAGTGGCAGGCGGCCTTCGAGCTGAACATCCTCAGCGCCGTCCGCCTGATCCGCGCCGCCCTGCCGCACATGGGGCCGGGCAGCGCCATCCTCACCATCACTTCGGCGGCGGCCAGGGAGCCGGTCGCGCGGCTGGCGCTCTCCAACGTGATGCGCGCCGGCGTCGCCGGGCTGGTCAAGACGCTGGCCGACGAGCTGGCCCCGCGCGGCATCCGCGTCAACAACCTGCTGCCGGGCCGCCTGGACACCGAGCGCGTCGCCCAGCTTGACCAGAACACCGCCGACAAGCTCGGCATCAGCTTCGACGAGGCGCGCGCGCGGGCGCTGGCGGCGATCCCGCTGGGCCGCCTGGGGACGGTGGACGAGTTCGGCGCGGCGGGGGCGTTTCTGCTGTCGCCGGCGGCCAGCTTCATCACCGGCGCGTCGCTGCGCGTGGACGGCGGCATGATGCGCTCGGTGTGAGGCGCGCCCGACACTCGCGCCCGCGCCGCGCGGCGGGTACAATCGCGGCCAGCCGTAAACAGGAACCTGTCCGATGGCTGTTCAGGATGCGCGCCGCGCCGGACGCCAGAAAGCTGACAACGCCCTATGACTCAACCGCTGGCAGACCGCGTCCGCCCGGAAACGCTGGCCGAGTTCGTGGGCCAGCAGCACCTGGTCGGCCCTGGCAAACCGCTGTACCAGGCCATCCACAACAATGAAGTGCGCTCGATGATCTTCTGGGGGCCGCCGGGCGTGGGCAAGACCACGCTGGCGCACATTATCGCTCGCCAGACCGGGCGGCCCTTCTTCGCCCTGTCGGCGGTCGCGGCGGGCAAAAACGATGTGCGCGCGGTTGTTGAACAGGTCAGCGCCCCGGCCCCCGCCCAGCGCACCCTGTTCGACGCCGCGCCAGCCGGGGCGGGCGCGCCCGGCGCGATCCTGTTTCTGGACGAAATCCACCGCTTTAACAAGGCGCAGCAGGACTACCTGCTGCCGTTTGTTGAGGACGGCACGCTGGTGCTGATCGGCGCGACGACCGAGAACCCCAGCTTCGAGGTGATCTCGGCGCTGCTCTCGCGCGCGCAGGTCTTTGTGCTGGAGAGCCTGACGCGCGACGACATCAAGACGATCATCGGGCGCGGCCTGGCCGAGCTGGACACGGCCATCGCGCCGGAGGCCGAGGACTTCCTGGCGGACTTCGCCAACGGCGACGCGCGCCAGTCGCTCAACCTGCTGGAGGCCGCCGCCCGCCTCTACCGCGCCAGCGCCGACCAGCCGATCACGCTGGAAAACCTGCGCGACGCGCTGCAAAGCAAGCACCTGCGCTATGACCGCCAGGGCGAGGAACACTACAACACCGTCAGCGCCTTCATCAAATCCATGCGCGCCAGCAGCGTGGACGCGGCGCTTTACTACCTGGCGCGGATGGTCAGCGCCGGCGAGGACCCGCTGTTCATCGCCCGGCGCATGGTCATCTTCGCCAGCGAGGACATCGGCATGGCGCAGCCGACGGCGCTGGTGGTCGCCAACGAGGTCTTTCGCGCCTGCGAGACGATCGGCTACCCGGAGTGCCAGATCAACCTGGCGCACGGCGCGGTTTACCTGGCGTCCGCGCCGAAGGACCGCAGCGCCTGCGAAGCCTACTTCGCCGCGCTGGAGGATGTGGAACGCCTGGGCAACGTGGAGATTCCGCTCCACCTGCGCAACGCGCCCACGCGCCTGCTGAAAGAGCTGGGCTACGGCCAGGGCTACGAGGCCTACACCGACGCCGACCTGCTGCCCGACGCGCTGAAGGGCCGCCGCTACTACCGCAGGGGCTGAGGCGCCCCGGCCCTCCCCGCGCGCCGGTGAACAATTGTGTGCCGGCGCGCAGTTTGTGTGCATTTTGGGCCGCCTGCGGTA
>CAZDVL010000398.1:0-2489 GCA_964508745.1 uncultured Anaerolineaceae bacterium | reverse complement strand
AACGAAATCCTCAACCGCGCCCTGCAGAAGTACAAACAGCCCGACAAGGTGCGCGTCAACCGCTACAAAGGTCTGGGCGAAATGAACCCGGACCAGCTCTGGGAAACCACGATGGACCCGGAACGCCGCACCCTGCTCCAGGTGACGATTGAGGACGCCGCCGAGGCCGACCGCATCTTCGACATGCTGATGGGCAGCAGCGTGCCCCCGCGCCGCCGCTTTATCCAGACCCACGCCCGCAGCGTCCGCAACCTGGACGTTTAGCCGGCGGCCGCGTATCCTTTGGCCCGGCGGCAGCGTGGCTGCCGCCGGTTTGTTGATCGGCTGTGTGCCGGCAGCGCCGCCCTCACGCCCCATTTTGCGCCAGCCGGCGCGCCGCGCGATAATCTTCCAACGCTGTTTAATATCCGGTTACAGACAATATTTTTTAACCAGCAACACCGTGCTGAAGGGACTGTAAACACGTGACACAGGTGCGGGTCATCGGCATCGGCAGCGGCGGCGTCAGCGCGCTCGACTGCGTGATTGCGCAAAAATTGCAGGGGGTGGTTTATATTGCGGCCAACACCGGCGACCTCAGCAGCTCGCGCGCCCACACGCGCATCCTGTTCGACGAACAGGGCGAGCGCGCCGCCGAGGCGCGCGCGGGCGAGATCGCGGCGGCGCTCGACGGCGCCGAGCGGGTCATTATCATCACGGCCCTGGGCGGCGGCACCGGAACCGGCGCGGCCCCGCTGGTGGCGCGCATCGCCCGCGAGCGCGGCGCCGTCGTCAGCGCTGTGGTCAGCCGCCCGTTCACGTTCGAGGGCGACACCCGCCAGCGCATCGCGCACGCCGGCCTCGAACAGCTTGAGTCGTGGGTGGACGACCTGGCCGTAATCGTTAACGACGACCTGCTTCAGTTCATGGACCAGCCCGACATTCCATCCATCAAGGCGCTTTTCGACCTGGCAACCCGCGCCCTGGCCTGGAAAACGCTGGCGCGCATTCTCTGACGCCCGCCGCGCCGCCCCCAACAATAAGTTGCGCGCGGCCCACAGTTGGTTAAACTTCATCTGGATCGGGCATCAGGCATATCTTCCTAAAGGAGGTCAACACATGCCCCGTAAAATCGTTCTGTTGCTGATCCTCGCGCTGCTGCTGGTTTCGTTAGCGCCAGCCGCAATCGCGCAGGATGACGAATTCGTCTTCGGCGTCATACTCGTCGGGCCGCGCAACGATCGCGGGTGGAGCCAGGCCCACTATGAAGGCGGCCTGTACACTGAGGAACTGGTGCCGGGCGCGCGCATGATTTATTTTGAAAACCTTAACCCCAACACGCCCGAAGCGACCGTCGAAAGCGTCGTCACCGACATGGTGGCGCAGGGCGCGGAGCTGGTTATCACCGCTTCCGACGAATTTGAGGAAGACACGGCCGCCGTCGCGGTCAAGTTCCCGGATGTGGTGTTCGTCAACATCTCTGGCGACGATGTCTTTCTGGGCGAAGCGCCGCCGAACCTGGGCAACCTCATGGGCGAGATGGAGTGGGGCAAGCTGATGGCTGGCTGCGCCGCCGCCCTCGCCACCCAGACCGGCAGCATCGGCTATCTTGGCCCGCTGATCAACGCCGAAACCCGCCGCCTGGCCGCCTCCGCCTACCTGGGCGCGCGCTACTGCTATGAGAATTACGCCGGCGGCGACCCCGATGAGCTGGATTTCGCCGTCACCTGGATCGGCTTCTGGTTCAACATCCCCACCGTCACCCTCGACCCGCTGGAGGAGGGCAACCGCTTCTTCGACAACGGGGCCGATGTTGTCATCTCCGGCATCGACACGACCGAAGCGCTGGCCGTCGCCAAACAGCGCGCCGCCCAGGGCGAGTCGGTCTGGGCCGTGCCCTATGACTTCATGGGCGCCTGCGACGAAGCCCCGGATCAGTGCCTCGGCGTGCCCTATTTCCACTGGGGGCCGTCCTATGTGGACCTCATCGAAAGCGTCAAGGCCGGCACGTGGGAGCAAAGCTGGGATTGGCTCAGCCCGGACTGGAGCGACATCAACAACCTGGAGACTACCATCGTTGGCTTCGTCCCCGGCCCCGGCCTGGGCGCTGAGGCGCAGGAGTCGCTGGACGCCTTCATCGCTGAAGTGACCGCCTACGCCACCGACCCCGCCAACGAAAATACTTTCTTCCTGTGGGAAGGGCCGCTGGCCTACCAGGACGGAACAGTGATCGCCGCTGAAGGCGAAAAGCTGCCCGCGATCGCGCTGCCGAGCGAAGGCACGTTCAGCGTCTGGTATCTGGGGCAGCTTCTCGACGGGATGATCGGCTCCAGCAACTAGGCTGCGCTGGCCTTTTGATACGCCTCACCCCGCGGGCCAGGCGCTGAACAATCCGCGCTGAACGCCGCTTTTTGCCCCCTCTTTCGCAGCCTGAAAGAGGGGGTAGGGGCGAGGGGCACACACCACAGGTTCATGGATGCACATTGAACTGCGCCACATCCATAAGCGTT
>CAZDVL010000397.1:0-2494 GCA_964508745.1 uncultured Anaerolineaceae bacterium | reverse complement strand
CAGTAAGGTACAGGGAAGCGATGTTTCCGCGCAGCCGGCTGTTCTGGGCCGTTTCACTGGGCCACCTCACCAACGACACGTTTATGAGCATGGGGCCGGTGCTGCTGGCGTTCATCAGCGCCAGCATCCTGCCGCTGCGCGTGACCGAGATCGGCGTCATCCTGGGCGTCACCGCGCTGCTGGGCGCGGTCACACAGCCGTTTTTCGGCTGGCTGGCGGACCAGGGCAGCGGGCGGCTGCTGGGCGCGGGCGGCGTCGCCTGGACGGTCGGCTGGATGCTGGTCGGCATCGCGGCGGCGGACCGCGGCCTGGCCTGGCTGATGGTCCCGGCGTTCATCATCCCGGCGCTGGGCAGCGGCGCTTTTCACCCGGTGGGCAGCATGTGGGCCGCCAGCGAGAAAGGCCGCGCCGCCAGCAGCCTGTCCTACTTCTTCCTGATGGGCCAGTTGGGGCTGGGGCTGGGGCCGGCGCTGGCCGGGCTGCTGCTCAGCAGCGCCGGCGGTGGCAGCCTGTTCGCCCAGGCGCTCGGCCCGGCGTTTGGCGCGCGCCTGATCGAGCGCGGGACGGTGGCGCCGGTGCTGGCGACCGGCCTGCTGGCGCTGCCGGTGATCGCGCTGATGGCCTTCACCATCCCGTCGCGCCGCGCGCACCGCGCCGCGCGCGCCGCCGCCCCCGCCGCCGAAACGCGCACGATCATCCCGGCGCGGACGCTGGCCCTGCTGGTGCTGATGGTGGCGCTGCGCAGCCTGGCGCAGCCCGGCTCGGTCAACTTCATCCCGGTGCTGTTCCAGGCGCGCGGCTGGTCGCCCGCCGAGTACGGCCTGATCACCAGCTCGTTCTGGCTGGCCGCGGGCCTGGCCGGTGTGGGCTTCGGCCTGCTGGCCGACCGCTTCGACCGCCGCCGCGTGATCGCGGCCAGCCTGCTGCTGAGCGCGCCGGCCTTCTTCCTGCTGCCCACCGCGACCGGCGCGGCCGCCTTCGGCCTGGCGATCGCCGCCGGGGCCTTCAGCGGCGGCTCGCACAGCATCATCGTCGTGATGGCGCAGGGCCTGCTGCCCGGCAGCAAAGGGCTGGCGTCCGGCGCGATCCTGGGGCTGATCTTCGGCATGGGCGCGGTCGGCAATTTTCTGATCGGCGCGGCGTCGCAGGCCATCGGCCTGGACGCCACCTTCCAGCTCGTGGCCGGCGCGATCGCCGCCGCCGGGGCGCTGGCGCTGGCGCTGCCGGCGGCCCACCCGCAGCCGCCGCCCCTGCCCGCCGAGGTTGAAACGGCCCCGGCGGCCGTGTGACGCGCCCGCGCAGCGGTTTCTGGTTGCCGTTTATGAGAAAGTCAGGCTACAATAAGGGGCGTACTCTGCACATCAGCGCCCGGAAATACACCTGGCTCATCATTCGGAGGTGACGCCGTGAGTCGTTGGCCCAATAAATACGCGATTGGCCTCACGGGAAATATCGCGGTCGGCAAGAGCGTCGTGCGGCAGATGCTCCAGCATCTGGGCGCGTACACCATTGACGCCGACGGGTTGTCACACCAGGCCATGCAGCCGGGCGCGCCCGCGTACAGGCCGGTGGTCGAAACCTTCGGCCAGTTCATCCTCGACCAGGACCGGCGCATTGACCGCGCCCTGCTGGGGCGCATCGTGTTCGCCAACCCGCAGGCGCTGGCCAAACTGGAAGCCATCGTGCACCCGGTCGTCGGCCAGGCCATCAACACGCTGGTGCTGCGCTCGAAACAGCGCGTCATCGTCATCGAGGCGATCAAGCTGCTGGAAGGCGACCTGGCGAAAGCGGTTGACACCGTCTGGGTGGTCAACGCCGCGCCCGACGTGCAGCTCAGGCGGCTGGTGGAAAAGCGCAAAATGTCCGAGGCGGAGGCGCGCCAGCGCATCGCGGCGCAGGCCCCGCAAACGCAGAAGCTGGCGCAGGCCAACGTCGTCATTGACAACAGCGGCAACGTGGACCTCACCTGGCAGCAGGTGCAGCAGGCCTGGACGCTGGTGCGCCAGGCGGTCACCGGCCAGACAGCCCCGCCGCCGGCGCAGCCTCAGCCTGCCGCCGCTGCGCCGGCCGCCGCCGCCACGCCGGCCACGCTCGATGTCAAGCGCGGGATGCCCAGCGACGCCGAGAGCATCGCCGCGTTCATCAACCGGGCCACCGGCAGCAGCGTCACGCGCATGGACATCATGATGGCCTTCGGCCAGAAAAGTTACCTGCTGGCGCAGGTGCAGGGGCGCATTATCGGCCTGATGGGCTGGCAGGTGGAGAACCTGATCACCCGCGCCGACGAGTTTTATATCGCGGCCGGCGTGGCGCGCGCGCCGGTGATCGAGGCGCTGATCACCGCCATCGAGGACGCCTCCAAACTGCTGCAGAGCGAGGTCGGCTACTTCTTCCTGCCGCCCAACACCACCCCGGACATCATCGAGCCGTTCCACCGCAGCGGCTACGAAAGCACCACCATCGAGCAGATCAAGATTCCCGCCTGGCGCGAGGC
>CAZDVL010000396.1:0-2495 GCA_964508745.1 uncultured Anaerolineaceae bacterium | reverse complement strand
CCGCTGGCGCAGACCGCCATCCTCGAACGCCGCCTGAAAGTGGTGACGGGGGCCGGCGCTAACCGCGACGCGCGCACGGTCGCCATCGGCGCTGACCACGGCGGCTACGCGCTCAAAGAGGCGCTCAAGCGCGACCTCGAACGGCGCTTTAACGTGATTGACTGCGGCACGCACAGCGCCGAAAGCTGCGACTACCCGGACTACGCGCGCGCGGTGGCGCAGCACGTCGCCAGCGGGCGCGCCTGGCGCGGCATCATGATTGACGGCGCGGGCATCGGCTCGTGCATGGTCGCCAACAAGGTCGCCGGCGTGCGCGCCGCCATGTGCTACGACCGCGCCAGCGCCCTCAACAGCCGCGAGCACAACGACGCCAACCTGCTGACGCTGGGCGCGGGCATGATCAGCCAGGGGCTGGCGCGCGAGATCGCGGCGCTGTGGCTGGACACGGAGTTTGGCGGCGGGCGGCACGCCCGGCGTGTGGATAAAATCATGGCGCTGGACCAGGAACGCCGGCGCTGATAAGCCGCTGCGGCGCACCGCGAGGACCGACGATGAACCGACGAATTGATGAAGCGCAGTTAGAGTCGCTGGTGGACCGCATCACGCAGCAGGTGATGGCCCGCCTGCGCGCGCCCGAAAGCGCCAGCGCCCCCGGCGGCGGCCACAGCCCGGCGGCGAGCTGCACCTGCGCCGACGGCCGCTGCGTCAGCCAGTGCAGCCAGCGCGTGGAAACGCTGGTCGAAAACGGGGCCGGGCGCATCAGCGCCGGGCTGGGCCACATCCCGCGCGACCTGGGCATCGCCCGGCTGATTGACCACACGCTGCTCAAGCCGGACGCCAGCGCCGCCGAAATCACGCAGTTGTGCCGCGAGGCGCGCGAGTATCACTTCGCCTCGGTGTGCGTCAACAGCAGCTATGTGCCGCTGTGCGCCGAGCTGCTCAAGGGCAGCGATGTCGCCGTGTGCACCGTGGTCGGCTTCCCGCTGGGGGCCTCGCCGCCAGAGGTCAAAGCCTACGAGGCGCAGCTCGCCATCCAGAACGGCGCCACCGAAATTGACATGGTGATGAACATCGGCGCGCTCAAGAGCCGCGACATCAGGCTGCTGCACCGCGACATCGCCAGCGTCGTCGCCACCTGCCACGCCCAGAGCGTGCTGTGCAAGGTGATCCTGGAGAACGTCAAGCTGACCGACGAGGAAAAGGTGATCGCCGCGCAGGTCGCCAAGCTGGCCGGGGCCGACTACGTGAAAACCAGCACCGGCTTCGGCGGCGGCGGCGCGACCGCCGCGGACGTGGCGCTGATGCGGCGCGTCGTCGGGCCGGACATCGGCGTGAAGGCGGCGGGCGGCGTGCGCGACTACGCCGACGCGCAGGCGATGGTCCGGGCGGGCGCGACGCGCATCGGGGCCAGCGCCGGCGTCGCCATCGTCCACGCGGCGCGCGGGCAGCGCGTGGCGGGCGGCGGGCAGGGTTATTAAGCGGCAAATACGGTACAATGAACCCGAAGGCACAGCGCCCCCCGGCGGGGGAACTGTCACGGAGCGAAACCGCAGCATGAGAGAACACATACGTGAACGGTGGAAGGGCCTGTTTGTCGGCGCGCTGGGCGGGCTGGCCGGCTGGTACGCGGCGCGCTTCTACTGGCGCAACCTCGCGCCGCTGCTCTTTCCCTACGAGCCGGGCCGCGAGGACATCCCCAACGCGGACCCGCCCTCGCCGCTGGGCCGGCAGTTCAGGCGCGGCGAAACGGCTTCGATGGCGCTGGGCCGCATCGCCTACACCCAGATGACCGACAAAGAGCCGCAGGCGCTGGAAACGCGCCTGCTGCTGGGCGAGCTGGTGCACCTGGGCGTCGGCGTGGGCACGGGCGCGTTCTACGGCACGACGCGCCGGGTGCGCCGCCCGGTGGATATTCTGGGCGGCCTGTTTTTTGGCCTGTGGCTGTGGCTGTCCGACACGTTCGGGGCGGCGTTTCTGGGCCTGCGCGCCGGCCCTGAAGCGTTCTCGACACAGCAGCACGTCTGGCGCCTGACCGGGCATTGGGTTTACAGTTTTACAACCGCCAACGTAACGCGCATTCTCTACCGGTTTTTGTGACGGCTGGCCCTCAGCGCCAGCGCGACCTATAACAGCAACGAGGGAGACACACGACAATGGCAGAAGCACTGGGCATGATTGAAACCAAGTCCTTCGCGGCGCTCGTCGAGGCCGCCGACGCGATGGTCAAAGCGGCCCGCGTTGAGCTGGTCACTTACGAAAAGACCGGCGGCGGCTATGTGACCGCCGTTGTGCGCGGCGACGTGGCCGCCGTCAAGGCGGCGGTTGAGGCCGGTGTGCGCGGGGCCGAGAAGGTGGGCGAGGTCGTGGCCGTCCACGTGATTCCGCGCCCGCACGTCAACGTTGACGCCGTGATGCCGCTGGGCCGTACCGAAGACGGTAAGGCCGGCATGAAGCTGGAATAAACCCATGCTGCTGGCAAAGGTCATCGGGACCGT
>CAZDVL010000395.1:0-2513 GCA_964508745.1 uncultured Anaerolineaceae bacterium | reverse complement strand
ACGCTGCTGCGCGACCAGGAAATCCCCGAAATCAACACGCGCGCGCGCATCTGGCGCCACGACCGCACCGGCGCGCAGTTGATCTCGATGGAAAACAGCGACGAAAACAAGGTGTTCGGCATCACCTTCGCCACCCCCACCAGCGACTCGACCGGCCTGCCGCACATCCTCGAACACGCGGTGCTGTGCGGCTCGCGCCGCTACCCGGTGAAGGACCCGTTCGTGCAGCTTGCGAAGGGGTCGCTCAACACGTTTCTGAACGCCTTCACCTACCCGGACAAAACCTGCTACCCGGTCGCCAGCCAGAACCTGCAGGACTTCTACAACCTGATTGATGTCTACCTGGACGCGGTGTTCTACCCGCGCATCACGCCGGAGATTCTTCAGCAGGAAGGCTGGCACTACGAGCTGGAGGACGCCGACGCGCCGCTGGCCTACAAGGGCGTCGTGTTCAACGAGATGAAGGGCGCGTATTCGTCGCCCGACAACCTGCTGGGCCGCCACAGCGAGCGCTCGCTGTTTCCCGACACGATCTACGGCAACGACGCCGGCGGCGACCCGCGCGTTATTCCCGACCTGACCTACGCGGCGTTCAAGCGCTTCCACGAAACCTACTACCACCCGTCCAACGCGCGCATCTGGTTTTATGGCGACGACGACCCGGACGAGCGCCTGCGCCTGCTTGACGCCTTCATCGCCGAATTTGAGCCGGCGCCGGCCAGGGCCGAGATGCCGCTGCAGCCGCGCTTCGACGCGCCGCGCAGCCTGCGCGTGCCCTACGACCCCGGCGACGAACACAAGGGCATGGTCACGGTCAACTGGCTGCTGACGGAAAACAGCAGCCCGGAAACCACGCTGGCGCTCAGCATGCTGGGCTATATTCTGCTGGGCACGCCGGCCTCGCCGCTGCGCAAGGCGCTGATCGACTCCGGCCTGGGCGAGGACCTCACCGGCGGCGGCCTGGACGACCAGGTGCGCGAGATGTACTTCTCCACCGGCCTGAAGGGCATTGACCCGGACGACGCTGCTAAGGTCGAGACGCTGATCATGGACACGCTGCGCGCCCTGGCGCGCGACGGCATCGAGGCGGACATGGTGGAGGCGGCGCTCAACACCGTCGAATTCCGCCTGCGCGAGTTCAACACCGGCGGCTTCCCGCGCGGGCTGGCGATGATGATCGCGGCGCTGAGCACCTGGCTCTACGGCGCTGACCCGCTGGCGGCGCTGGCCTTCGAGGCCCCGCTGGCGGCCATCAAGGCGCGGCTGGCGGGCGGCGAGCGCTACTTTGAGGACCTGATCGCCGGCTTCCTGCTGGACAACCCGCACCGGACGACGGTGCTGTTAGAGCCAGCGCCCGGCCTGGGCGACCGGCTGGAGGCCGAGGAACAGGCGCGGCTGGAACAGGCGCGCGCTGAAATGTCCGCCGAGACGCTGCGCGCGACGGTCGAGGACACGCAGCGCCTCAGGCTGATGCAGGAGACGCCCGACACGCCCGAAGCGCTCGCCACCATCCCCTCGCTGAAGCTGGACGACCTCGACCGGGCCAACAAGCTCATCCCGCTGGCGGAAACAGCCGCCGGCGGCGCGCCGGTGCTGTATCACGACCTGTTCACCAACGGCATCGCCTATGTGGACGTGGGCATGAACCTGCGCGCGCTGCCGCAGGAATACCTGCCCTACGTCGGCCTGTTCAGCCGGGCGCTGCTGGAGATGGGCACCGCGGCCGAGGATTACGCCACGCTTTCCAAGCGCATTGGGCGCAAGACGGGCGGCATCCGGCCGTCGTCGCTGACCTCAACGGTGGTGGGCAGGCCCGAAACCGCCGCCTGGCTGTTTCTGCGCGGCAAGGGCACGATGGCGCAGACGGCGGACCTGCTCGACATTCTGCGCGACGTGCTGCTGACCGCCAATTTCGACAACCGCGAGCGCTTCCGCCAGATGCTCTTAGAGGAAAAGGCGGGCGAGGAAGCCGGCCTGGTGCCCGCCGGGCACCGCGTCGTGCACGGGCGGCTGCGGGCGCAGTTCACCGAGGCGGACTGGGCGGCGGAGCAGATGGGCGGCATCAGCTACCTGCTGTTCCTGCGCGCGCTGGCCGAGCAGGTCGAGACGGACTGGCCGGCGGTGGCCGCCGCGCTGGACGACATGCGCCGCCACCTGCTCAACCGGACGACGATGCTGTGCAACGTCACGCTCGACGCCGACAACTGGGCGCGCTTCCAGCCGCAGCTTGAGGGCTTTATGGCGTCGCTGCCCGCCGGCTCTGGCGACCTGGCCATCTGGACGCCGGACGGCGGCGCGGCCAACGAGGGCCTGACGATCCCGGCGCAGGTGAACTATGTGGCCAAGGGCGCCAACCTCTATGACCTGGGCTACACGCTGCACGGCTCGGCGCTGGTCATCACCAGCTACCTGGGCATGTCCTACCTGTGGGAGAAAATCCGCGTGCAGGGCGGCGCCTACGGCGGCTTCGCCGTCTTTGACCGGCACTCCGGCGTGTTCGATTTCCTGTCCTA
>CAZDVL010000394.1:0-2524 GCA_964508745.1 uncultured Anaerolineaceae bacterium | reverse complement strand
CGCGATCTGCGCCAGCGGGCCGCGGAGGCGGTGGACGAGGTGCGCCAGCAGATCGCCGAGCTGCGGCAGGCGGCGGGCGGCCTGGTTGGGCGGGTGGTGGATGCGGTCGCCGCGTTCCTGGAGGACCCCGTTCGCGCCATCATCAACGGCCTGCTCAACCTGGTGGACATCCCGCCCGCGTCGTTCTGGGCGCTGGTAAACCGCCTCCAACAGGTGATCAGCGACATTGCCGACGACCCGCTGAACTTCGCCAACAACCTGATGGAGGCGCTCAAACAGGGCTTCCAGCAGTTCTTCGACAACATCGGCACGCACCTGCTCAACGGCCTGCTGCAGTGGCTGTTCAGCGCGATGGGCAGCGTCGGCGTGACCATCCCGACCGATTTCTCGCTCAAGAGCGTCATCACCTTCTTCCTGCAAATCATGGGCATCTCGTGGGCGCGCATCCGCAAGCTGCTGGCCAAACATCTCGGCGAGCAGAATGTGGCGCTGATCGAACAGGCGTGGCAGCTTGTCAGCGCGCTCATCAAGCAGGGGCCGCAGGGCATCTTTGAGATGCTCAAGGATCAGCTCAACCCGCAGAGCATCCTCGACATGATTATGCAGACCGCCATTGACTTCATCAAGGAGACGCTCATCAAGCAGGTGGCGCTCCGCATCATCGCCATGCTGAACCCGGCGGGGGCAATTGCGCAGGCGATCCAACTGATTTACAAGCTGCTCAAGTGGCTGTTTGAAAATGCGAAGCGCATCTTCACGCTGATCGAAACGATCGTCAACGGCGCGGCGAATCTGATCGCGGGCAACATCAGCGGCATGGCGGCGGCGGTCGAAAGCGCGCTGGCCCGCATCCTGCCTATCGTCATTGCGTTCCTGGCCGACCTGCTGGGGCTGGGGGATCTGCCGTTGAAGGTGGCGGGGGCGGTCAAGCGCCTGCAGGATATGGTCGAGCGCACCCTTGACCGGGTGATCAAATTCCTGGTGGACAAGGCGAAGGCGCTGCTGAAACGGCTGCTTGCGGGCAGGAAACCGGACGAGCCGGACGAACGCACCCCGGAGCAGAAGTTAGTTGACGAGAACAGCGCCGTTAGTGAGGCTTATCAATTTGTGCAGGAACCGGGCAAGAGTTCGCGCCAGGTGCGCGCCGCGCTCCGGCGAATTAAGCAGCGCTACCGGTTGAAGCGCCTTGAAGTCGTCGTGGACGACGAGTCAGACACGCTGGAAACAGCGCACATCGTGGCCGAGGCCAGCCCGGCTGTCAGCAGCCAGCCGTTTACCAAACCGCGCATGCAGCACACGGTCATCACATTTTATCATCGGCCCTGGCATAATGTTGGCGAATACCAGGCGCAGATACTGGGCCAGGAGGCAGGATTAAAACGAAAAACGCTGCGCCAGTGGTGGGCTACCCGCCGGCTTTATGATGTTCGCAAGGCATGGACTGGCAGCGGGCGCGACCCCGCATCGGCAGGCTTCCAGCAGAGTTTCCGGGCGGCGGAGCGCGAGAGGCGCATCCTGCAGGCTGTCGGGGCGGGTGTTTCTGAACAAGACGCAGTGGAGGGGGTTGATGCGTTTATGGGAACCCAGGCCGCGCTCCACGATCCCGACCAGGTGGCTGGGGGCGAGGCCGGCGGGGTTATGCGCCTCGGCAACCGCGATATCAACTCGTCAATTGGCGCGCAGTGGCCTCTCCCGGAGCGCGGAGAATCTGTGAAACGCTGGGAAAAGATACGCGACGCCGTGCAGGCGGTCCCATCAGAGCATTGGGATGAGCAGAATGTGGATGTTGAGCTGAGGGTAGTTCCAAACCCTGGCTAGTGCTGGGCGAAGCACGAAACCGACAGTGTGGGCTTGAGGTGATGGATGGCCAATTTTGACGAATTTATCAAGGCTCATGGGGCGGGCGATCAGTGCCAGACGGATACGCAGGAAGCGGCGGCGGCCTATTCCGGCAAACTCCCGCAGGTGCTGATCAACTTCTGGTCCGAGTATGGCTGGTGCGCGTATCTGGATGGCCTGATCTGGTTCACCAACCCCGCCGATTATGAGCCTGTGGTGCGCGAATTGTTTCCCGATTCGGCGCAGGAAACCTTCGTGTTCGGGCGCACCGCCTTTGGCGATCTGCTGCTCTGGCGGCCCGACGGCGTGAATTATCTGTTTGTGCATTACGGGCGGCTCATGCAGATGGCTGACCGCATTGACCTGTATGTCAATGTGGCGCTCACAGACAATAACTATCTGGATGAGGTCATTAATCGCCCGTATTGCCAGTTGGCCCGCGAGAAACTGGGGCCGTTGAGCCGCGATGAGATGTATGGTTTTGAACCCGCGCTGGCGTTAGGGGGCGGCGGCGAACTCGACAGCGTGGCGAAAGTGCGCATCTACGAGCACCTGTCCATCCTGGCTCAGGTGACGGGATGGAGATGAATGGCCGGCCCGCTGCCTGGCGGGCTGGGCCGGCGTTCCCGATGAATTTGCCGTATTGACAACGATGTCATATCGGTGTATCCTACCATTGACATCG
>CAZDVL010000393.1:0-2524 GCA_964508745.1 uncultured Anaerolineaceae bacterium | reverse complement strand
GCGTGCAGACCGTGCTGTCGCGCATGCCCAGCCTCGACTACGCCAGCCAGCCGGTCGTCAGGGTGGACGACAACCTGAACATTGATTTCGCCCACAACCGTATCACCGTGGGCGGCAAGCTGTATTCGCTCACGCCCACCGAGTCAATTCTGCTGCACGTGCTGATGCGCAACGCCGGGCGCGTGGTCGAGAACCGCCTGCTGATCGCGCGCGTGTGGCCGTCTGAGGATGTGTACGAAGACACGCTGCGCGTGCACATGCACCGCCTGCGCCGCAAGCTCGAATCGGACTCGCATCACCCGCACTACATCCGCACGGAGCGCGGCATTGGCTACATGTTCACGGTGCGCCCGCCCGAAGCTTCCGGCCCTGACGACGCCCAAAGCGGCGCCACAGGTAACAGTAACAGCTAAGGCGGCGATGGCTGCGCTCAGCTCAAACACTTATTCCACGCTGGCGGCGGCGCGCGGCCGCCTGGGCGATATTATCGCCTACACCCTGCGCGCCATGGTGACCGATGTGCCCGCTGATTTAGTGTGCGCCTGCTGCTACCGCGCCGAATCGGACACGTTCGACAGAATTGTGCACCACCTGCCCGGCGGCGGCGACGCCAGCAGCCTTGACCTGGACTGTGTGTATAATCGCCTGCGCGATCGCGTCCGGTCGGTTCCGCCTGACGCCGTCCCCCTGTTCCTGGGCGCGCCTGAGCTGGCCGGGACCGGCTTCGCGTCCGCGCTGTTTTTTCCGCTGGGGCTGTCGGAGGCGAGCCTGGGGGTGGTGGCGCTGTTCGCCGGCGCGGCGCGCGCTTTTACCGCCGAGGACGCGGCGCGCCTGAGCGTGCCGATCACGATTGTGCGCGCGGTGCTTGAGAATTTCTACCTGTACGACGTGCTCACGCACAACACCATGATCGCCCGCGCCATCAGCTACATGGCGCAGGCCGTCACAGACGATCCATCGCCCCAGCACATCGTCGAAATGCTGCGCGACCACCTGTTCGGCGCGCACGTCACAAGCTGCGCGCTTATGCTCTACGGCCCGGTCAGCGAGGACCGCCCAAACGGCCCGTTCGACTACCTGGAGATGCGCGGGTCGTGGTCGCGGCGGCGCGGCAGCGGCATCGCGCTGGGCACGCGCCTGTATGTGCACGATTACCCGGCGCTGCTGGCCCGCCTGCGGCGCGGCGAAACGATCATCATCGGCGACATCAAAACCGCCGACATCCATTTCGACCCGTTCGCCCGCACGCTGCTGCGGGCCGAGGGCGTGACTTCGCTGCTGCTGCTGCCGGTCCACACCAACCAGCGCCCGCTGGGCATGATCTTCATCGCCACCGCCCGCCGGCACGATTTCGCGGCGCGCGAAGTCGAAACCTACCAGCAGGTCAGCGAGTTTCTGGCCCTCAGCACCTTCGCCCAGACGCTGCTCCAGCAGCATGACCTGGTGCAGCAGGGCCGCGCGGCGCTGCTCGACGCCGTGACCGACGGCGTGCTGATGGCGCTGCCCGACGCCGCCGGCGCGCGCGTCCTCACCGTGAACCAGCGCTTTACCAGCCTGTTCGGCCTGCCAGAGCAGCAGGCTCAGGGCCTGCTGCTGCCCGACCTGTTACAGCGCATGAAGATTCCTGAAGCGGTGCGCCGCGAACTGGCGGCGCGCCTGCTGAGCGTCCCGGTGCGCGACCCGCTCGTTCAGGAAGGCAGCTTCGAGATGGTGCACGCCGCCGGCTACCCGCTGGCGATCAAGTGGTACAGCGCGCCGGTCTACCAGAACGAGCGCGCAATGGGCCGCATCTACATCTTCAGCGATGTCACCGCCGAGCGCGAGGCGGCCCGCCTGCGCTCAGCGTTCCTCTCGCAGGTGTCGCACGAGCTGCGCACGCCGCTGACCTCGATTCACGGCTTTGCCCAATTGATCCTGGAAACCGCCGGCGGCGAGCTGCCGCCGCTGGCGCGCGAATACACCGAGATCATCTTCTCCAGCGCGGCGCACCTGCGCGGTATGTTCACCGACATCATTGAGGTCACGCGGGCCGAGGCCGGCGAGCTGCGGCTGGAGTTGCGCCAGGCGCACCTGCCCGCTGTGATTGTCGAGACGGTGGCGCGCCTGGAGGTGGAGTATAAGCGGCGCGGCCAGCAGATCATTGTGGACCTGGACGACGCGCTGCCGCCAGTTCTGCTGGACACGGGGCGCATGATCCAGGTCATCACCAACCTGCTCGCCAACGCCATCAAATACTCGCCAGAGGGCGGCCAGATTCGCGTGCGCGCCCGCGCCGTGAGCGCCGCCGCCGGCCTGCCGGCGAGCGCCCCGGCCGACCTCACCCTGCCGGGCGTGCTGGTGACGGTTGACGACCAGGGGCAGGGCCTCACCTGGGAGGACACGCGCCAGATATTCATGCCCTTCTTCCGCACGCCGGGCGCCAGGGCGAAGAAGATTGAGGGCACCGGCCTGGGCCTGACGATCGCCCGCTCGATCATCGAGCTGCATCGCGGCGGCATCTGGGCCGAGCCAGCCTCGCGCGAGA
>CAZDVL010000392.1:0-2526 GCA_964508745.1 uncultured Anaerolineaceae bacterium | reverse complement strand
CGAAGGCCTGAAGAACGTGGCCGCCGGCGCCAACCCGATGCTGCTCAAGCGCGGCATCGAAGCCGCCACCGCCCGCGTCGCGCGCAACATCCTGGACCAGGCCACGCCCATCAGCACCAAAGAGGAAATTGCCCAGGTCGCCAGCGTGTCCGCGCAGGACACCGAGATCGGCAACCTGATCGCCGAGGTCATGGACAAAGTCGGCAAGGACGGCGTCGTGACGGTTGAGGAAAGCAAGGGCCTGGAGTTCGAGACTGAGTACGTCGAGGGTATGCAGTTCGACCGCGGCTACATCAGCCCCTACTTCATCACCAGCCCGGAGAGCATGGAAGCGGTTGTCGAGGAACCCTACATCCTCATTCACGACAAGAAGATCAGCGCCGCCCAGGACATCGTCCCCATTCTGGAGAAGATCGTCCAGATCGGCAAGCGCGACCTGGTCGTGATCGCTGAGGACGTGGACGGCGAGGCGCTGGCGACGCTGGTGCTGAACCGGCTGCGCGGCATGCTGAACGTGCTGGCCATCAAGGCCCCCGGCTTCGGCGACCGCCGCAAGGCGATGCTGAACGACATCGCCGTCCTCACCGGCGGCACCGTCATCAGCGAAGAAACCGGCCGCAAGCTGGAAACCGTCGTGCTGCAGGACCTGGGGCGCGCGGCGAAGGTCGTCAGCACCAAGGAAGACACGGTGATCGTGGACGGCGCCGGCGAGGAAAGCAAGATCAAGGGGCGCATTGAGGAAATCCGCCGCGAGATTGACGCCAGCACCAGCGACTACGACCGCGAGAAGCTCCAGGAACGCCTGGCGAAGCTCTCTGGCGGCGTGGCGGTGATCCGCGTGGGCGCGGCCACCGAGACCGAGCTGAAGGAAAAGAAGCACCGCGTTGAGGACGCCCTGAGCGCCACGCGCGCGGCGGTGGAAGAAGGCATCGTGCCCGGCGGCGGCGTCGCCCTGATCAACGCGATCGTGGCGCTGGAGAACGTCCGGCTGGGCAGCGAGGACGAGAACACCGGCGTCACCATCGTGCGCCGCGCGCTGGAAATGCCCATGCGCAAGATCGCCGGCAACGCCGGTGTGGACGGCGCGGTGATCATCCAGGATGTGCGCCGCCTGCAGAAGAGCAAGAAGAACCACCGCATCGGCTACAACGTCATGACCAACGACTTCGTGGACATGGTCGAGGCCGGCATCCCGGACCCGGCCAAAGTGACGCGCGGCGCGGTCGAGAACGCGGCTTCGATCGCCGCGATGATCCTCACCACCGAGGCGCTGATCACCGACATTCCTGAGAAGGACAAGCCGATGCCCGGCGGCGCGCCGGACATGGGCGGGATGTACTAGGCAGCACAGCACAGCAGCGGGGCGGTCCGGCAAGACGGGCCGCCCCGTTTTTGATTCGCGCGCCGGCCCAGTTGCTCCCCCTGGCGGCGTCTGGCGGTACAATAGACGGCGTAGCTGAAGGGGGATGCGGCCATGAAGCTGTCGGGCCTGTTCAAGTGGATTTTTTACCTCGTCCTGGGGGGCATGGCGCTGGCCGGGCTGGTGATGCTGATCGTGCAGCCGGGGCCGGCCGCGGCGCCCGGCGCGCCCACGCAGGTCGAGCTGACGGTGCAGGCGGAGGTCGGCCTGCGCCTGACGCAGACGGCCGCCGCCGCCACGCCCGCGCCGCCGCCGGACGTGGACGCCACCGTCGCCGCCCGCCTGACGATCACGCCGCCGCCGCCGTCCACGCCAGAGCCGCCCACGCCGGCGGAAGCGGCGCAGAGCGCGCTGGGGCCGGTGTGGACGGTGATTTCCTCGGTGTGGAATCTGTTTGCTTTCGGCGGCGTCTGGCTGCAGGCGTGCTGCTGCATCCTGCTTCCGCTGGGGCTGCTGCTGGTGCTGGCGCGCGACCTGCGCCCGCGCCGCTGATTATTTTATCCGGTTCAACGAAAGAGATTTATGCTGATGCAGCCAACGCCGTTGGAGCGCCCCTCGTTTGACGCCCTGCTGCCTGCGGAAATGGCCCGCCGGGCGGAGGAACTGGGCGCGAAAAAATGCCAGATGGACACGGCCGTTATCTTTGCGCTGGCGGTGCTGGCCGGCGCGTTTATCGCCCTGGGCGCGATCTTCGCCACCATCGCCCTGACCGACACCAGCGCGCACCTGGGCTTCGGCCTCAGCCGGATGCTGGGTGGGCTGGCCTTCGGCCTGGGGCTGATCCTGGTGGTTGTCGCTGGCGGCGAGCTGTTCACCGGCAACAACCTGCTCGTGATGGCCTGGGCCAGCGGGCGCGTGCCGCTGGCCGGCCTGCTGCGCAACTGGGTTATCGTCTACAGCGGCAACTTCGTCGGCGCGCTGGCGACGGCGGCGCTGATGCTGCTGAGCCGCAGCTACACCGCCGGCGCGGGCGCGGTCGGCGTGCAGGCGCTGACGATCGCCGTGAACAAGTGCCAGCTCGGCTTTGTCCAGGCGTTCGCGCTGGGCGTGCTGTGCAACGGCCTGGTGTGCCTGGCCGTGTGGCTGACCTACAGCGCGCGCTCCAC
>CAZDVL010000391.1:0-2531 GCA_964508745.1 uncultured Anaerolineaceae bacterium | reverse complement strand
CCAGCGCGGCGGCGGCCCGTTCCAGCCAGCCGCGGCGCTGCTCGAAGCGCCCGCGGTTGCCGAGAAAATCGCTGCAGGCGTTGTAGAGCCAGTAGGCCGCCTCGCGCTCGCCGGCCTCCAGCGCCCCCTCGAAGGCCGCCTCCAGGTTGGCGGATTCGGCGTCCAGCCCGGCGTAGTCCTGGCGCTCGTCGTGCCGCCGCGCCAGCGCCTTGTAGTAGTCGAAGTGCGGGCGGCGCGCGTCCGGGTCGGGCGGCAGCGCGGCCAGCGCCAGCGGGGCCAGCTCGTAGCGCCGGCGCGGCGGGTCGTAGGTCACGAAGCACCAGGTTTGCAGCGCCGCCAGCGCCGCGTCGCGCGCGTCGGCGTCGTCCGGGTCAGCGGCCAGCGCCGCCGCCGCCTCGTACGTGAAGCCGCCCCGGCACACCGCCAGCCGCCGCAGCGCGCGCGCGGCCGCCGCGCCGTCGGCGTCCGCCGCCGCCATCTGGCGCAGCGTTTTGTGGAACATCTCGTCCAGCGCGTCCTGCACGTCCCGGCTCGTCAGGTCGCGCAGGTCGGCGATGACCTTCGCCGGCGGGAAGCGCTTCATCTGCCCCACCGCCCACTCGATCAGGCGCGGGTGCTGGCGCGCCGCCGCGGCGATCTCGCCCGCCAGCGGCTCCAGCCCGGCCACGTCGAGCGCGGCGGCCATGTCCAGCACGATCTGCTGCGCGGCGGCGTCCGACAGCGCCGTGGGGGTGTGCTCGCGGCACAGGCGCACGTCGCCCCACATCGCGCGGCTGGTGAGCGCCAGCGGCGCGCCCGCCGCGCACACCTCGTTGATCAACCGCACGTAGTCAGGGCGGCGCGGGTCGTTCGCGGGGACGGACTCGGCGTTGTCCAGCACGACCAGCCGGCGGTGCGTGCGCAGCCGGTCGAGCGTGGCGCGGCGCTCGGCGTCCACCGGCAGGCCGTAGTGGTCGCGCAGCAGCTCGACCACCTCGTCCGGGCGCGAGACATCGCTGCACACGTGCCACACCGCGCCGCCGACGCCCTCCAGCGTCAGCACCAGCTCGGCGGCCAGGCGGCTCTTGCCCAGCCCGCCCCCGCCGGTGATCGCCACCGGATGGCCCGCCGCCAGCAGCTTTTTGACGTGCGCCAGGTCGTCGTCGCGCCCGGCCATGGGGATGGCCGTCAGGCGGCGGTCAAGCGGCTCGCGGCTGAGGATCGGCCAGCGGCTGAAGGCGGGGCCGTCGCCCGGCACAGGTGTTCCTTTAATGGCGGCGGCCGCCTGGGCGACGCCCGCGTCCCAGTCTGCCTCAAGGCTGACGTGCTGCTGCGCGCGCAGGCGGTAGGGGATGTCCTCGTAGGGCAGATCGTCCAGCAGCAGCGGCAGCACCGCGTGGTTGTAGCTGAGCGCGGCGCGCCACTCCGCCTTGACTTCGGCCCGGTTGTACGACTGGCGCGAGAGGACAACGATGCAGTACGGGCAGTCATACAGGGCGCTGGCGATGCGGTCGTCCCAGGGTTCGCCCAGTTTGATGTCCTTGTGGTCCACCCAGATATCCACGCCGGTGAGGCGCTCCAGGTCATCGTGAAGCTGCGTCACGGCGGCGTCATCGGCGGTGGCGTGGCTGACGAACACGGCGGGCATAAGGCGCTCCCTGTGGCGGGCGGCAGGCTGTTACCACTTATTATACACGCTTCTGTGCCCGCGCCCGGCGCGGCCGCCGGCGGCCCGCGCGCCGAAACTGGCGCGCGCGCGGCATCAATGTTACCATCAATAAGCAATTTCCTTCACAATCACTAGCAGCCTGCGGGGGAGTCCGGGGAAGATGCCAGCGCACGGAGTCACATCGAACATTCCCGATATCGTTATCGGCCGCCTGCCTGTCTACCTGCGCGCGCTGACGCGCCTGGCGCAGGAAGGTCACGAAGTGACCTCGTCGCACGAACTGGGCGAACGCCTGGGCATCAGCTCCGCCCAGATCCGCAAGGACCTGTCGCTGTTCGGCGGCTTTGGCAAACAGGGGACCGGCTACCACATCCCGTACCTGATTGACCAGCTCAGGCAGGTGCTGCAGGTGAACCGCGAGTGGGAAGTGGCGCTGATCGGCGTGGGCGACCTGGGCCGCGCGGTCGCCCATTACAAGGGCTTCGCCAACCGCGGCTTTCGCATCGCCGCCGCCTTCGACAGCGCGCCCGACAAGCTGGGCGTGCCGATCAACGGTATCGTCATTCAGAGCATGGACAGCGCGCCGGCGGTCATCGCGGAGCGCGGCATCAAGGTGGCGATGGTCGCCGTCCCCGCCGAAAACGCGCAGGCGGTGGCCGACATGCTCATTGAGGCCGGCGTCCGCGCGATCCTGAACTACGCGCCGATCAACCTCAACGTGCCCGCGGGCGTGTACGTGCAGTATATTGACCCGGTGCTGCACCTGCAGCGCATGACGTACTATCTGTAGCGGGCTTACTCAGCCCCGTTCGCGCCGTCGTCGAAGAACAGCGCGTCGTGCACCTGCGTGAAGTCGCGCTCCAGGTTGCGGCAGCCAAAGCCC
>CAZDVL010000390.1:0-2533 GCA_964508745.1 uncultured Anaerolineaceae bacterium | reverse complement strand
GGGCTGGGCCTGGGGTACGCCTGGGTGCTCAACCCGGTGGTCGAATACGCGACCGAACCCTGGCAGCTTGGCCCGGCGGACCGCGACCAGTACATGGTGGCGATCGCGCTCGGCTTTGCCGGCGACGGCAACCTGGACCGCGCGGTCGAACGGATGCTGGCGCTTTACCCGCCCAACGCGCTGGCGCTGGACCCGTTCCAGGAATTTGCCGACGCCGCCTGCCGGCTGGCGACGACCGGCTACGTGGACAGCAACAGCGGGCGGCGCGCCATCCGCAGCATGATGACCTTCTACCAGCTTCAGGGCAAAACCGGCTGCGCCGACACGCTCATCCCGGACATCAACGCCCAGCCGACCGCCGCCGTGCAGATCGAACTGCCGACGCCGACGCTGCCGCCGCCCGCCACCAAGACGCCGACCGCGCCCGCCGGCGCTGGCGGCGCCGCCAGCCCGACACCGCCGCGCATCGTCGTGCCCACCAGCGCGCCGCAGCGCGATTTTGTGCTGGCCAACGTGTCCACCTTCTGCGACCCGGACCGTTCCGGCATTATCGAGGTGTTCGTGCAGGACTACGACGGCGTCGGCATCCCCGGCGAGGCGGTGCGCGTCCGCTGGGACGGCGGCCAGGACACGTTCTACACCGGCCTCCAGCCAGAGCGCGGCCCCGGCTACGCCGATTTCCAGATGGAGGCCGGGCGCGAGTACATCATCGAGATGCCGGGCCGTTCTGACCCCTCCGCGCAGGCGCTGGGCGCTGTCGCCTGCACCGGCGACGGCGGGGCGCGCGCCGTCGTCTCGTACCGGGCGGTGTTCCTGCCGCGCGGCTAGTCGTCAGTCGTCAGTCTTTAGCTGACAGCTTACGGCCACAGGCCTTGCGGGCTGTCTTTTGCTTTTGTCTGAAGACTGAAGACTAGAGACTAAAGACTGGCGGCTGCGCCTCAGCGCGTGGTCGTCAGCAGCAGGTCGGCGGGGCCGGCGGCTGTGGGTTCGGCCCAGGCCAGGTACAGGTGACGGTCGGCGTCGGCGGCCAGCGCCGGCGGGCCGATCAGCGCCGCGCCGGGCACGACCAGTTGATAGCCTGCCGGCGCCCCGGCGCGCAGATACACCAGCGCCAGGCCGTCCGCCGCCTGCGCCGCCAGCGGCAGCGCGTCGTGCTGGCCGCCCAGGGGCCGCGCCAGCGTCAGCCAGGCGCCGCCGGGGCCGGCGGCCTGCGCCGGGCCGGTGTTGAAGCCGGTCTCGAACGCCCCGTTTGTGTCCACATTGACGCCCAGGCGCGCCGGCGGCTGCCAGCGCCCGCCGGCCAGCGCGCCCGCCGCCAGCCAGGTTTCGCGGCGGCCGCTGGCGCGCGTGACGTTCCACAGCGCGTAGAGGTGCGTCCGGTCGAGGGCGGCGTCCAGGCTGTGCAGCCGGTCGCCGGGGGCCAGCCAGACCGACAGCCCGGTGGCGGTGACCTGCGCCAGCGCGCCGCCGGCCAGCAGCGCGTGATAAAGCTGGCCGCTGGCCGGTTCGCGCCACAGCAGATGCAGCGCGCCGTCCGCCGCCCAGGCCAGCGCGGGCCAGTCGGCGGCGCTGGCCAGCGGGAAAATCTCCGCCAGCGGGCGGCCCACGCGGTCAATATAGCGGGCGAACAGCGACGGCTCGGCGGGCAGGCCGCCGCTCCACACGGCCCACAGGCCGCCGTCGCCGGCGGGCGCGGCGCTGTCGTGGAAGGCCGCGCCCGCTGAGACCGCGTTCGGTCCGCTGAGCAGCGCCAGCGCCGGGCTGACGCGCGCGGCGAACAGGCGCGTCTCCAGCGTGCCGGGGGCGCGGTCGCGCCAGAGCAGGTGCAGCGTGTCGCCCGCCGCCGGCAGCAGCCGCTGGCCGTCAGGCTGGGCCGGCGGCAGTGGCATGACGATTGTCCCCGTAAGCTGCCCGCCAGCCAGCGCGCGCCCGTCGTGGTGCACGCCCGCGCTGTCCGCGCCGACCCAAACCGCCGTGACCGCCCCCGCCTGCGCCCACAGCGCCGGGCCGGCGGCCTGCTCCGCCTGCGCCAGCGTGTAGACCGGCCCCCAGGCAGAGACGCGCGCCCCCGCCGGGGCGCAGCCCGCCAGCAGCGCCAGGCTCAGCGCCAGCAGCGTGCACCAGCCGGCCGCGCGCATCATTCGCCGGGCAGCACGTCAACGATGACGATGGCGGTCTCGCTGGCGAGGCCGTCGGGCCGGTAGGCGATGGCCGACAGCGGGTGCAGGCCCACGCCCGTCGCCAGCCAGTTGGCGCGCATGGCAAAGACGGGCACCGCGCCGCTGACCACCGGCAGCGCCTCGCTGACGGTCAGGCCGTCCACCTGAAACACAACGCGCGCCACGCCCACGCCGGCGTCGCGCGCGGCGATCTCGACCACGATTTCCGCGCCCTCGACGAAGCGGGCGTTGTTGGCCGGGGCCAGAAATTCGACCTGCGGCCTGTCGGGCGTGGGCGGCGGCGTGGGCGTGCCGTAGGTCAGGGTGCAGGCCGCCAACAGCAGCGCGGCGGCGGCGGCGCACAGCAGCGCGGG
>CAZDVL010000389.1:0-2534 GCA_964508745.1 uncultured Anaerolineaceae bacterium | reverse complement strand
CAGCTCGTCAGGCATTTGCCGGAGGACGAGGGCCTGCTGTTTGTGACCAGCCGCGAAGGGCGCGCGCACACGACAATCCACATGTTTTTCATGCTGTTCAGCATCGGCGTGGTCTGGCTGGACCGCGAGGGCAGGGTGGTGGACCAGCAGCACGCCCACCCCTGGCGCCCGGCCTATGCCCCGGCCGCGCCGGCCCAGTATTTTCTGGAGGCGAACCCGACCGTGCTGGAGCGAGTCAGGCCGGGCGACAGGCTGCGTTTTGACGAGGCAGCGGTTTAGGGAACCATGCGTTATCGGTTAGCTATCGTTGTTGTGTGGGCGGTGTGGGCGATCAGCGGGCCGGCTGCCTGGGCGCAGGACAGCCCGGAGGCAGCCGGCCTGACGGTGCACGTGGTGCAGCGCGGCGAAACGCTGTATCGCATCGCCCAGAATTACAGCCTGACGGTTGACGAGCTGGTGCGGGCGAACGGCATCACCAACCCGGCGAGCATCCAGGTGGGGCAGCGGCTGCTGGTGCCGGTGCGCGCTGGCGCTGGCAGCAGCGCCCAGCTCACGCACACCGTGCGGGCCGGCGAGACGCTGCGCAGCATCGGGCAGCTTTACCGCGTGAGCGTGGGCGACCTGATCGCGCGCAACCAGCTTCTTAACGCGAACGCGATTTATGTCGGCCAGCACCTGACCATCGGGCCGGGCGAGATGGTGGACGCGGCGGCCAACGCGCCGCAGCCGCCGTATGTCGAGACGCCGACGGCGGTCGAAAGCAGCCCGACGGCGGTGGCAGTGGTGGCGGACGCCGCCGCCGCAGCAGAAGCGCCAGCGCCGGCGCCGGTCATGCACGTGGTGCAGCGCGGCGAGACGCTCTTTCGCATCGCGCAGAGCTACGGGCTGGCGGTGAATGACCTGGTACAGGCGAACGGCATCGCTGACCCGACGCTGATCTACGTCGGGCAGCAGCTTGTGATACCGGGCCTGGAGCCGCCGCAGATTGCGCTGGACCTGCCGGAAGCGGTGAGCGGGCTGGAGATCATGCCGCAGGCGCTGCTGCAAGGGAAAACGGTGCGCGTGCGGCTGACGACGCCGGCGCAGACCGCTGTGCGGGCCACTTTTCTGGGCCGCGAGCTGGCCGACATTGTAGAACAAGGCGGCACGGCGCACACATTCCTGCAAGGCATCCCGGTGCTCACCGACGCCGGCGTCTACCCGCTTGACCTGACCATCACGGACGAACAGACGGGGCAGGTAACGAGCTTCTCGGTCAATTTGCAGGTGGTGGGCGGCGGCTATGGGCGCGAGAACATCCGCCTGCTGGCTGACCGGGGCGGGCTGCTGGACCCGGCGGTTGAGGGCAGCGAACAGACGCTGGTGGCGGGCATTATGAGCGCGTTCAACCCGGAGCGCTATTTTGAGGGCGCGCTGGGGCTGCCGGCCGCCGCCACGGTGATTTCGCCGTTTGGCACGCTGCGGTCATATAACGGCGGGCCGTTCGACCGTTTTCACACGGGGACGGATTTCGCGGGCGCCCCAGGCACGCCGGTGCTGGCGGCGGCGCCGGGCCGGGTTGTGCTGGCCGACACGCTGAACGTGCGCGGCGGGGCGACCGTGATTGACCACGGCTGGGGGGTTTACACGGGCTACTGGCACCAGGCGGAACAGTACGTGAAGCCGGGCGATTTTGTGACGACAGGGCAGGTGATCGGCACCATTGGCGCGACTGGCCGGGTGACCGGGGCGCATCTGCACTGGGAGCTGTGGGTGGGCGGCGTGGCCGTTGACCCGATGCAGTGGGTGCGCCAGTCTTTTGGATAGGGAACGCGATGGCGAAAAAACAGAGTCAGATCCAGTTCCTGACGGAGCTGGGCGGGCAGCGGCTTGTGGACGACGCGCGCGCTGCGGAGGCGCAGGCGGCGGCGTATGATCGCATTTACCTGAAGGCGGCCCCGGCGGGGCTGCCCTGGCGTATTCTGGGCGGCGTGCAGCGGATCGAGCCGGCGGCGGGCGGGCTGCGCCTGCTGTGCGAACACGGCGAAGCTGAGCTGGTGTGGCTGGCCCCGAACTGCCTGCGGGTGCGGGCGCACGCGGGCCACGGGGGGTTCGCTGCGCCGTTTTCGTATGCAGTGTGCAAGACCGACTGGCCAGAGGTGGCGCTGACGGTCACGGAGGGGAATGACGCCGTGCTGGTGCAGACCAACGCGGCCGTTTACCGCGTGGGCAAGTGGCCGCTGCGGATCGGTGTGGAGACGCCAGACGCGCGGCTGGTGTGCATGGACTCGCTGGGGTGTCAACTGCGCGAGGACGGCGCGGTGCGGCTGGCGCTGCGCCTGCACCCGGCGGAGACCAGCTACGGGATGGGCGAGCGCGCGTCCGGGCTGAACCTGCGCGGCCAGCGCTTCAGCCTGTGGAACACGGACCACCACACGTACAGGCGCGGGTCGGACCCTCTGTACTACAGCGTGCCGTTCTACCTGGGCGTGCATGACGACCAGGTGTACGGGGTGCTGTGGGACAACTCCAACCGGGGCAGCGCCGACCTGGGC
>CAZDVL010000388.1:0-2535 GCA_964508745.1 uncultured Anaerolineaceae bacterium | reverse complement strand
CGCTGCCCGATGTCGTGGCCGCGCTCTGGCGCGCGGTCGAGCAGCGCGTGCGCCCGATTGCCCGCATCAGCGACCTGATGAGCTACGGCGCGCAGACCGTGCGCGCCAGCCAGCGCGTCAGCGAGGTGGCGCAGCAGCTCCGGCGCATCGGCCATGAGGGTTTCCCGGTCGTGAACGACGACGGGCGCGTCGCCGGGCTGCTCACGCGCCGCGACGCCGACCGCGCCATGGAGCACGGCCTGGGCAGCCTGACCGTGCGCGAGGTGATGGCAAGCGGGCCGATCGCCGTTCACCCGGACGACTCGGTGCTGCTGCTCGAACAGCGCATGGTCGAAAGCGGCTGGGGGCAGATTCCGGTGGTGGACAGCGGCGACCGCCTGATCGGCATCGTCACCCGCACCGACCTGATCAAACACTGGGCGCGGACGCACCCGGCGCAGCCGCCGCCGGCTGAAAGCGCCTTCACGGCGCAGCAGATCGCCGCTGTCCTGGGCGACCCGACGGCCCGCCTGATTGACTTGATCGCCCGGCACGCACAGCAGCAGGCCGTCAGCCTGTACCTGGTGGGCGGCGTCGTGCGCGACCTGCTGCTCGACCGCGCCAACATGGACATTGATTTCGTCGTCGAAGGCAGCGCCGCTGAGCTGGCGCAGAGCCTGCAAACAGCCTGCGGCGGGCAGGTGCACCGCTTTCAGCCCTTTGGGACGGCCAAATGGATCCTCGACGCGCAGACCGCCGAGGCGCTGGCGGCGGCTGGCGGCCAGCTTCCGCACCACATTGATTTCGCCACCACGCGCAACGAATTCTATGAACACCCCACCGCGCTGCCCGTCGTCTACCGCAGCTCGATCAAGCTCGATCTGCAGCGGCGCGATTTCACGATCAACTCGCTGGCGATCCAGCTCAGCCCGGCGAGCGCCGCCGGCCACATTCTGGATTTCTACGGCGGCCTGAGCGACCTGCACAGCCGGCTGATCCGCGTGCTGCACAGCCTGAGCTTTGTGGACGACCCGACGCGCATCCTGCGCGCGGCGCGCTTCGAGCTGCGCCTGGGCTTCACGGTTGAGCCGCGCACGGCCGAGCTGATCGAAACCGCCCTGCCCATGCTGCGCCGCATCACCGGCAGGCGCATCCTCAACGAGCTGGACCTGCTGCTGCGCGAAGACCAGCCGGAGCGCGCCCTGTTCAGCCTTCAAGCGCGCGGCGCGCTGGAGGCCATCCACCCTGATTTCCGCGTCACCCCGGAAACGCCAGCGCGCTTCGAGGCAGCGCGCACGCGCCGCCCGCCCTGGCCGTTCGAGCCGCCCGACACGCCAGCGGCCCTGTGGCACGCGCTGGCCGCCGGCATCCCCGCGCCTGCCCTGGCGGGGCTGCTCGACCGCCTCATGATCGGGCGGCGAACCGCCGCCGCGCTGCTGGAAACGGCCCGGCTTGTGCAGGAACCAGGCGACCTGGACGCCGCCGGCGCGCGCACCAGCCGCATCGTGCGCCTGCTTGAACCCACCGCCGAAGTCTCGCTGTGGGCCGGCTGGCTGTTCACGCCGTCCGCGCGGGTGCGGGAGCGCATCGCCACCTTCGCGCTCACCTGGCGGCACGTCCAGCCAATCACGACCGGACACACGCTGCGCCAGCAGGGCGTGCCCCCAGGGCCGGCCTACAGCGCGATTCTGTGGCGGCTGCGGGCGGCCTGGCTGGACGGCGAAATCGCCAGCGCCAGCGACGAAGCGCGGCTGCTCCCCGCCATCATCGCCCAGGAAACGGCCGGTGATGCTCCCTGACAGCCCGACGCTCACAGTGGCCCTCACGGTCACGGTGCGCCTGGCGCGGCACGACGACCTGCCCAAACTGGAGTGGCACGGGCAGTATCGCCATTTTCGCGCCCTCTACCAGCGCGCCTTCCGCGAGCAGCAGGCGGGGCGGCGGCTGATGCTGCTGGCCGACGCCGGCGGCTTTCCGGTTGGGCAAATCTTCGTCAGCCTGCGCACCGGCGCCGCCAGCGCGCTGCCCCACGCCTACTTTCACGCCTTCCGCGTCATCGAGCTGCTGCGCGGCCTGGGCGTAGGCTCGTTTCTGCTCAGCTACGCCGAAAACACGGCCCGCGACCGCGGCTGCCAGCGCGCCGTGATCGCGGTCGCCAAAGACAACCCGCGCGCGCAGCAGCTTTACGAACGGCGCGGCTATCAGGTGTATGGCGAGGATGCCGGCCGCTGGAGCTACCTGGACCATGAAGGCGTGCAGCGCTCTGTGCATGAACCCTGCTGGCTGCTTGAAAAATGGCTGGCTGTACGCTAGAATGCGCCCCTGTTGGCACCAAACCGTGCGTGCGATTCGTTAAGACCAATCTATCAATGCGGGTTGCATTTAACCCGATTCGGCATATGATAAGAGATTGGTGCTCATTGACAGTCACCTGAGCACACAATACTGGAGCTAGAGGCAAAGCGCTTATGGCTATTCAACAGAACGATATCGTGCGCGTGACCCGGTGGTCAGGCGGCCAGCACCCAACCATGTCAACCATCACCCGGTTGATGA
>CAZDVL010000387.1:0-2547 GCA_964508745.1 uncultured Anaerolineaceae bacterium | reverse complement strand
CGCGTCCACTTCGTTCTTCGAGCAGCCCAGGTTGAGCAGGTAGTAGGTGTTGCGGTGCGCTTTCATAATGCGTCTCAGGCTCCCCTTTTCGTCGGCGGCGGGTTGGGCTGGGTGGCGCGCGGCGGCAGAATCGCCGTCGGCGAGGGCGTCGGCGTGATGGACGGCGTCAGCGTCACGGTGGGCGTGTTCGAGGGCGTCAGCGACGGCGACGGCGTGAGCGTAATCGTGGGCGTCGCGCTCGGCGTCGGCGTGTCGCTCGGCGTCGGCGTGATCGTCGGCGTGTCGCTCGGCGTCGGGCTGGGGCCGGGCGTGCTGGTCGGCGTCAGCGCCTGGATGAGCGCGCCCACGTCAATGTCGGGCGTCGGGCTGGGCGTGATGGTGAACTCCAGCGTCGGCTCGAAGCCCGGCCCGGAGCTGACGCTCACCTCGTCGCGCGTGAACACGATGTCCACCCGCTGCCCGCGCCCGCCGAACGACCCCTGCGGGCGCCCGTTCCAGGTAATCAGCAGCGCCTCGGCGTTGCTGGCCGTCACCGCGACCGTTTCTGCCGCCGGGTACTCCAGCACCTCGCCGGGCCGCGCCACCCCGGCATAGCGCTCCGCGCCGTCCACATCCACCCGCAGCCACGAGCGCTGCGCCATGTTGATCGTCACCAGCACGCCCTGCCCCGAATAGACCTGCTCCGGTCGCGGAATCGGCGTTGGGCCGGGCAGCGGCGTGAACGTGGGGAACACCGTCACCGGCGTTTCCGCCGGGGCCTGCACCAGCAGTTCGGGCGCGAGCGCGCCCGGCGTGGGCATGCCGTCCACTGGGTTTTGCAGCAGCTCAAGCGCGACAAAGACGATCACCCCCGCTGACACCATCGCCACCAGCGCCAGCGCCAGCCGGTTGAACAGCCGGTTGCGCCGGCGCACGCGCCGGTCGGCCTGCTCCATCAGCGAGACCGGCGGCAGTTTGGGGTGCGTATCGGTGATGCTGCGCGGAACGGCTTCGGCTGCGCCTGTCTGGCGGCTGGCGGCGCTGCGGCGCTGGCTGCCGCGCCGTTCGCGGCGCTGTTCCTGGAGCACGGCCGCTTCGTAATGCTGAAGCACGCGGTCCTCGTCCAGGCCCAGATAGCGGGCGTAGTTGCCGATAAACCCGCGTATCTGCACCGGCGAAGCGTCCAGCGCACGGAAGTCGCCCAGTTCAAAGGCTTCGAGGACCCGCCGGCGGATGCGCAGCGTGCGCTCGGCGTCGTCGAGCGTCAGCTCTTTGGCCTCGCGCGCTTCCCGCAGATAACGGCCTAAGGCCAGTGTGTCCATCCTGCGCCCTTCACCTGCCCGCCGCGCTGTTCAGCGCCGCGGCAACTCTGCGTACAGGATTGCGCCAGCTAACCAGAACCACCCGGACAACGTGCCTGCTGCAAACCTGAAGCGGCGCTAATGCAATACGACCCCAGGCAGGCTGCTGCCAATGGGGCCGCGTGCGTGTGCTGAACTGTGCTGCCGGATCAGGCTTCGTCAGCGTCCGGCGCGGCCTCCACGGCGGCTTCAACAGCGGCGACTTCGGGGGCGGTGTCCGCCGCTGCGCTGTCCTGCTCGCCGCTGGCCTCGCCGGCGGCGCGGCGCGCCAGGTACTCTGCCAGTTCCTGCTCGCGCACGATCGTGATCTTCAGCATGGGGACGGTTTCGCTGCCCAGCCGCACCGGCACTTCGTGCGTGCCCACTTCGCGCAGCGGCTGCTGGCTGATGCGGCGGCGGTTGATGTCCACGCCGGTCTGCTCCAGCAGCGCCTCGGCGATCTCCGTCGTCGTGACCGAGCCGAACAGCTTGCCGGTGCTGGCCGCGCGCCGGCCAAAAACCAGCTCCACGCCGTTGATCTGGCGGCCCAGCTCGTTAAGCTGCTGCTCCAGGGCGGCGCGGCGGACCGCGGCGTTTTCGCGCAGGCGGGCCGCGCGCTTAAGCTCGCCGGGCGTGGCCTTCACCGCCAGCCGCTTAGGGAACAGGAAGTTGCGGGCGAAGCCGTCGGCCACGTCAATGACCTCGCCGGCGACGCCGTGCTTGTACACATAATCCAGCAGGATAACCTTCATCGCGTCGTGCCCTTTTTCGCGCTCGCGGCGTTCTTTTTACCTACAGACAGCCGCGCCATTATAAACAGCCCCGGCAGACCTGCCAAGTGTTAATCACCGCCGGCGCAACTTCTGCCCGCTTCGGGCGTATAATAGGGTAAGTGTGTAACAAGGAGACTGGAACCAACATGACAGACACCAACGGTAACGCCAAAGCGAAGGCTGAGCAGGCCAAGAAGGCCGCCCGCGAAGCGGTGGATGAGGTCAAGGCGCAGGTCGAGGAGACCGCTGAGGCCGCCAAAGGCCCGCTGGATATATTCGTGGACCACGAGCGCGAGGCGCTGCGCGAGGCCAGCAAGGCGGTCGAGGCGCTGCTGCCGGAGAAGTTCTGGACGCACGGGCGCAAGGCCATCGAGGAGTTCGCCAGCGGCGTGCAGGTGCTGGCCGACGCGGTGATCGCCGAGCTGGAAAAGGTGAGCAAGCAGATCGAGAAGGAA
>CAZDVL010000386.1:0-2555 GCA_964508745.1 uncultured Anaerolineaceae bacterium | reverse complement strand
GAGAGCCTGCGCGGCCGCCTGAGCGTGCAGAGCGCGCTGGGCAGCGGCACGACCATCAGCCTGAGCATGCCGGTTTCGATGACGCGCATCCGCTGTGTGCTGCTGCGCGCCGGCGATGAAACCTACGCCATCCCCTCGACCGTGATCAGCCGCATGGTGACGCTGCCGCGCGCCGAGGTGTTCACGGCGGAGAGCCGCGAGATGGTCGTGATTGACGGCCAGCCGATGGCGCTGGCGCGGCTGGCCGATGTCCTCAGCCTGCCGGTCGCCGCCCGCGCCGGCGACGGCGAGCTGGTGATGGCGCTGGTGCTGCGCGCCGCCGACCGCACGGTCGCCTTCGAGGTGGACGACCTCGTCAGCGAGCGCGAGCTGGTGCTCAAACCGCTGGGGCCAGAGATCGCGCGGGCGCGCTTTGTGTCGGGCGCGGCGCTGCTGGGGACCGGCGCGGTGATCGTCGTGCTGGACGCCAACGACCTGGTGCGCGTCGCCACCGGCACCGCCATCACCCGGCGCTGGCTGCCCGACGAGGCCCAGCCGCCGGCGCCGGCGGAGCGCCGGCTGCGGGTGCTGGTGGTGGACGACTCGATCACCACGCGCACGCTGGAAAAGAACATTCTGGAGACGGCGGGCTTTGATGTGACGGTGGCCATTGACGGGGTTGAGGGCTGGCTGCGCCTCAACGAGGGCGATTACGACGTGGTCATCAGCGACGTGGAGATGCCCAACATGAACGGCCTCGACCTGACGCGCCAGATCAGGAGCAGCAGCCACACCCGCGACATCCCGATTATTCTGCTGACCTCGCTGGCCAGGCCGGAACAGCAGCAGGCGGGCCTCCAGGCCGGCGCCGACGCCTACCTGATCAAGTCGCAGTTCGACCAGGGCGAGCTGCTCAGGATGATCTGGGCGGTGGTGTGAGCGCCATGGCCGCCGCTGAGATTCGCGTGCTGATCGCGGAGGACAGCCCCACCGTCCGCCGCCACCTGGCCGGCATGATTAACGAAACGCCGGGGATGCGCGTCGTGGGCGAGGCGCGCGACGGCGAGGAAGCCATCATCCTGGCGCTGGAACTCCGGCCCGATGTGATCTCGATGGACATCCGCATGCCGCTGCTGGACGGCCTGGAGGCCACCCGCCGCATCATGAGCCGCCAGCCGACGCCGGTTGTGGTCGTCAGCGGCCTGCTGGAGCGCGACGTTGACCTGTCGTTCCAGGCGCTGCAGGCCGGGGCGCTGGCCGTCGTCGAGAAGCCGCCCGACCGCGGCGACCCGGCTTTCGCCGCCCGGCGCCGCCAGCTTGTCACGACGCTGACGGCGATGGCGCGCGTGGGCGTGGTGCGCCGCTGGGAGAACGACCCCGGCCGCAACACGCTGACGCAGGAGATGCCGCTGCCCCGCGCCGCGACCAACCGGCTGCGCGTCGCGCCGGAGGTGGTTGCTATCGGCGCCAGCGCCGGCGGGCCGGGGGCGCTGAGCGCCATTTTTCGCGATCTGCCGGCGGATTTTCCGGTGCCGCTGGCGGTCGTGCAGCACATGCCAGACGAGTTTATCGCCGGGCTGGCGCGCTGGCTGCGCAAGGCCACGCCGCTGCGCGTGGTCGTCGCCGCCGACGATCTCGTTCTGGAACCAGGTGTGGTACACTTGGGGCCGGGTTCGGCGCACCTCGCGCTGGCACGCCGCCCCGACGGCCGGCTGGCCGCCCGCCTGCTGGCAGAGCGCGGCCCCTACCGCTACCAGCCGTCGGTTGACGTGCTGTTTGAATCGGCGGCGCAGGTGTGCGGGCGCGGCGGCGTCGGCCTGGTGCTGACCGGCATGGGCGACGACGGCGCGGCGGGCCTGCTGGCCATGCGCGCGGCGGGCGCGGTCACGCTGGCGCAGGACGAGGCGAGCTGCACCGTGTACGGCATGCCGGGCGCGGCGGTCGCGCGCGGCGGCGTTGAGCATGTGTTAGCATTATCAAACCTGGCGACCACACTCGTGAATCTGATTTGATGTAAACTAAGTTTAGAAGTGGGACGGGTACGATGGCGTTAGAAGCGCTACTCATCGAAGACAGCAAAACGCAGGCCGCGCAGATCAAAGAGACGCTTGAGAGCGTCGGGCTGCGCGTGCGTGTGGCCTATGATGGACCAGACGGCCTGCGCGAAGCGGTCGAAAACCCGCCCGCGCTGATCGTGCTGGATGTCAAACTGCCCACGATGGACGGGTTCCAGGTGTGCCGGCGGCTCAAACGCAACCCGGCGACGCAGGATATTCCGGTGATCATGCTGACGGAAAAGGCTGATCCGAAGGCGACGATGTCCGGGCTGCGCGCGGGCGCGGATGATTACATTCCGAAGGACATCTTCGCCGCCGAGCACCTGATTAACACCCTTCAGGAGTTGGGTATACTGTGAGCTGATGCGCTGCGCGCTTTGAGGACGGAAACCGATTCGTCATGTCTCGACAGAAAAGTCCATACGTCATGCAGCCGCCGGTGATGTCCGTTGATATTGAGGACAGCATGGACATCATGATCGTGCGCGACACCGTGCGCCGCGCCGGCAACCTGATGGG
>CAZDVL010000385.1:0-2560 GCA_964508745.1 uncultured Anaerolineaceae bacterium | reverse complement strand
TCAGCGTCCAGCCGGTCAACGTAGCGGAGCTGGGCCTCATCAAAGCTGTAGAGCTTCTCCAGCTCTTCTTCGTCCACTTTTATCGCCGCGAAGAAGCCGGAGTACCCCGGCACAGCGGCGCTGATGCGGTCGTGGTAGGTCTGAAGCTTCGTCTTGACGCTGCGGGTTTTCGACATGTACATCAGGCCGCCGTCCATGTCCAGCATCGCTTTTTCCAGCGCCGTAAACCGATTCACCCGCTTCGCGACTTCCCCGGCGACGTAATCGCGCAGCATGCGGTCCGCCGTGCGGCGCTGCGCCTTGTCCTGATACCCGCGAAAGCCTGGAATCCGGCCCAGAAGGCGCTGGCCTGCGCCGCGCTGGCTGACAATCTGTTCGTAAAGATCAGACATGGACATCTCTCGGTTCTCCTCTGATAAGCACGCTTGCAAGCATAGCATATTTTAGCTGATCCCGTCGCTGCCTGCTGGGGCAGCCCCACGCGCTAGGTGAGAAAATACTCCGTGCCGCAGTATTTGCACGTCACAACGCCTTTTCCAGCCAGCACAATTTCACCGTTGCAGTTCTTGCAGCGCTCCAGCTCGCGCAGTTTGCTGGCGTCCGACGAGTACAGCGTTCCGTCGCGCCAGTTCACATAGCCGCTGAACACCTGCAGGCCGACAAGCTGGTAGACCAGGTCCTTGACCGTGTCCACGCTGACGCCCATCTCCAGCGCCATCTCATTGACGCCCACCTGCCCCCGGCTTTTGAGAATGTCCAGCAGACGGCGCTGCTGCTGCATGGCGGACTCCCGCTGCGCCTCCTGGCCGCCGCGAACGTAGAGGAAGATGCCAAACCCGATCAGCAGCGCCACCGGGATAAACGCCAGCCCCGCCCCCAGCACCAGCCCGCCCGGCTGCAAATTGGCGGTCTGCACGGCCAGCCACAGGCCCGCCAGCACAGCCACGATAAAGCCTGTCACAATCAGAATGATGCCGATCAGTCGGCCCGTGTTCACCTGCTCACCCCCTTGTCATCCAAAACCAGCGCTGCCGCCGCCGCTGCTGCCGCCGCTGAACCCGCCGCCGCTCCAACTGCTGCCGCCCCCGCTCCAACTGCCGCTGCTGCCAGACGAAGCCGGCCTGCTCACAACCACCTGTGCCGCCGAGTTCAGCATGGCTGTCAGTCCCTCCGAAATCGAATTCAGGCCGCCGGCCAGCCCGCCAGACATGGTATCCAGCGAGAAATCGCCGCCGGCGCGCGCCAGACCGCCCTGGTCTATTGGCGGCAGCGGCGATCCCGCCTCAAAGCCCCGGCTGTAGCGGCCCCCGGCATACGTCGGGTAATACCAGTAAGGAACAGCCACCTGCTCCACAGCGCTGAACCTCTGCACCCATGAACGGTCGAGATCAAACGCGACGGCGTAAGGGAGGTAGCGGGCGAACTGGTCGGCCGCCTCGCGGACATCGCTGTACTTATCCAGGTTGCGCAAATACTCACGGAACGCCACCCACTTCGCCGCTTCCTCTGCGCCCGCGCGCGTTTTCGCCGGCATCGCCGGGCCGGCGATAAACAGCGCCGCCGCCACCGCCATCAGCGCCATCGGCAGGCACACCAGCGCGGGCGAAAACTGGCTGAGGACCGTTGCAGGCTCGAAAAAGAACGCCCCGGCAACAACCGCGACCACGATGCTCAGGCCAGCAACCGCGATGCCCAGCATGCTCCAGGTTATCCGGGTCCGGTATGGCGACTCGTTAAACATGCCGGCCGTCACAAGTTCCGCGTACAGGTCGCGCTGGATTTCCGGTATCACGGCATAGAACTTGTTGCGCAGCGACTCCAGCGTGGATTCCTGCTGGCCGCTGGGAAACACCTTCTTCATGATGCTGCGTTCAAACGCCAGCAGGTCGTCATAGCCCTTATCGGTCCGCTTGAACGTGAACGTCCGGCTTTTCCAGATGCCGAAAAAATCGTCCGACTGGCTTTCCTCAATCACCAGATAGCCCCGGTTCGCCAGATCGAGCAAAATCGACAGGACATCGCGGGTGTCCGCGCGCTCGTCAATCAGCGTGCCCGCCACTGCCGGCCGCAGGTCAGACGGCGGCTCCGACAGGTGCTCAGGGACCGGCCCGATCTGCGGGTCGCGCCCGCGCGTGTACCACAGGCCGAACACACCCAGCACGCCGCCCAGCCCCACCAGCGCCGAGATCGCTATCGCGCCCAGGTCAAGCAGCGGCTTGACATCGTTCTCATAGGCGGCCTGCTCGTCGTAAGTCGCCTGCCACGCCGCGGGGAGGGCCGCCGGGTCGTGCGGGTACTGAACCCGAATCTCGAACCGGTCGTCGCCCCTGAGCGTGCCGGTCGTCGCCGCCTTGACTACTGTGCCGTCAACAGAGACGCTGGCCGGCGCGCCGTAGGTCACAACCGGGTCAACGCCCGCGCGCGGCGCGAAGCCGTCGGGCATACGCACCGTGATGGTGCTGCTGCCAATCGAAAACCCGAAATGTTCGGACGGAATTGCTGTCCACCAGAGCTGGTCGCCGCCCTCATAGCTGCGCAGCGCCCCGGTCACGCTGTAAGT
>CAZDVL010000384.1:0-2565 GCA_964508745.1 uncultured Anaerolineaceae bacterium | reverse complement strand
GCATGGGGCCGAAAACCAACTTCTGGCAGATGGCCGAAACCGGCCCCTGCGGCCCGACCAGCGAGATCCACTGGGATAATAACCCGGAGCTAGGCGCGGACTCAATCATCCCCATGCTTCAGGCTGAGGACAAGCGCTTCCTTGAGCTGTGGAATCTGGTGTTCATGCAGTTCAACCGCACCCAGCCGGACCCAACGCACACCGGGGCCTACGATGTCCCCCTGCCCGCCCCCGGCGTGGACACCGGCATGGGCCTGGAGCGCATCGTCAGCGTGATTCAGGGCGTCAGCGCCAATTACGAGACCGACCTGTTCACGCCGATTATCGCCGCCACACAGCGCCTCACCGGCCACACCGACGCCGAGCGCGACGCCAACATCGTCCCCTACCGCGTCATCGCCGACCACGTCCGCGCCGCCGTCTTTCTCATCGCCGACGGCGTGCTGCCGGGCGCGAAAGGCCGCGACTCCGTCTGCCGCCTGGTGATCCGGCGCGCCGCGCGCTTCGGGGCCAGGCTCGGCTTTCACGAGCCGTTCCTGGCGCGCGTGGCCGACGCCGTGTTCGACGTGATGGGCGGTCACTACACCGAGCTGGTCGAGCGCGCCGCCGCCATCAGGAAAGTCATCACCCAGGAGGAGATCCGCTTCCGCCGCACGCTCGACCGCGGCCTGGCCGAACTCGACCAGATGCTGGCATCGCTGGCGACGGAGGGCAAAACCGAGCTGCCGGGCGGCCAGGCGTTTTATCTCAAGGCGACGCTGGGCCTGCCCCTGGAGGTCATTCGCGACATCGCCGCCGAGCGCGGCTGCACTGTGGATATGCTCGGCTTCCACACTGAGGAAGCGCGCCATTCCGAGGTCAGCGGCGGCGGCCAGGCAATGGGCGAGATCGCCTCTGCCGAGGTGTATAACGCGCTGCTGGCCGACCTGAAGCAGTCTGGCCTGCTCGCCGAGTCCGGCGTTGCCTACGCGCCCTACGGCCCGCCCACCGTTGACACGCGCCTGCTGGCCCTCATCCATGGCGGCCAGCGCGTTGACAGCGCTATCTCCGGCGACCGCGTTGAGGTGGTGCTGGCGGCAACGCCGTTCTATGTCGAGGCCGGCGGCCAGGTGAGCGACACCGGCTTCATCGCCGGCCCTGGCTGGACAATTGAGGTAGAGGATATGCGCCGCCCGGCAGGCGGCATGGTCGTCCACGTCGGCGAGGTGATCGAAGGCACGCCCCGCGCCGGCGACACAGCCCGCGCCGAGGTGGACGCCGCCCGCCGCGCCGACATCACCCGCAACCACACCGGCACGCACCTGCTGCACGCCGCCCTGCGCAGCCGGCTGGGGACGCATGTGCAGCAGCGCGGCTCGCTGGTCGCGCCCGACCGTCTGCGCTTCGACTTCGCCCACGACAGCCGCGTATCCGCAGAAGAGCTGGCCGCCATCGAGGCCGATGTCAACGAGGCGATCCTCAGGAACTACCCCGTGCGCGCCGAGGAAAAGCCGCTGGCCCAGGCGCGTCAGGAAGGCGCGATGGCCTTGTTCGGCGAAAAATACGGCGAGGTCGTGCGCACCATCGTCATCGCGGACGGCGGCGCGCCCTACAGCTACGAGCTGTGCGGCGGCGTCCACGTGCGCGAAACGGCTGAGATCGGCCCGCTGGTGATCGTCAGCGAAGGCAGCGTCAGCGCCGGCATCCGGCGCGTCGAAGCGCTGACCGGGCACGGCGCGCTTAGCTACCTTCAGCATCAGCTCAGCGCGCTCCACAACATCGCCGCCCGCCTGGGCGCGGCGCCCGAAGAGGCTGAACACCGCGTCGCGCTGCTTCAGGATGAGCTGGCCGCCGCCCGCAAAGAGGCCGCCGCGCTGCGCCGTGACCTGGCGCGCCACAGCTTCGATGCGCTGCTGGCCGGCACAGAGACGGTCAACGGCGCGCAAATGCTGGTGGCGCGCGTGGATGACGCAACGCCCGACACCCTGCGCGAAATGTCCGACTGGTTCCGCGGCCGGGTCGCCAGCGGCGCGCTGGTCCTGGGCAGCGTGGTTGACAACCGCCCGCAGATTCTCGTCGCCCTCACCGACGACCTGACAAAACGCGGCCTCAACGCCGGCAGCCTCATCAAGCCGATCGCTGGCGTGGTCGGCGGCGGCGGCGGCGGGCGGCCCAATCTGGCCCAGGCCGGCGGCAAGGATGCCAGCCGCCTGGCCGACGCGCTCGACACCGCCCGACAGCTCATCCGGGAGACGATCCAGCGCTGAGCGCCTGCCCATGCCCGAACGACCGGACTTCATCCAGCTTGACGCCAGCGACGATGTGCTGTCGGTGCGCGACCGCCTGTCTTTCATCCACGGCAAGCGCGTGCTGCTCATCTGGCCTGAACAGGGCACTGTCCTGACGCGCAAGCTCGATCTTGTTCTGGTCCAGCGCGAGGCGATGCGCCGCGCCGTGCGCCTGGCGCTGGTAACGCACGACGCCCAGGTGATCAAAAACGCCGAAGAACTCAATATCAGCGCCTTTGAAACCATCGGCGCCAGCGAACGCGCCCGCTGGAAGCGCGGGCGCGCTAAAGTGTTCGCC
>CAZDVL010000383.1:0-2576 GCA_964508745.1 uncultured Anaerolineaceae bacterium | reverse complement strand
TGCGCTCCAGGCCCATGCCGGTGTCCACGCCGGGGGCGGGCAGGGGGACATCGTAAGCCCCGGTGTGCGCCGGGTCGGGCTGGGTGCGGTTGAACTGCATGAACACCAGGTTCCACAGCTCCAGGAAGCGGTTGTCCTCCGCCTGAAGCATGGGAATAATTGAGTCCGTGCCCAGTTCGGGCCGGTTGTCCCAGTGAATTTCGCTGGTGGGGCCGCAGGGGCCGGTCTCGGCCATCTGCCAGAAGTTGGTTTTCGGCCCCATGCGGGCCACGCGCCGGGGGTCCACGCCGACTTCGTTGACCCAGACGTTGTAGGCGTCGTCGTCGTTGTGGAACACGGTAAAGACCAGGCGCTCCGGCGGCAGGCCGTAGACGGCGGTGAGCAGCGTGTAGGCGTAGCGGATCGCGTCGGGCTTGAAATAGTCGCCAAAGCTGAAGTTGCCCAGCATCTCGAAGAAGGTGTGATGGCGGGGCGAGGGGCCGACCTCTTCCAGGTCGTTGTGTTTGCCGGACACGCGCATGCACTTCTGCGACGTGGTGGCGCGGGAATAATCGCGCCGGTCGGTGCCCAGAAAGACATCCTTAAACTGCACCATGCCGGCGTTGGTGAACAGCAGCGTCGGGTCGTTGGCCGGGACCAGCGGCGATGAGGCGACCGGGCGGTGATTCAGCTCTTCAAAAAAGTCCAGAAATGCCTGGCGCGCTTCGGCGCTGGTCATCGGGTTCATCGTGCGCAGTTCCTTACTGTGAGGCGGCCATTTTTCAGTCTAGAATTATAGAGGCTGCCACCAGGCTCTACAAGACAGGGGATCACACGGGGTGAGCTACGTTTTCGTCAGCTACAGCAAAGAGAACCGCGATTACGCGCGGCGGCTGCGCGACCAACTGCTCGGCCGGGGGTTTGACGTCTGGATTGACGAGGTGATTGACCCCGGCGACGACTGGTGGCGCTTCATTCGCCGGGCGATCAGGGACTGCGCGGCGTTCGTCGTCATGATGACGCCGGAGGCCGAGGGGTCGCACTGGGTGGGCGTGGAGCTGCTGCACGCGCTGGAGTACAAACGGCCCGTCTTTCCGCTGCTGTGTGCCGGCGACGAAAACCCGTTCAACAGCGATGTGTGGTCGCGGATCGTCAATGTGCAGTTCACGGATGTGCGCGGCGGGCGCCTGCCGACGCAGCGGTTCTACGAGCGGATGGCGGACCGGGGCGTGCCGCGCGGCGCGCGCGGGCGCGTGGTGACGCCGGCCGGCGGCGCGGGCGCGGCATGGGCGCCGCCGGACGTGTCGGCGGTGCTGCCACCGCCGTTCGACTGGTGCAGCGTGCCGGCGGGGACGGTGACGGTGGAGTATGGAAGCTGGAACCTGGCGCGCGACCGGTACAGCGTGCGCGAGCGCCGCCCGTTCGAGCTGGAGGCGTTCGCTGTCGCGCGCTGCCCGGTCACGGTGGGCCAGTTCCGCGCGTTTGTTGAGGCCGAGGACGGCTACGCCGACGCGCGCTGGTGGGCGGACAGCGCGGCGGGGGCGGCCTGGGCCGCCAGGCGCGGCCCGCTGGAGCCGCCGTTCACGGGCGACGACCTGCCGCGCACTTACGTTAACTGGTATGAGGCGCTGGCTTTCACCCGCTGGCTGAGCGCGGCGGCCGGCGGCCGAATCGCGCTGCCGACGGAGCAGCAGTGGCAGCGCGCCGCCCAGGGCGACGAGGGCTGTGTGTACCCCTGGGGGGACACGTTCGACCGGGCGCGCTGCAACACGTCGGAGAGCGGCATCTGGCGCGCGACGCCGGTGGAGCGCTACCCGGAGGGGGCCAGCGTGTACGGCACGCTGGGCCAGGCGGGCAACGTGTGGGAGTGGACGCTGTCGCGGTGGAACACAGAGGTCGTCAGCCTGCCCGCCGCCGCCGACCGGGTGGTGCGCGGCGGCTCGTGGCTCGATTTTCAGGCCAGCGCGCGCGCGGCGGCGCGCAGCGCCAACAACCCCGACGGGCGCGGCCTCAGCCTGGGGTTCCGCGTGGCGGCGCTGCCAGAATAGCGGCGGCGCGGGCTGAAAGGCCGCCGGCGCTGTGGTATACTGGCGCGCAGTTTTCCCGAACGCACCGGCAGGATAAAAGCCATGCCCACCATTGACGAGCAGGTTGAAGTGCTGATGTCGGGAGCCGAATATGGCGACCCAGAGATCAAAGAGAACATGCGGCGCGAGCTGCGCCAGCGGCTGGTCGAGGCCGAGGAACAGGGGCGCCCGCTGCGCGTCTACTGCGGCTATGACCCGCGCACGGCCGACCTGCACCTGGGCCACACGATCACCATGCGCAAGCTGCGCCAGTTCCAGGATTTCGGCCACGATGTGACGTTTCTGGTGGGCACGTTCACCAGCCTGATCGGCGACCCGTCCGACAAGGACAAGGCGCGCGAGCAGCTCACGCGCGAGCAGGTCGAGGAAAACGCGCACACATACGCTGAGCAGGCGTTTAAGATACTGGACCCGGCGCGCACGCGGGTGCGCTACAACGACGAGTGGCTGGCCACGCTGGACTTTGCCGACATCATCCGGCTGGCGAGCAACTTCACGGTGCAGCAGTTT
>CAZDVL010000382.1:0-2576 GCA_964508745.1 uncultured Anaerolineaceae bacterium | reverse complement strand
GGCGGCGTCACGTTGGCCGCCGGCAGCAGGAACTCGGTTTGCAGGCCGAACACGCCGTCGCTGGTCTGGCCTTCGCGGCTGGCGAATTCCTTGGGCGGCATGTTCTGCGGGTAGATGTCGTTGGCGGGTTCAAACGTCAGGCGCTCGGCCTCGTCCTCGACCGTCACCGCTGGCGCGTCCAGCGGCAGGGCAGGGGCCTCGTAGATGTCCGGGCTGCCGGAAACGTCCGACGTGAAGACCACGATCTCGTCGTTGCACAGCCAGGTCGGCGCGTAGTCGGGGATGGCGCTGTCGGTGAGCTGGCGCGTGGCGCCGCTGGCCGTGTCGTAGACGTACACGTCAAGCTGGCCGCCGCGCAGCGCCTGGAAGGCGATCAGCCGGCCCGAAGGCGACCACGCCTGGTTGGTGGCGTCCATGTCGGGCGCGGTGATCGCGCGCACGTTCCGGCCGTCGGCGTCCATCAGCATCAGGGCGCTGGGGCCGCCGGGCTGCTCGTAGCGGCGGAAGGCGATGCGGCTGCCGTCGGGCGCGAACTGCGGGTCCACGTCGTAGACCGGCGCGCCGGCGGTGTCGCTGGTGAGCTGGGTGATGCGGCGCGCCGCCAGGTCGAGCACGTAGACGTGCCACCTGCCGTCGCGGTCGCTCTGGAAGGCGACGCGGCTGCCGTCGGGCGACCACACCGGGTTGATCTCGTTCCAGGCGCTGTCGGTCAGGCGGTACTCGCGGCCGGTTTCCATGTCCACCAGGTACAGCTCCCAGTTGCCGTGGCGCGTCGTCTGGTAGACGATGGCGTTGTTCGGCCCCCAGGCGGGGTTGGTGTCCAGCGCGAAGCTGTTGAACGTCACGCGCTGGATGCTGGCCGGGTCGCCGCTGGTGCTGGCGACGTAGATTTCCCAGTTTTCCGGCTGGTTCTCCACGCTGTCGCGGTTGCTGGTGAAGGCGATCCAGCGCGCGTCGGGCGACCGGCTGGGCGACATGTCGTCGGCCCCTGGCCCGTGCGAGAGGTTCGTGCGCTGCGTCTGGCCGTCCAGCGCGCCGTCGAGGCGGAAGATTTCCCAGTCGCCGGTGTCGTCGCTGTGGTAGATGCGCCACACCGGGCAGCTTACGCCGCAGGTCGGGCCGCCGAACGTGTCGCCGCTGCTGCCGGTGAGGGCGGGCAGCGACAGCGCGAACACGCCCGCGCCCACGCCGTCGCCGCGGCCACCGCTGTCAGCGACCGCCGGGGCGGTCGGGGCGATGGGCGTCGGTGTGCCGCCGCTGGGGCAGTTCATGGTGAGGGTGGCCGCCGCTTCAAAGCGCGCGGTGCTGAACGTCACGCCGGCGTTGAGGTCGGCGCTGGGCGGGATCGGGATCACCAGCGACGCGCCGCTGGCCAGGCTGAAGACGCCCGGCGGCGGCGTGAGGACCGCGCCCGTGCCTTCCTGCAGCAGCAGGAACGGCTGGTCAACCAGCATCGGGCCGCCGCTGTTGCGGACGGTGAAGGACGGGCTGGCGCAGTCGCTGGAGACGGCCAGGCGCGGCGCGGCGCAGGTCTGCGTCTGGCTGAACGTCCCGGCGAAGCCGGCCGTCTCCAGCGTGCGCCCGCCGTAGGGGCTGATGCCGGTGAGCGTGATCGTCTGGCTGCCGCCCGCCGGTATGCTGAGCGCGCCGCTGGCCAGGGCCGCGCCGCCCGCGCCGCGGACGGTGTACGGCTGGGCCGCCAGCATGTCGCCGCCGCTGTTGCTGACGGTGAACGTCAGCGGGTCAGCGCAGCTTGAGGCGGCGGTCAGCACCGGCCGGGCGCAGTTCTGCGCCAGGTTGAGCGCCCCGGCGAAGCCGGTAGAGTTGAACGTGTAGCCGGCGTAGGGGTCAAGGCCGGTCAGCGTGAACGTCGCCGTGCCGCCCGCCGCCAGTTGGAGCGTGCCGGGGGCCGGGGTGACATCCGCGCCGCTGCCGTCGGTGATGGTGAAGGCCTGCGGCAGCAGCATGGCGGCGCCGCTGTTGGTGACGGTGAAGGCGACCGGGCTGGTGCAGGCCGATGTCACGGCCAGCGCCGGCGCGCCGCACGAACGGATGTTGCTGGCCGTCCCGGCGAAGCCGCTGGTGTTGAAGGTGTAGACGGCGTAGGGGTCAAGGCCGGTCAGCGTGAAGGTGGTCGCCGCGCCCGCCGCCAGTTGGAACGTGCCGGGGGCCGGGGTGACATCGCCGGCGATGCTGCTGTTGATGGTGAAGGCCTGCGCCACGACCATCGGGTTAGCGCTGGTGTTGGTGACGGTGAAGGCCGGGCTGCCGGCGACACACTGGCTGGTGACGGTGACGGCGGGCTGCGGCGCGCAGGCCGTCTGGTTGACGGCGAACGTGCCGACCGCGCCGCTGCTGTTGAACGTGTACGTGTCGTAGGGGTTGTTCCCGGCGGGCACGCTGAACGCTTCGCTGGTTTCGCCCAGCGTCAGCTCGAAGCTGCCAGACAGCACCGTCGCGCCGCCGCTGGCGGTGATGGTGAAGGCCTGCGGCGCGCTCATCGGGCCGTCGGCCGGGCGGCCGTTGCTGACGGTGAACACCGGCAGGCTGCCCGCGCCGCACGCCGGCGCGACGCT
>CAZDVL010000381.1:0-2578 GCA_964508745.1 uncultured Anaerolineaceae bacterium | reverse complement strand
GCGGCCCGCTGTCACGTCTGCCAGCACACGTTTGAAAAACCGGCTCAGTCCCGCCATAAGGCTTGCGCTCCCTGCTGTTGGCTGTCTGTATTATAGCGCGGCCGCCGGCTGACGGTCGCCGACGGGCCGCTTTTCTGCTATGCTGATAAGCCGTTTGAGACAGGCGCGCCCGCGCGCGGAAAGGTGTAGTGTGCCCAAAGAGTACAGCAGCGCCCCAGCGATGCAGCTTGACCCGCAGAAAAGCTATGTCGCCCATTTCACGACCAGCAAGGGCGAGTTCGATGTTGAGCTGTTCGCCCGCCAGGCCCCGGTGACGGTCAACAACTTCGTCTTTCTGGCGAAGGACGGCTTTTACGACGGCGTCGCGTTTCACCGCGTGATCGCCGACTTTATGATCCAGGGCGGCGACCCCACCGGCACCGGGCGCGGCGGCCCCGGCTACAAATGGAACGACGAGGCGGCGGCGCTGCGCCTGAGGCACGACGCGCCGGGCGTGCTGAGCATGGCCAACGCCGGGCCGAACACCAACGGCTCGCAGTTCTTCATCACGCACGGGCCTACGCCCTGGCTGGACGGCAAACACGCCGTGTTCGGCAAGGTCACGGGCGGCGGCCAGAGCGTCGTCGACGCCATCGCGCAGGGCGACAAAATCGAGTCGGTCACGATCGTTGAGCAGTAGGCCGCGCGCCGGCGTCAGGCGACGGGCAGCGTAAACGCGAAACAGGCCCCGCCCGGCTCGCAGCCGTCCTCAACGCTGATGCTGCCGCCGTGCGCGTCAACGGCCAGTTGGCAGAACGTGAGGCCCAGCCCCAGCCCGTGCGCGCCGCGCAGCGGCCGGCGGCCCTGGATGCGGCCAAATTTCTCGAAGATGTGGGCGCGCTCCTGCGGCGGGATGCCGGGGCCGCTGTCGGCCACGCGCACGCGCAGCATGCCGGGCGCGCCCGCCTGCGCGCTGATGCGCACCTCGCCGCCGGCGGGCGTGTAGCGCACCGCGTTGTCCAGCAGGTTGATGATGACGCGCTCGATCAGGTCGCTGTCGGCGCGGGCCAGCGGCAGGTCTGGCGGGACGCTGACGGTGATGCGGATGTGCGCCTGCTGGGCGCTGGCCGCCAGGGCGGTGCAGGCCGTCGCCGCGACTTCTGCCAGCGACACCGGCTGCTTGTCCAGCCGCATCTGGTGGCTTTCCAGGCGCGCCACGTTCAGCAGGCTGTTGACCAGGTGCAGCAGGCGGTTCGCGCTGACGTGTGAGGCGCGCAGCAGGTCGCGGGTGTCCTGCATGCTGGCGGCGTAGCCGGGCGAGTCAGGGGGCGTGTCGAGCGTGTCCAGCCCGCCGTTGATGCCGCTGATGATCGCCCCCAGCGGGCCGCGCAGGTCGTGAATCACCATCCGCGCCAGGTCCTCGCGGTGCTCGTTGAGCAGGCGCGCCTCGGTGATGTCCTGCAGCACCAGCAGCCGCCCGACGATGCGCCCGTCGGCGTCGAGCACCGGCGACCCCACCTCCTCGATATACACAGGCTGGTTGTGCTGCTGGTGCTGGAATTCGCGGCGCGTGGTGGCCTCCGGCTGCTGCCCCAGGATCAGCGCCATCTCCGCGAGCTGCTGGCGGGTGTAGCCGGTCTGCATATCGTGCGGCAGCGCGTCCGGGAAGTAGCTGCCGATGTACGGCTGAAGGCTGATGCCCAGCAGCCGTTCCGCCGCCGGGTTGACCGCCTCCAGGCAGAAGCTGGTGTCGAGCAGGATCATGCCCGCGCGCGTCGAATCAAGGATGGCGCGCATCTGGTCGCGCCCGGCGCGAATCTGCTCGTGAAGCAGGGCGTTTTCCAGGTGGCCGGCGGCCTGGCCGGCCAGCAGCTCGATGGTGTGCAGGTCGCGATCCTGTAGGTCGTACTGGTCAACAAAGCCGAAAAAGAGGGCGTAGGTCACCTGCCCGTGATGCTCAATCGGCACCGCGACGGCGCTGGTGTAGGCCGGCGCGCCGGCGGGGGCGTAGGCCGGGTGGCGGCGCACGTCCTGCACGGCGTAAAGCTGCCGGCCGCGCACCGCTTCCTGGGCGATGGCGTAGGTCAGCCGGTGTTCGGCGGTGGCGGCGCTGTCGCGCTCGGCGCAGCCGTTCGTCAGCAGCGTGAGCGTGCTGGCGGCCGGGTTGCAGCGGAAGGCGACCGCGCACTGGGCGCGCAGCATCGCCTGGCCGGTTTCCAGCACAGCCGCCGCCACAGCGGGCGTGCTGTCGGCGCTGGCGAGGCGCAGCGACAGCGTGCGCAGGCTGGTGAGCATGCCGATCTGGTGCTCGCGCTCCGCCAGGAAGCGCGCGTTGTCAATGCTGATAACGGCGTGGGCGGCCAGGCTGGCGAGGAAGGCGGCCTGGCGCTCGGTGAAGAAATCGCGCTGAGCGCTTTCCACGTTCAGCGCGCCGACAACATCGGCGCCGCTGAACAGCGGGACCGCCAGCGACGAGCGGTAGGCGTCCGGCGCGCTGGTGTAGTAGCCGGGGAACGCCGTGTTGTCGGCCACGCGGATCGGCTGGCCGGTTTCGACCACTTTGCCGATCACGCCGGCGGCGCGCGGCTGGGCGGAATCA
>CAZDVL010000380.1:0-2592 GCA_964508745.1 uncultured Anaerolineaceae bacterium | reverse complement strand
CAGCGCGTCGTGCACCTGCGTGAAGTCGCGCTCCAGGTTGCGGCAGCCAAAGCCCTGAACCAGCGCGGCCCGGCGCAGCGGCTCCGGGTCAGCGACAATCGCGCGCGCCGCCAGCCGCTGCACTTCCTTGACCTGCAGGCCGTCCGTTTCAGCCGGGTCCAGCGCGGCGAACAGCCGGGCGTAGGCTTCCTCGCCCTCCTCAAGCTGCTGCGCCGCGATGTCCAGCAGCTCGCGGAAGCGCATAATCGCCTGGCGCGCCTTTTCCAGCGCTTCAGCGTCTGCCATAGCGTCCCCTTTCCCCTAGATCGCGTGTGTGACGCGCCGCAGAATCGCGGGGTCCTCCAGCGCGCGCCCCGCGCCTACCGCGACCGCCGTCATGGCGTTGTCGGCCCGGTAGACCGGCACGCCGGTCTCGCGCGTCAGGTACTGGTCCAGGCCGCGCAGCAGCGCGCCGCCGCCCGTCAGCACGATGCCGCGGTCAATAATGTCCGACGCCAGCTCTGGCGGCGTGTTGGCCAGCACCGATTTGAGCACGCCGGCGATCATCGCCAGCGGCTCCGCCAGCGCCTCGACCACCTCGCCGGTGCTGACGCTCACCGTGCGCGGCAGGCCGCTGACGTTGTCGCGCCCCTGAATGTCCATGCTCATTTCTTCGCCCAGGTCAACCGCCGCGCCCACCTGAATTTTTACCGACTCCGCCGTTGGCTGGCCGATCGTCAGGTTGTACTTGCGCCGCACATAGCTGATGATGGCGTCGTCCTGGCGCAGGCCGCCCACGCGCCCGCTTTCGGCGCGGACGATGTTGTTCATGGTCACGACCGCCGCCTCGGTGATGCCGCCGCCGACGTTCACAACCATGTCGCCGGCGGGCGTGCCCACCGGCAGCCCGGCCCCGATCGCCGCCGCCAGCGGCTCCCAGATCAGAAAGGCCTCGCGCGCGCCGGCGGCGATCGTCGCCTCGTGGACCGCGCGCTTCTCCACGCTGGTCACGCCGAAGGGAACGGACACCATCACCGTCGGCTTGAACATGCGCACACGGCCGGCCACCTTGCCGAAGAAGTGGCGCAGCATGGCCTCCGTCACCTCATAGTCGGCGATCACGCCGTCGCGCAGCGGGCGCACGACCTGAATATCTTCCTCGTCAACCCGGCCCAGCATCTCGCGCGCCGGCTGGCCGATCTCAACAATGCGCTCGTCTTCAACAGTGAGCGCCACCAGCGACGGCTCCTGCAGCACGATCTGCCCGTGTTCGTAAATCAGCACATTGACCGTGCCCAGGTCCAGGCCCAGCTTCTTATCAAACAACCCCATAGCGTCGCAGCTCCTCGCAACGCGCGCAGCGGACGGACACTTATACTTGATGTCAGCGCCAAAAGCAACGCCCGGACAGCAGCGTGCCGTCCGGGCGTCCGTCAGCAGGTATTGTGCGCGCCGTCAGTCCTCGTCCGGCTCATCAATGATGCGCAGCACCGGGCTGCCCCGGCCCTGCACCTTCCGGCTGATGCGAATGGTCAGCTCAGCGCGGCGCAGCGTGAGCGTGGCGGCCCGGTTTTCAGCCTCCGGCACGCCCTCCGCCATCAACTGCGCGGCGCTGGCGCGCGCCGCCTCGGCGGCCCCGATGTCCAGGTCGAACGACGACTGCGCCAGGTCAGCCAGCACTATGACCTTGTCCGGGCGCACGTCCACCACGCCGCCATAGATCGCAAAGCGCTCCTCGCGGTTGCCCTTGCGGACGACCAGCTCGCCAAAGCCCAGCGTGGTCAGCACCGGCGCGTGGCGGGGCAGCACGCCCATCTCGCCTTCCAGCGCCGGGATAATCACCATGTCCGCCGCTGGCTCGTCGAACACCTTGCGTTCCTGCGTCACAATCTCTACGTGAATCGGCATCAGTCCCCTCCCCTGTCAGCTCAGGGACGCCTCATACCGTTCGATAACTTCCTCGATCGGGCCGGCCATATAGAACATCTGCTCAGGGATGTGGTCTACTTCCCCGTCCAGGATCATGCGGAAGCCGTGGATGGTGTCGCGCAGCCGCACATAGCGGCCTTCGCGCCCGGTGAACTGCTCCGCCACCACCATCGGCTGGGTGAGGAACAGCTCGATCTTGCGCGCGCGCGCCACCAGCGCCTTGTCGTCGTCAGAAAGCTCGTCAATGCCCAGGATGGCGATGATGTCCTGCAGGTCCTTGTAGCGCTGAAGCACCTGCTGCACATTGCGCGCCGTCAGGTAATGCTCCTCGCCCAGCACCAGCGGGTCCAGAATCTTGCTGGTGCTGCCCAGCGGGTCCACCGCCGGGAACAGCGCCCGCGCCGCGATCGAACGTTCCAGCGCGATCGTGCCGTCCAGGTGCGTGAACACCGCCACCGGGGCCGGGTCGGAATAGTCGTCGGCCGGCACGTACACCGCCTGCATCGAGGTGATCGAGCCTTTGGTCGTGGACGTGATGCGCTCCTGAAGCTGCCCCATCTCCTCCGACAGCGTCGGCTGGTAGCCCACCGCCGACGGCATCCGGCCCAGCAGCGCCGACACCTCAGCGCCCGCCAGCGAGTAGCGGAAGATGTTGTCAATGAACAGCAGCACGTCGCGGCCTTC
>CAZDVL010000379.1:0-2599 GCA_964508745.1 uncultured Anaerolineaceae bacterium | reverse complement strand
GCGCGTACCCGGCGCTGATCGGCTATGTGGAACAGCTCAAGCGCGAACACGGCATCACCGCCTTCATGATCGGCCACGCCGGGGACGGCAACATCCACGTCGAGTTCCCGTTCGCCAGCCCCGCCGAGTACGCGCAGCGCCAGCAGATTAACGACCTGATCGTGCGCAAGGCGCTGGAGCTTGGTGGGACCTCCACCGGCGAGCACGGCGTCGGCATCGGCAAGGCGAAATATATGCCGGTGGAACACGGCGCGGCGCTGGACGTGATGCGCGCCCTCAAGCAGACGCTTGACCCGCACGGCATCCTCAACCCCGGCAAGATTTTCCCGGCGGGCTGAGCGGTCACAGCCCCAGCAGCGCCCCGGCAATCGCCAGGTAGATAAACAGGCCGGTGGCGTCCACCAGCGTGCTGATCAGCGGGGCCGACACCATCGCCGGGTCCACGTTGGCGCGAAAGGCCAGCAGCGGGATCAGCGCGGCGATGGTGTTGGCCCAGGTGCAGACGGCCAGGAAGCCCAGCCCGACCACCAGCGCGACCGTGTGGCTGCCCGTCCACACAAAGGCGTAGGCAAAGCCGATCACGCCCAGCACCAGGCCCAGCAGCACGCCGCTGACCAGCTCGCGCAGCACCACGCGGCCGATGTCGCGGAAGCGAATGTCGTGCACGGCGATGCTGCGAATGATCGTCGAGACGGTCTGCGCGCCGGTGTTGCCGCCCATGCCGATCAGCAGCGGGATGAAGAACGTCAGGGCGACGGCCTTCTCCAGCTCGCCTTCAAAGTGCTGCATAACGCTGCCGGTGAGCGTGCCCGCCGCGAACAGCAGCACCAGCCAGGGCAACCGCCGCCCCAGGACGCTGCGAATGCGGGTGGTGAAATAGGGCTGGTCAATGGTGACGCCGCCTTTGACGCCGCCGAAGCGCAGCATGTCCTCGGTGTGTTCCTCGGCCAGCACGTCAATCGCGTCGTCAACGGTGACGATCCCCAGCATCCGGCCGTCCGCCGCCACGACCGGCATCGCCAGGAAGTCGTAACGGGCGATCATGCGCGCCACCTGTTCCTGGTCAATCTCCGGCGCGGCGGTGATCACGTCCGTCTCCATGATCTCATCAATGCGCCGCTCCGGCGGGTTGGCGACCACCTCGCGCAGCGACACCACGCCCACCAGCCGGCCCTCGCCGTTGATGGCGTACAGGTCGTTGACCGTCTCAACCTCGTCGTCCACGCGGCGCAGGTGGGCCAGCGCCTGGGCCACGGTGATGTGCGGCGCCACGCTGACGAATTTCTCGGTCATCAGGCGGCCCGCGCTGTGTTCCGGGTACTGGAGCAGGCCGCGCACCTCGGCGGCGTCCTCCGGCTCCATCGCGGCCAGCAGCTCTTCCTGGCGTTCGGGCACGTCCCTGGTGAGGATTTCCAGGGCGTCATCCATCGGCATCTGGTCGAGCAGGTCGCCCACCTGCTCCGTCGAGAGCTGGCGCAGCAGGCTGCGCGTGGCCTCGCTGCCGGTTTCGTCCAGCACCCCGGCGGCCAGCTCCGGCTCCAGCAGGCCGAACACCTTCAGCTTGTTATCGTCGTCCAGGCGCTCCAGAATGTCGGCGATGTCCGCTGCGTAATGCTCCGCCAGGATCGGGCGCAGGCTCTCCAGGTTGTCGTTTTCCAGGGCATCGCGCACCTGCAGGCCAAGGGCCTCGGCGTAGACGGCCATCGCTCAGCACTCCTGCTCGGCGCTGCTGGCGACGGGCACGCCGTTGGCGCGCGTGTGCTCGATCACGCGCACGGTCGCGTTCAGCTCCTGGCGGCGGGCGTTGACCAGCGCATTGACCAGCCGCGTCTGCGCGTCGAGCGTCTCGACCAGGGCGTCCACCTTGCGGTGCAGGTCGGCGATCTGCACCTCGGCCTTCAGGTTCACCTGGTAGTCGTTCTCGGCGATCGCGCGGTCCTTGGTGGCCTGGCGGTTCTGCGACATGAGAATCACCGGCGCCTGGAGCGCCGCCAGCGTGCTGAGCGTTAAGTTGAGCAGGATGAACGGGAAGGGGTCAAAGGCGGCGCTGCCCAGGCGCGCGTTGGCGGCGATCCAGGCCGCCATAATGCCGGCGAACAGCAGAATAAAGCGCCAGCTTCCGGCGTAGGCGGCCAGCCAGTCCGCCAGCCGGTCGCCCAGCGTGGCGTGCTCGTCAATTTCCTCGTAGACGTTGTCCGACACGGTGTGGCGGCGCAGATCGCGGATCAGCGCCTGGGCTTCCGGGCTGAGCAGGTTGTCCAGTTCCTCGATCTCGTCAATGAGTTCCTGGATACGGTCGTCGGCGTTGACAGCAGGCGCGGCAATGCGGTCAAGCAGGAGGTCGTTGTACATACTCAGGTTCTCCGTACACAATGACGGCCAGGGCAAATCCCCAGGCCGGCAGCCCAGTAAGGGGTTATGCAGTTGTGTGAACAGAGCCTGTTTTACCGGGGGCTTCCCTGGAGGGGGCCAGGGACGGCAATAACACGGGTGTGCCACCCCCCGGCGTAAGCGCGCAGCAGGGGGCCGCTAACCTGTGTTATTGCCGCCAGGTAAGGGCGGCACCTGTTCTTGGGTCGTGCTGCTGCTCTCTAACATA
>CAZDVL010000378.1:0-2610 GCA_964508745.1 uncultured Anaerolineaceae bacterium | reverse complement strand
GCCGCAGCCGGCCTGCATCGCTCACCGCTTACTTCTTCAGCAACAGCGGCGTTGACCCTTTCATCGAAATCTACCGCGTGGACGCCTGCGCGCTCCGTTTTCTGGAGGAGGTGCTCCACCCGGCAGACCTGAACGTGCGCGATGCCTGGGAAGGCGCGGTGGCGCGCGCCTGGGTCGCCCAGCGCAAGGACGGCGGCGACAACGCGCAGCGCCGCAACACGCTTTACGAGGCACTGCTGCGGCTGCCACACGGCATGCTGGATTTCCTGCGCCGCTATCTGCTTCCGGCGCGCTGCTGGGGGCTGGTCGAAACCTATCTGAGAAAGGTAATGAACGTGCGCGAAAGTGACATTACTCTGCTGCGCGAGGTCGGCGCGCGGCTGGCGGAATACGCCCACTACAAAAACAAGTTCTTTTATGATTTCAGCCGCACCAACGACTACGCGCAGTTTCGGCGTGTGGTGCTGCGCGCCGCCGACGACGCGGCCCGCGGTGACGGCAAAGCGCTGGTGACATTCGACGAATTCATCGCCCTGTTCACCTATCGCGAAGACGAATTCTGGAACTGGCGGCTGGCGCGCGATCTCATCACGCTGTTGATGATTGAGGCGCGCGCCGTCCCGATAGATGAAGCCCTGTTCGACGACGATCTGCCTGCTGACTCCCCTGAGAGAGGATAACCACACCATGTATTTCATTACAGGTCTGTATGCCATTCACGCTTCTGCCGCCGCGCTCAACAACAGTCGGGGCGAGGACAACGTCGGGCGGGTGAAAGCGATCCCGTCAGGCCGCTATGAGTATCCGTATGTTTCGGCACAGGCGGCGCGCTACTGGCTGCGCGCCACGCTGGCCGCCCTCGAGCCGGACGTGCCGCTGGCGCCGGTGCTGCGCGGCAAGGGCAAGAAGCAGCAGGCGTTCACCGCAGGCAACCCGCTGCGCTACTGGGATGACGACCTGTTCGGTTACATGCGCGCCGAAAGCGGCGAGGACAGCGACACGCTGACCCGCATCGCGCCGCTGCGCACCAGCACGCTGGTCAGCGCTGCGCCGGTGGAGGTCGTCCGCGACTTCGGCGTGATGGCCCGCGCCGAAGGCAACAGCGTGCTGTTCGAGCATGAGTTCTATCGCGCCGCGCTGGTGGGCCAGTTCTCGCTTGACCTGGACGCGGTGGGCACCTTCACCTATCGCGACAAGGCCGGCTATCACAACCTGAGCGCGGCGCTGATCGCGGAGGCACAGGCGATGGGCCTGGAGCATCTGCCGGAACGTGCCGCCTATCGTCTGCCGCTGGAGACGCGGCAGGCACGGGTTGCGGCAGTGCTGCGCGCGCTTGGCCGCCTGCAGGGCGGTGCAAAGCAGTCGCTGCACTATACCGACACCACCCCCGCCTTCGTATGTGCGGCGGTGCTGCGCGGCGGGAACAACCCCTTTGCCTATCTGCTCGACTCACAGCCTGAGCCGACGCTGCACACTGCTGCCTTCGACGAAGCGCTGCACGTTCACGGAGAGGATTTCGAGTCGCCGCTATACCTGGGGCTGCGTAAGGGCTTTATGGACAGCGCCTTTGAGCTGTTCCAGGCGCGCGGATTTGAGCCAATGCACCCCCGCATCGCGCTCGATGCGCTGGCGCAGGATGTGCAGCAGCGCCCGGAGTGGTTCGCGTGAACACGCTGTCAGCGCTGCGCGTGCGGATAGCCGGGACGATCACGTCGTTTCGCTATCCGCACTTTGTCCAGGGTGTGCAGCCCACGTTCGATTTCCCGCCGCCAGCCACTCTGTACGGACACGTGTGCAGCGCCTTAGGCGATCTGATCCCGCCGCAGTCCTTCCGACTGGCGATCCATTTTACACATGGCGGGCGCTTTCGTGACTACGAGCACACGCATTTGGTGGGCAGAGTCACCAAGCTGTCCCCCTTCGAGCGCGAGCTGCTGTTCCAGCCGCGCCTGACGCTGTACCTTAACCGGCCAGACTGGGTCGAATCGTTCCGCCGCCCGCGCCGCGTTGTGACCCTGGGGCGCTCGCAGGACATCATGACCTATTACGATGTGCGCGTGGTCGAACTGGAACGGGTCGCGTCTGGCTATGTCGAGCACACGCTCGCCCCGCTGGAACAGACGGCCAGCCTGGGCAGCTACACGGCGCTGCGTCTCCCGGCCTGGATCGCGCCTGAGCGCCACACTGTTCAGTGGGGTGATTATGCCGCCGTCCACTCACCGCAAACCTGGCCGGACACAACATGGGCAGACACCACCGCGCCGCAGTGGCGCGGGCTGCCTCGCGCTGTGATCTGGTTAGACCTGGCCTCATGACCGCGCCGCTTCAGCGCATCCTGGCGCGCCCCGACGAGCTGCTGACGAAGCACACGCTCAATGTCGTTGCGCAGATTGATCAGCTTGCGCGCCTGCGCCCGCTGCCACAGTACCCGCGCCTGTGGCAGCGGCTGCGCCTGGCGGCCTATTTGCACGATTCCGGCAAACTGGCGCGCGGCTTTCAGCGCGGGTTGTATTCGCGCAAGCATCGCTGGGGCCTGCGCCATGAAATTCTGTCGTTGGCCTTTACCGCCTGGGCCGTTATAGATGAAGCGGACCGCCTGCCGGTCATTGC
>CAZDVL010000377.1:0-2612 GCA_964508745.1 uncultured Anaerolineaceae bacterium | reverse complement strand
TCGCCTCGCTGGGGCCGGCGGGCAGGCCGACATCCACCGTGCCGTACAGCAGCCGCTTCGCCGCTGACACGTAGCTGCTGCCAGGGCCGACGATTTTCGACACGCGCGGCACGGTTTCGGTGCCGCAGGCCAGCGCCGCCACCGCCTGAATGCCGCCGACCGCGTACACCTCGCTCACGCCGCAGATCTCAGCCGCGACCAGCGAGGCGGCGTCAGCGGTGCCTTCGGGCGTGGGCGGGGTCACGACGACGACGCGCGGCACGCCGGCGACGACCGCCGGCACGGCCAGCATCAGCATGACTGACGGAAAAGCGCCTTTGCCGCGCGGCACATACAGGCCGGCGCTGGCGACCGGCGAGACCTTCTCGCCCGCCATCACGCCCGGCGCAACCTCGGTGAACCACATCGGCTCCGGCATCTGCTCGCTGTGGAAAGCGTCAATGTTGGCGTGCGCCTGCCGGATGGCCTCGATCACGTCCGGGGCAAGCGCCCGGCGCGCCGCCTCAAAATGCTCCGGCGTGGCCCGCAGCATCTGCGCCTCGAAGTTCGGCGCGTCAAACCTGCGCGCGTACTCCACCACAGCCTCGTCGCCGCGCGCGCGCACCTGGTCGATGATTTCCTGCGCAACGGGCAGCAGATCGGCGATGTCTGTTTCAGCCCGGCGCATCATGCGCGCGATTTCATCGGCTGAAAGCTTTTCGTATTCACGGAACTGAATCATATGAGCTTTCCCCTACGTTGTGCAGCGCTCTCGAACGCTGCTGTGTGCCATCCCAGCGTATGTCGGGAACAAGCGCTTCCTGCTTCGCCAGAATCCGATCCTGATGCGCTGAGAGGTCCTCAAGCATCAGGGCCAGCTCGTCCAGCATTTGCCCGGACGGAACATAGCCCAGGTCGAGCAGGCGCTGACGGTCCGGGTTATAGTAGTGATGTTCGGGTTCGGCGCGTGGGTTGTCGTAATGGCTGATCGTGACATCCAGCCCCAGGCGCTGGCCGGCCCGCTGCACCAGCGCCGCGATCTCGTTAACCGTGTAGCAGCGGTCAAACTGGTTGATCACCCGGTACTCGCCGGCGGCGGGCGGGTTTTCGACCACCAGCGCCAGGCAGTTGAGCGAGTCGCGCAGCGGCAGAAAGCCGCGTGTCTGGCTGCCGGAGCCGAAAACGGTCAGTGGGTGGCCAATCACTGCCTGGGCGCAGAATCGGTTGACGACGGTGCCAAAACACTGGTCGAAGTCGAGCCGCGTCCGCAGGCGCGGGTCCGCCGCTTCACGCTCAACCCGCGTGCCAAACACGACGCCCTGCATGATGTCCGTGGCGCACAGCCCCCACATCCTGCAGGCGAACATCGTGTTGTTCGAGTCGTGAACTTTGCTCCAGTGATAAAAGCTGCCGGCCTGCCGGGGGAACGGCAGCACGTCGCGCCGGCCGCGGAACTCGACCTCAAAGAAGCCTTCGGGGATGTCTATGTTGGGCGCGCCGTACTCCCCCATCGTGCCCAGCTTGACCACGTGCGCCTGCGGGCAGATTTCCCGGACAGCCCACAGCAGGTTCAGGCTGCCCACCACGTTGTTGTGCTGCGTGAAGGCGGCGTGCGCCGCGTCAATCATCGAGTATGCGGCGGACGGCATCTCTGCCAGGTGAACCACCGCGTCCGGCTGGAACTCCGCCAGCGCGCGCTGTAAGCCGTCGTAGTCCAGCAGGTTGACACGCCAGAACGGCAGCGGCTGGCCGAAGCGCCGCTGGTATGCGGCGCGCCGTTCGTGGACATCAGACACGGGCACGGCGCTGTGCCCGCCGGCCTCAGCGACCCACTCGCGGCGCAGCAGCGCGTCCACGCCGCCGACAGCGTGCCCGCGCGCCGCCAGATACTGCGCCAGCGGCCAGCCCAGGTATCCGTCTGCCCCGGCAATCAACACCCGCACGCCGCTGTCGCCCCCTTACACAGCCGGGCTGAAGCCGGGCAGATAGCCCTGCACCGCCAGCAGCTCCGCGTTGAGGATGCTGCAGCCAGCCGCGCCGCGAACGGTGTTGTGCGCCAGGGCGGCGAATTTGTAACCGAGCAGCCGGCATTCCCGCAGCCGGCCCACGGACGTTGTCATGCCGCTGCCGGCGCCGCGGTCGCGCCGGATCTGCGGACGGTCAATCTGCGGCAGATACTGCACCGGCTGCGCGGGCGCGCTGGGCAGCGACGGCACCGGGTCAGGGCCGCGAAACGACTGCCAGGCCTCGATAATGGCGTCGAACGACGGCTTATCCGCCAGCTCAACCGAAACGTTGACCAGGTGGCCGTCCACGACCGGCACGCGGTTGCACGCCGCGCTGGTGCGGGCGTCCAGCCAGACGATCTGCTCGCCGTCGAGCGCGCCCAGCATCCGCAGCGTTTCTGTCTCCAGCTTGTCCTCGTCGCCGCTGACGTAGGGAATCACATTGTCCAGAATGTCCAGCGAAGGCGTGCCTGGGTAGCCAGCGCCGCTGATCGCCTGGGCGCTCACCATATGCACCTTGGCGACCCCGAAGCGGCGCAGCGGCGCCAGCGCCATGACAACCGGCATCGTTGTGCAGTTTGAGTTGGCCACCAGCGCGCCGGTTTGCCAGCCGCGCCGGCGGCGCTG
>CAZDVL010000376.1:0-2635 GCA_964508745.1 uncultured Anaerolineaceae bacterium | reverse complement strand
ACCCAACGCTTAGGACGCGCCGGCTCTGTCCTCTGAGCTACGGGGGCGGCTGTGCAGGCATTATAGCCGCCGCCGCGCGCCCGGTCAACGGCGGCGGCAGGTCGCGCCAGGGCCGCGCGCGGTCAGCCCGGCGCGCCAACGGCTTTGCTGTCGGGCACCTCCAGGCGGAGCATTTCGTCCCGATCGTCGTAATCCAGCAGCTCGGCGTAGCGCCCCCAGCTAATCGCCACGTCGAGCTGCCGCTCGGACATCTCATCCGGGAACTCTGGCAGCAGCGCCGTGTAGAACACCTTCCAGGGCAGCTCCTTGCTGGGCGCCGCGCTCAGCATCTGCAGCATCCACTGGATCATCGGCAGGCGGCGCGCGCGGTGGGCAAACAGCTCTTTGCGCGTCAGAATGGAGGCTTCCGCGAAGGCCTGGCCCAGCGGCGTAATCTGGATGTCGCCCGTGTTCACCACGGCGAAACCCAGCATCTCCGCCATCTCGATCGTCTGCACCAGGTCCGCCATCTTAACCCCCAGCTCGCCCTCCAGTTTATAAATGTCGTAGGGGGTCTTGAACGGGTTGATGTGCTCCAGCAGGCCGGCCAGCGCGTTCACCGATGAGCGCGGCAGGATGCGGGTCAGCCCTGGCGCGCCGGGCGCCACGCCGACTTCCTTGACTTCCGCCTCGGTGCGCCCGGCGATCGCGCTGTAGATGCGGTCAATCAGCGCCTCAAATTCTGGTTCCTTGCGGAAGCGCGGGTGCGGCAGGCTGACGATAAATTCGGTGACAATGTGGCCGGGTTCCTTGCCCATGACGATCACCCGGTCCGCCATGGAAATCGCCTCCTCGATATTGTGGCTTACCATCAGGATGGCTTTGGTGGGAAGCTGCCCGCCGGTCCACAGCTCCATCAGCTCGCCGCGCAGCGCCTCGGCGCTCAGCACGTCCAGCGCGCTGAACGGCTCGTCAAGGCACAGCAGCTCCGGCTCGACCGCCAGCGCGCGCGCAAAGCCGACCTTCTGCCGCATCCCGCCGGACAGCTCGCGCGGGTAGGCGCTCTCGAAGCCGTCCAGGCCGACCAGGTCAACCAGCTTTTCCGCCTTCACGAACCGCTGGTCAGACATCTCGCCGCGCGCCTCCAGCGCCAGCGCCACGTTGTCCAGCACGCTCAGCCAGGGGTAAAGCGCGAAGGTCTGGAACACCATCGTCGCGTGGGGGTTGACCCCCTGCACGGGCTTCCCGCGATAGTAGACTTTCCCCTCAGACGTGGGAATAAGCCCGGTGATCATCCGCAGCAGCGTGCTTTTGCCACAGCCCGACGGCCCCAGCAGCGCCACGAACTCGCCTTCGTGGATGGTGATGTTAATGTCCTTCACCGCCGTGAACTGGCGCTCACCGTGCCCGTAGATTTTCGTGACGCGGTCCACATGCAGCAGCACATCGTTGTTAGCCATGCCCTATGCCCCCTATCGCTACTGGTCCATCCGGAAACGGTCTTCGGCCACGCGGTACAAACGCCGCCACACCAGGCGGTTGATCGTCACCACCAGCACGATCATCGTCAGCGTCGAGGCCAGCAGCAGCGCGTAATCGCCGGCGGCGGTGGCGGCGGTGATCTCCGCCCCCAGCCCGGTCACGCGGCTGATCTCGCCGCCGAACTCGGTAAATTCCGCGATGATGCTGGCGTTCCACGCCCCGCCGCTGGCGGTAATCAGCCCCGTGATGATGTAGGGGAACAGGGCCGGCAGGATGAGCGTTTTCCACCGTTTCCAGCCCTTGAGCTGGAGCAGATCGCTGGTGAACTGCAGGTCCTGCGGAATGGCCGACGCCCCGGCGATCACGTTGAACAGCAGATACCACTGCGTCCCCAGCAGCATCAGCAGCACCGCCGCGATGTTCGCGCCCGCTGGGATGCTCAGCAGGCCCAGCAGCAGCACCGGAAACAGCGCCGTCGCCGGGATGGACGCGGCGATCTGGACCAGCGGCTGCAGGACGCTGGCGGCGCGCGGGTTGGTGCCGATCAGGACGCCCACCGGGATGGTCCAGGCCAGGGCGATGCCGACCGCCAGGGCGACGCGCAGCAGGGTCGCCAGCGCACCGGTGGCGATGTCGCCCCACGCTGTCAGCGGCAGCGTGAGCAGCAGCCCCGCCGCCTGCACCAGCCCATACCCGATGCCGAGCGCCACCAGCAGCAGGATGAGCCAGCTCAGTGGGGATCGCCTGCCGCTCTCGGCCACTTCCAGGCTGGCGACAGTTTTCGGCGGGCGGTTCAGCGTTTTGTTCAGCCAGCGGTTGAACGGCGCGAACACGCGCCGGTTGGCGGCGCGCGCGAACCCGGACCGGCGCAGGCTGTTCAGAAACCAGGAGGTGGCCGGGCTGTCGTCCTCGACCTGCGAGACCTTGAAACGCTCCGCCCACGTGAGCAGCGGCTGCCAGACCAGTTGATCGAGCAGCACGATAATAAAAATCAGCGTGGCGATGCCCATGACCAGCGCCTCGGTGTCCCCCTGCGAGGCGGCGGTCTGGAGGTATGCGCCCAGCCCCGGCAGGCGAAAGTCGCGCGCGCCAAGCGTGAAGATCTCCGCCGCCATCAGAAAGAACCAGCCGCCGGCCCAGGACATCACGCTGTTCCAGATCAGCCCCATCGAGG
>CAZDVL010000375.1:0-2635 GCA_964508745.1 uncultured Anaerolineaceae bacterium | reverse complement strand
GGCGGCACGATCATCGTTGACCAGGCGTTTCTGATCGCGTTTGTGCTGGCGCTGGCGGCGTTCGCGGCGTTTGTGCTGTTCTTCCGCTTCACCAACGTCGGGCTGGCGATGCGCGGCACCGCCGAGAACCAGCAGCTCGCCCAGTCGGTCGGGCTGCGCGTGCGCTCGATCCTGGCGGCGGCCTGGGCGATCGCGGCGCTGCTGGCGACGGTCGGCGGCGTGCTGCTGGGCGGCGCGACCAGCCTGTCGGTCACGCTGCCGTTTGTGGCGCTGCGCGCCTTCCCGGCGGTGCTGCTGGGCGGCCTGGAGTCGATTGCCGGGGCGCTGGTGGGCGGGCTGATTATCGGCCTGACAGAGCAGTATGTGACGCTGCTGTTTCCCGGCTCGCAGGCCGGCGAGCAGCTCGCGCCTTACGTGGTGCTGATGGTCGTGCTGATTCTGCGGCCTGAGGGCCTGTTCGGCCAGAAGCGCATCGAGCGCATTTAAGAGAGATAACCCATGTCCGCAAACATTCGCCCATCAGGGGTGTTCGACACCAGCTACGCGCAGGACATCGCGCTCAACCGCACGCGCGCCGACAAGCTGCTGGTCTACGGGCTGATCGCGCTGGTGCTGCTGGTCCCGCTGCTGACCAGCGACGGCCCGCTGGGCCTGAGCGTGCTGCCGGTGTTCTGGATCGGCATCATCAGCCGCATCGCCACGCTGACGATCGCGGTGCAGGGGCTGAACATCCTCATGGGCTACACCGGGCAGATCAGCCTGGGGCACGCGGCGTTCATGGCGGTGGGCGGCTACACCGCCGCCATCCTGGGCCGCGAGCTGGGCCTGACGTTCTGGCTGGCGCTGCCGCTGGCGGCGCTGTTCACCGGGCTGGTGGGGCTGCTGTTCGGGCTGCCGTCGCTGCGCGTCAAGGGCTTCTACCTGGCGATGGCGACGCTGGCGGCGCAGTTCATCATCCCCTGGATTTTGCAGCACCCGCTGGAGCCGCTGACCAACGGCGCGCGCCCGCTGGAAGTGCCGATCCCGACGCTGGGGCCGCTGTCGTTTGCCAGCGACGCCGCGATGTTCTACATCACCGTGCCGCTGTCGATCGTGCTGGCGCTGGCGGCGCGCAACATCGTGCGCACGCGCACCGGGCGCGCCTTCGTCGCCGTGCGCGACAACGACCTGGCGGCGGAGCTGATGGGCATCAACGTGTTCGCCTACAAGCTGCAGGCGTTTTTCATCAGCTCGCTGTACGCCGGGGTGGCCGGGGCGCTGATCGCCTACGACACCAACAGCCTGACGCTGACCACGTTTGAACTCAACAAGTCCATCGAATACCTGGCGATGCTGGTGATCGGCGGGGCTGGCTTCCCGCTGGGGGCGCTCTTTGGCGTCGCGTTCATCAACCTGCTGAAAGAGTTTTTCATCCCCACCATCACGCCCGCGCTGCGCGTGTCCCTGCCGCAGCTGCTGCCGTTTATTGACATGGTGAGCATCAACGCGGCCATCAACCCGCTGCTGTTCGGCACGGTGCTGATCGTCTTTCTGGTGTTCGAGCCGCGCGGGCTGGCCTACCGCTGGGAGATTCTGAAGATTTCGTGGAAGCTGCGCCCATTTTCGCATTAGCACGCCGCACACCGCTGGCTGCCGCGCAGCTCGCCAGCGGACACCGCGCCGGAGGAGGGAGAACGCATACGGTAAAATGCACCGCCTGGCCCAGAATTAGCACGTATTGACTGACTGTGGAGGAGAGAGAAACGTGAAGAAGTTTACATTCATCATCGTCATCGCGCTGCTGCTGGCGGCGATTCCCGCGCTGGCCCAGGACGACCTGCCCGACCTCACGGTCAACCACAGCGCCTGCGCTGACGGCGTGGACCTGAGCGGACAGGAGATCAAGCTGTATCACTTTGGCGACCTGAGCGGCTCGTACAGCTTCATCACACAGCCGCTGCTGGCCGGTTTTGAGGATGCGGCCAAGTACTTCAACGAGCGCGGCGGCATCTGCGGCGCCAGCATCGTGCAGGAATTCGACGACACCGCCGGTGTGCAGGACGCCACCCAGGCGATCTATGACCGCTTCTCCAGCCTGGACCCCAAGCCGTCGCTGATCCTGCTGTACGCCTCGGCGGACGCCGAACTGCTGCGCGAGCAGGTGGCCGAGGACGAAATCCCCGTGCTGCTCTCCGCTGGCTCGGTGGCCGGCCTCTACGGCGAAGATGGCCAGTCGCCCGGCTGGATTTTCGCCACCAACCCGCTGTATGCCGACCAGCTCGGCGCGATGTGCGATTACCTGGCCGCCAACGCCGACACGTACCCGGCCCCGGTGATCGGCCACATTAGCTGGGAAGGCGCGTTTGGCCGCTCCGCCGACACCGACGAATCGCGCGCGTACTGCGAATCGGTCGGCGTGGGCTACGCCGGCGCGGAATACTTCCTGCCCACCGCCACCGACATCCAGAGCCAGGTGCAGAACCTGCTGGACGCCGGCGCGAACGTGCTCTACACCAACTCGCTCGCCAGCGGCCCGGCGCTGGTCGCCAAGACCATCGTGGACATGGGCATTGAGGACCAGGTCGCTTTCGCGGGCGTCAACTGGGCGCTCGACACGTCGGTGGGCCTGCTGGGCCAGGCGACGTTCGGCAGCGAC
>CAZDVL010000374.1:0-2642 GCA_964508745.1 uncultured Anaerolineaceae bacterium | reverse complement strand
CCGGCCCACGTCAATCGAGCCGCGCAGGTAGTAGCCGTCGCGGATGTAGCGCCGGGCCTGCGCCTCCGCGTCCACGCTGGTGATGATCACCGCGTCCGGGCCGATGCCGGCCTCCTCCAGCGCCGCGATCGCGCCGAAAGCGCCGGCGTCGTTGATGCTCAGGATCACGTCAAACGCCACGCCGTCGGCCAGCAGGCGGCTCACGGATTGATAAGCTAATTCGCGCGTGCCGCCCCGGTGGCGGCCAACGATGACGGCGTCCGGCGCGTAGACCAGCAGCCCGGCCTCCAGGCCGTCGGCGCGCTCGACCAGGTACGCCAGGTCGGAATAGTCGAGAATGATCGCCCGCGCCTGGCCGCCGCGCTCGGCCGCCACGATCTGCCCGGCCAGCTCGCCGGGCAGGCGGCCGGTGAGGTACTCGTCACCCTCGATCAGCACGCCGCCGTAGCCGACCATGCCGCCGGACAGCAGCACCAGCGGCAGCCCGGCCTGCTGCACCGCGCGCAGCGGCGCGTCCAGCAGCTCCGGGTTCAGCGGGCAGACGATCAGCGCCCGCGCGCCGTCGGTGCGGGCGCGCTCGATCAGCGTGGTCTGGCGGTACTCGTCGGTGTCGCTGTCGTAGACGCGGTAGTTCAGGTTGTGCGCGGCCAGCAGCTCGCCGATCTCGCGCGCCTGGGTCGCGTGGTATTCGCTCGACTGGTTGCAGGTGATCAAGGCGATGAAACCGCCGGCCAGCGCCCGCTGCGCCTGCCGGATCTCGGCCTGTGTGGGCACGATGTCGCTGGCGGGCAGGCTGGCCCCGGCCTCGATAGTCGGCCGCGGGACGCCGCTGACGCCGGAGCGCAGCGCCAGGGCCGCCAGCAGCAGCGCCGCCGCCACCGCCACGACCGTGATGATGATGGCGGCCGGTGTCGGCCAGCGGCGCGGCTCGTCGGTGTCGGCCAGCAGGCTGCGCGGGACCGGCAGCGCCGGCGCCGCCGGGTAGCTGCTGGTGTGGTGGCGGCGGCCCAGCGCCGCGTCCAGCTCGTCGGCCATCTGCCCGACGCTGCTGTAGCGCAGGTCGGGGTCTTTTTGCAGGGCGCGCAGCACCACCGCGTCCACGCTGGGCGGCACCTCCGGGTTGTAGTCCGAGGGCGTGGCCGGGGTGCTCTCCAGGTGCTGATAGATCACGGAGACGACATCGCTGCTGGTTGACGCGAACGGCGGGCGGCCGGTCACCATGTGGTAGAGGATGATGCCCATGCTGTAGATGTCGGCGCGGTGGTCCAGCGGCTCGCCGCGGAGCTGCTCCGGCGCCATATAGGCCGGCGTGCCGACGATGTTGCCGGTCTTGGTCAGGGCGGCGGGGCTTTCCACCCACTTGGCCAGGCCGAAGTCCGTCAGGTAGGCGTTGCCGGTGTCGTCCAGCAGCACGTTGCTCGGCTTGAGGTCGCGGTGGATGATGCCTTTGCTGTGCGCGTAGGCCAGGCCGCGCGCCACCTGGCCGAAAATGTCGGCGGCGCGGGCCAGCGGCAGCGGGCCGTCGGCCAGCAGGTCGTTCAGCGAGCCGCCGCTGAGCAGGCGCATCGCCAGGTAGGCCACGCCGCCGCTGATGCCGTAGTCGTAGATCGGCAGGATGTGAATGTGCTCCAGGCTGATGATGACTTCCGCTTCCTGGTTGAAGCGCCGGCGGAACTCCTCGTTCTCCGCGTCCTCGCCGTAGGGGATCAGCTTGAGGGCGACGCTGCGGTTCATGGACAGTTGGTAGGCGCGGTAGACGGTGGCCATGCCGCCCCGGCCGATGCGCTCCTCCAGGCGAAAATCGTCTATCTGTCTGCCGCTGTAGTCGTCATAGAGCATTGGATTAAACCGCACTCTTTCGTCAGGCAGCGCGTCGTCATTTAGGGTAATCCAGAAATTTTGTGAAGTATAAGCACAACCCGCTGATTTGGCCACGCCGCGCAGCGTCGGGATAGCGCAGCCTGAAAAGCGGGCTGTACGGGGGCCGCCATTTTCATTATGCTAGTATACTACGGTCGTGGATGCGTTGTTAAGGAATCTGACGTGATGAGCCGTTTCTGTCGTTATCTGTTTGGCGCGCTGTTACTGGCGCTGCTGCTGCCCGCCGGGGGCGCGCTGGCGCAGCAGACCGCGAACCCGGCGCCCGTGCCGCCCGCTTACCGCCTGGACGGTTTCCGCTATGAGCCGCAGGGCTGGAACAACTGCGGCCCGGCCACGCTCACCAACGCGCTGACGTTCTTCGGCTACACCGACAACCAGCAGCGCGCGGCCCATTGGCTGAAGCCCAACTCTGAGGACAAGAACGTCAACCCGGCGGAGATGGTGGCCTTCGTCAACACGCAGGTGTCGGAGCTGCCGGTCTACGCCCTGACGCGCTACAACGGCACGCTCGACCTGCTCAAAACGCTGATCGCCAACGGCTTCCCGGTGATTATCGAGGCCGGCTATGACCCGGAGCCGCAGCGCCTGGGGTGGATGGGGCACTACCTGCTGGTGATCGGCTATGACGACGCCCAGCGCCAGATCGTGACGCACGACAGCTACGACGGCGCCAACCTGCCCTACAGCTATGAGCATATCGAGACGTTCTGGCGCCACTTCAACCGCACGTACATCGTGCTGTACGAAAGCGGGCGCGAGCC
>CAZDVL010000373.1:0-2657 GCA_964508745.1 uncultured Anaerolineaceae bacterium | reverse complement strand
CACTGACTGAGGACGAACGGGTGCGCGCGGCGGCCTTCGCCATCACAGCGCGCTTCGAGGGCGGCGGCTATGACGCCTACCAGAACCGCGACGCCGGCATCGTCAGCTACGGCCGCTTCCAGTTTACGCTGGCGGCGGGCACGCTGGGCACGCTCGTCGCGCGCTACCTGGGGCGGTCGCAGTCCGCGGCGGCGGAGCGGCTGCGCCCGTACCAGGCGCGCATCCTCAACCGCGACGCCGGCCTGCGCGGCGACGGCGAGCTGCGCGCGGCGCTGGTCGCGGCGGCGCGCGAGCCGGCCATGCAGCAGGCGCAGGATCAGCTCGCGCGCGAGGCTTACTGGGACCGCACGCAGCAGATCGCTGTTCTGCCGCGCGGCGTCCACCTGCCGCTGAGCCAGGCGCTGCTGTTCGACGTGAGCGTTAACTTCGGCGTCGGCGACGGCTTCCTGCGCATGGCGGAGCGCGACTTCGGCGTGCCGCCGTGTTCGCGGCTGGTGGAGAACGGCGTCAGCGAGGAACAGCTTATCCGGCGCGTGGCCGAGCTGCGCAAGCTCTCGCACGACCGCCAGGCCGAGCGCGAACACCTGCCCGGCCTGGCCGTGCGCGGCGATTTCTGGCTGGGGCTGGTGGCGGCGGGCGACTGGCAGCTTCAGGGCGACGCCGGCGGCAGCGTTAACGTGAACGGCGCGCTGGTGCAGGTGCGGAACCCGGCGGCGGGCGGCCTGTCGCCCGCGCCGCCCCCGCCCAGCGGCCCGCTGCGCATCACCCCGGCGGGCGGCGCGGTCAACCTGCGCGACCAGCCCACGACCAGCGGCAGCACGGTGCTGCTGCTGGTGCAGCCCGGCGAGGTGCTGACGGTGACTGAGGACGAGGCCGAGGCGCGCCTGAAGATCGGCGACAGCGTCAACCAGCAGTGGGTGGCGGCGCGCACCGCCGACGGCGTGGCCGGCTTCACCGCCGCCTGGCTCTACCGGGTGCACGAGGAATAGCGCCGCGCGTTCCCGGCGGATTTAATGCTCACGCAAGGCCGGTCAGATAATGTGTCCTGAAACGCACGCTGTAATGCCGCGAGCGCCCCGCGCGGGGCTGTTCGTGCGTTGCATACGCCGCCGCCACAGCGGATGTCAGAACGGGCGGCGCTGGCGGAAGGATGAGCTGATGACAGGTAATCTGCTGCGGCGGGCAGCCGCCATCGTGGCCGCGCTGCTGGTGCTGGCGGCGCTGCCGGCGGCCGAGGCGCAGGGGCCGCCCGCCGCGCCGATCGCGCTGGTGGTCAACGACAGCGCGCCCTACCAGTTCGGGCGCTACCTGGGCGAAATTCTGCTGGCCGAGGGCATCAGCAGCTTCACGGTCGTGCCGCTGGGGTCGCTGACGGCCGCCAGCCTGGCGGGCCGTGACCTGGTGATCGTGGCGGAAACGGCGCTGACCACGGCGCAGGCCGCGCTGATCACCAGCTACTTCAACGCCGGCGGGCAGGTGCTGGCGCTGCGCCCGGCGGCGCAGATCGCCGGGCTGTTCGGCCTGGGCGCGCCCGCCGGGACGCTGGACAGCGCCTACCTGCGCGTGATCACCGACGCCCAGGTCAACGGCGAGGCGCCGGGGCTGGGCATCGCCGCCGAGACGATGCAGTATCACGGCGCGGCGACGCTGCACAGCACGACGGGCTGGACGGTGGTGCTGGCGCAGCTCTACAGCGACGCGGCCACACCGACCGCCTTTCCCGCCGTCGTCGGCACGCCCGACGGGCGCGCCGCCGCGTTCACCTATGACCTGGCGCGCAGCGTGATTCTCACGCGCCAGGGCGACCCGACCAACATCAACGTGGACAACGACGGCGACAACCTGGTGCGCGCCCGCGACCTGTTCCTGCGGCCAAACGGCAGCCACTGGATTGACCGCAACAAGGTGCCCATCCCGCAGGCCGACGAGCAGCAGCGCCTGTTCGCGCGGTTGGTGCGCCAGGCGGTCGAGAACGCGCGCCCGCTGCCGCGCCTGTGGTATTTCCCCGGCACGGCCCGCACGGTGCTGATCCCCACCAGCGACGCGCACGCCAACCCGCTGGGGTGGTATCAGACGCTGCTCAGCACCGTCGAGGCGCACGAGGGCGCGATCACGATGTACCTGGCGATTGGCGCGCCGGACAACGCCACCATCGAGGCGTGGCGGGCGCAGGGCCACACCTTCGGCCTGCACCCGTATGCGTACAGCCCCAACTCGTATCCGCCGTACAACATCGAGACGCTGGCCCAGGGGTTCAGCGTGTACAGCAGTTGGTTCGGCAGCACGTTCAGCAGCCCGCCGTCGCGCACGGTGCGCATTCACGACCTGGCCTGGCAGGGCTGGACGGAGGCCGCCGAGATGGCCGCCGCGTACAACCTGAGAATGGACGCCAATTTCTTCACGTCCGGCCCCTGGCTCCAGCGCCCGGACGGCACCTGGCCGCACGGCTACCTGACCGGCAGCGGCCAGCCGATGCGCATGGCGCGCGCCGACGGCGCGATCATCAATTACTTCCAGCAGCTCACCCAGCTCGTTGACGTGCAGTTGGTGTGTTCCTCGTGGTATGAGGGGCTGACGAACGCGCAGGGCGTGCTGGTTTCCCGCGAGCTGATTGACCGCAGCCAGGCGGGCGACTACGCCGCGCTGATGGCGATCTT
>CAZDVL010000372.1:0-2673 GCA_964508745.1 uncultured Anaerolineaceae bacterium | reverse complement strand
GCAGCGCGCTCACGCGGCTGCGGCTGCGTTTTATTACGGCGCTCAGCCTGATCACGGCCGCGCTGTCGGCGGTCGGCCTGCTGGTCAACATGGCGCTTGACGGCCCGCTGCTGGGGACGGCGGCCACGTTCCTGACGTTCGTCACCGCCGTCGCGCTGCTGCGGATTGTGCGCACAGAGCGGCTGCGCCTGGCCGGCGTGCTGCTGGTGGCGGTGCTGCTGGCCATGACGGTTTTCGTGACCGCCGGCCAGCTCACGGTTTTTCTGCTGATGGCGACCCTGACGCTGACGGTGGCCGCCGCGCTGGCGAACCGCCCGGCGTACTTGGTGGTGAACGTGGTCGTTTTTGTGCGCGGCCTCGCGATCATCCTGCTGCCGGTGTGGGGCGGCGCCACCTTCACGCGCGCGACCAGCCTGGAGCTTACCGGCCTGCTGTCGCTGCTGGTGGTGAGCGTGACCGCGCGCTATTTTATTGAGCAGTTGTCGCAGACCGTCCGCGAGACGCGCCGCGACGCCCAGCGCACCGCCGCCACCGCGCAGATCGCGCAGATCACCGCCGGCACGCTCGACCTCGGCGCGCTGTTCAGCCGGTCGGTCGAGCTGGTCCGCGATCACTTCGGCTTTTACCACGTGCAGGTGTTCATGCTCGACGAGCGCGGCGAATACGCGGCGCTGGCGTCGAGCACCGGCGCGGTCGGCCAGCAGCTTCTGGCGCGCCAGCACCGGCTGGCGGTGGGGTCCACCAGCGTGATCGGGCGCGTGACCTACTTCGGCCAGCCCGTGATCGCCGCCGACACTGACCTGGACCCGCTGCACCGCGCCAACGACCTGCTGCCCGACACCCGCAGCGAGGCGGCCGTGCCGATCTTCGACGGCGAGCGCATTATCGGCGCGCTCGACGTGCAGAGCAGGACGCCGCGCGCCTTCGCGCCGCAGGACGTGCAGGTGCTGCAAACGCTGGCGGACCTGCTGGCGGTCGCCATCCGCAACGCGCGCCTGTTCGAGGACAAAACGCGCGCCAACGCCGAGCAGGAACGCCTGATCCAGATGGCCGACACCAACATGCGCGAGATCCAGCGCCTCAACCAGCAGCTTACCCGCAGCGGCTGGTCACAGTTCCTTGAGCAGCAGCCAGAGGCCGAAGGCGTCACGCTGCGCGACGGCGCGCTGGAGGCGGATTCAACGTGGAGCAAGGCGCTGACCGAGGCCGCGCGCGCCGCCCGCCCGGTGCTGGCCCCGGCCAACGGCAGGCCCGGCCCGCTGGCGGTGCCGGTGCTGCTGCGCGGCGAGGTGATCGGCGCGATTGAGGTTGAGCCGGACGAGGCGCTGCTGCCCGCCGACGTGATCGAGGTGGTGGAGGCGGTGGCGCAGCGGCTGGCCTTCAGCCTGGACAACGCCCGCCTGTTCGAGGAAGCCCGGCTGGCGACGGCGCAGGAACAGCGCATCAACACCATCGCCACACAGTACCAGTCGGTGAACAGTGTGGACGACCTGCTGCGCATCACGCTGACCGAACTGAGCGAGACGCTGGGGGCGCGGCGCGGCGCGATCCGCCTGGGCGGCGCCGGCCCTGCTGACGGAGGCTCTGCCCAATGAAGAACATTGCCCGGCGCTGGTCTGACCGTATTCACAGCATCTACCCCAGCCCGCTTGACCGGGCGAACGCCCTGGCGCTGCTGCGGATTAACCTGCTGATCGGGGCAGCCTGGGCGCTGCTGTCGCTGTTCGTGCTGTGGCCGCGCATCGTCGCCGACATTGACTGGCGCTTCGCGCTGCTGGTGATGCAGGTGGTCGTGCCGGCGGCGATCTACGCGCTGCACCGGCTGATCCTCAGCCACCTGCTGGAGTGGGCGCAGCGGCTGGTCGTGCTGGGGCTGCTGATCGTCACGGTCAGCTCGATCACGACCCTGCCGCCCGGCCAGAACGCGCTGTATGTGCTGGTGCTGCTGCCGATTGTGGCTGCCGGCCTGCTGCGCCCCCGGCGCGAGCTGGCGCTGGTCACGGTGATCGTGTCGCTGGGCGTGACGGCCAGCGTGCTGGGCAGCAGCGTGCCGTATGGGCGGCTGCCCAGCCAGGACGAGCTGGACACGCTGCTGGCCGTGCTGCTCGGCGTGTGGCTGGTCAGCGCGCTGGCCGGCGTGTTCAAGGGTATCGAGCGCGCTGTGATCAGCAATGTGCTGCGGGCCAGCGCGCGCGCAGAGCTGCTGAGCAGCTTAAACGACCGCCTCAGCGCCGCCGCCGACGAAAACGCTGTGCTGGTGGCCGCCGCCGACATGATCACCGACAAGCTGCTGTACACGGCGTGCCACACCTACCTGTTCGACAGCCAGCGACAGCTTCAGCGCCACGTCCGCACCGGCATGGGCACGCATCACACCGTCACGTCGGCGCGCTTTGAGGGCGACACCGAGAACGGCATCGGCCAGGCGCTGCAAACGCGCGAATCGGTCATTGTGTCGGCCAGCGACCCACTGGCGCGGCGCAGCCACCTGCTGACTTCGGCGCGCTTTGGCGCCGCCGTGCCGCTGCTGGCGGGCGAACACCTGCTGGGCGTGCTCGACATCCAAAGCAGCGAGAGCGGCGCGCCGTTCGAGGGCCTGGACCTGCGGCTGCTGGAACTCGCCGCGCGCATGACGGCGGCGGCGCTGGAGCGCGTGCGCGAAACGGCGCTGCT
>CAZDVL010000371.1:0-2676 GCA_964508745.1 uncultured Anaerolineaceae bacterium | reverse complement strand
GGGGAAGGGAGCAAGACGGTGCATAACGGGCCGCAAGTCCCCTCCCTGCGCCAGCAACCGCAGGAAGTCCTGTGGGACGGGGAGGGGACTTAGGGGAGGGGGCAGCGTGCAGAATTAAACACCTACCCCCCTGTTAAGCCGGGAGGTGAGGACGAATGTCAGCGCAGCTTAATCGCCGCTGGCGGGCTGCTGCGATTCCAGCGGCAGGTCCTGGCGGCGCGGCGCCAGTTGAAGCTGCTGCTGCGCCGTTTTCGGGCTGCCGGCGGGGGCTTTGAGGCCGTAAAAGGCGGCGGCGCAGATGCCCGACACGAGGAACATGAAGAACAGCAGAATCGCGCTGTTGGTCAGCCGGGCCAGGATGTCGGTGTGCGGCGCGGCGGCCAGCGCGTAGATGATCGCCCCGGCCCCGGCGAACAGGTAGAGGAACTGCATCCACAGCATCGAGCCGTAGAAGCCGGACACGCGCTCTTTGCGCGTCACCTTGTAGGTTGGCTTGTGGCCGCGGGAGCGCAGCGCGATCAGGAAGGCGCGGATGTATGTCGGGCTGTGGCCCACCCAGTACTGCCACATGCGCTTGAGGTACTCGCCCTGGCGCGCCAGCACCATATAGTAAAGCACGCTGGCCGCCACCCAGGGAAAGAGCGCCGCGCCCTCGATCGGCACGAACTCGCCGGTGAACAGCGACAGCAGCGGGACCAGCAGCAGCAGCGGCATGAACAGCGTCGCGGTGACGTAAAACATGCCCAGCTCGGTGTACTGGAGGCGCTGGCGCAGCGTGAAGCCGGGCGTGATCAGCGGGTTTTTGAACAGGAACAGCCGCCAGGTGTCCACCGCCCACGTCCCGCGCTGCTTGAGCAGGCCGGGGATGTCCTCCGGGGCCAGCCCCACGCTCAGGATTTCGTTGTGGTACTCTGACCGCCAGCCGGCGGCGTGCAGCAGATAGGATGTAGTGAGGTCCTCGACGACGTTCCAGGTGGAGAAGCCGCCGATGGACGCGACGGCGGCGATGCGCCACAGCACGCCGCTGCCGCACGAGAAGGCGGCCCCGCTGCCGTTGCGCCCGGCCTGGATCACGTCATAGAACACGCGGTCGCGCACGCCGAAGGGGTCGCCCTCTGGCGCGACGGCGTCCTTGGGCGTCTGCACGAAGGCGATGCCGGGGTCGGTGAAGTAGCCGGTCACCTTTTGCAGGAAGCTGGGGTCAATGGTTTCGTCGGCGTCCTGGGTCAGAATCAGCGCGGCCTGGGGGTAAATCTCGTGCAGGTGCGCCAGCGCGCCGTTGAGGTTGCCGGCCTTGGCGTTCTGGCGCGGGCCGTACATATAGTGGACGCCGAGCCGGTCGGCCAGCAGGCGCATTTCGTCGCGCCAGCCGTCGTCGCTCAGCAGGATACACAGGCGCTCCGCCGGGTAATCCAGGCGCAGCAGCGAGAGCAGCGTCGCCTCGACGATCTCCGCCGGCTCGCCGTAGGTGGGCACGACGGCGGCCACGTGCGGCAGGTCGGCCGGCGGCGGCGGCGCGGCGCGGTTGTCGCGCGGCAAAATCTGGTTGATGTAGCTCAGGACCATCACCGTGTACGTCCCGCCGATGCCGACCAGGTGCATCATGGCGATGAGCGAGCGCGTCTCCAGGGCGACATCAATGCTGTGCAGCACGTAACACTGGCCGATGAACACCATCGCCAGCCCGACCGCGCGCAGCGCCCAGATGCCGCTGAAGGCTTCAGGAAAGACCATCGCCGCGACGAACAGGCCGATCACGATGTAGATGCCGGGGTCAGGCCACAGGAAGGGCCAGTTGAGCGTGTTGAAGTAGATCAGCCCGACGAGGTTGACGCCCGCGACCAGCGTGACGACCGGCAGCCAGCGCAGCAGCTTGCTGGCGGTGCTGACGGCGCGGTCGCTGATGGCGGGAATCACGCGGCGCCAGACGAACCACAGCGCCAGCGCCGCCGCGCCCCAGAAGGCGACGGTGTAGAGCAGCAGCCCGCGCAGGTCCAGCGGCCCCAGCGCCGCCTCCAGCGCGTAGAGCGCCAGCGACTGCGCCAGCCCGCAGGCGACCACGACGCCGGTGTACTCAAACCAGGGCTGATAGGGCAGATGCGCCAGGCGGCGCACCGGCAGCAGCGCCAGGTAGTGCAGCGCGACGATCAGAAAGGCGGGCAGGGCCAGCAGGCCCAGGCGCGCCAGCGCGTCCACGTTGAGCCACACCACGTTGAGCAGCAGCAGCGCCGCGCCAACGCTTATTCCGATGAGTGTGTTTAGCTTCATGGCGCCCCTCGTCGTTCGTAGATGCGGATGATGCTCGTCTGGCCGGTGCTGAGCTGCTGCGGCTCAGGGTCACGATAAACTTCGGCGTAGCCGCTTTGCAGCAGCGCGGCCTCGATCGCCGTGTTTTTCTCTGGCGTGTAGTAGTCGTCGAGGATGACATAGTTGTAGTAGCGGTCGCTGACCGCCCTGACCATGCCGTCCAGGTCTTTGTAGTCGCGGTATTCCAGGTAGAACGTGTTGCTCCACACGTCGCGGTCGTTGGGGCCGAGGTCGAAGTAATACTCGTAGACCGCTGACTGTTCCGCCAGCACGCGCATGTCCAGGTTCCAGTCCAGGCCGCGCAGCCAGGCGATCGCGCCGCTGGCGTTGGGCCAACTGTGCTGCAAACCCCAGTTGCGGTCCAGCCCG
>CAZDVL010000370.1:1425-2687 GCA_964508745.1 uncultured Anaerolineaceae bacterium | reverse complement strand
AAGCGTGTCCGCGCCGACATCCCCGGCACGGTCGAGGGCAACCCCGTGTTTATCTATCACGACGCCTTCAACCCGAACACGGCAGAGATCGAGGACTTCAAGGCGCGCTACCGCGCGGGCACGGTTGGCGATGTCGAGGTGAAAAAGAGCCTGGCGCGGGCCATCAACGCCTTCCTGACGCCGCTGCGCGAGCGCCGCGCCCGCTATGAGGCGCAGCCGGGCCTGATCGAGGATATTATTGTGACCGGCACGCGCCGCGCCCGCGCCGAGGCCGCCGAGACGATGGCGCTGGTGCGCGAGGCGATGGGCCTCTATCAACTGCCGCTCGACTGACCGCGCGCTGCGCGAAAGGGGCGATACCGATGCACAAGCGACTCGCGCTGGCGCTGGCGCTGCTGATGGCGCTGCTGGCCGCCTGCAACCTGGCCGCCAGCCCCAGGGCCACGCCCACGCCGCGCCCCACGTCCACGCCGCCGACCCCGGTGTTCACGCCGCCGCCGACGATTCCGGGGCTGCTGCCCACGCCCACCCAGGCGCCGCTGCCCGGCGCGCCGACGACGCTGCCCGCGCCCGGCGTGGCGACGCCGCTGCCCGGCGGCCTGCCCACCGTTGACCCGGCCGGCGCCGCCGGGCGCTACCCGGCCTCGGTGCGCGCGGGCGGCACGCTGGGCCTGGCCTACGACGTGACGATCACGCGCGGCGCGCTCACCTTCACGATTCAGGGCACACAGGGGCAGGGGCTGATGTGGCAGCGCACGTTTACCGTCAGCGAGGCGGGCCGCCACCAGTTTGTGGCGGCCCAGGGCGGCGAGTATGAGCTGCTGATCCAGACGCAGGATTTTGACGGCCTGTATAACTTCCGCTGGGAGTAAGGCGCGCTAGGCGAATTCGTACTCGAAATGCAGCGGGTAGCTCTCCTGGTGGCCGCTGATGCTGATCGTGCCGGCCCCGCGCAGGCCCGTCAGCGCGCCCGTGCCCGACCCCGGCACGACGGTCACCGTCCCGCCGACGCGCTGCTCGTCGAACGTGCCAGTGTGCAGCAGCGTGAAGCTGCCGGCCCGGCCGTCCAGGCTGCCGCTGACCAGCTCCAGGGCCACATAGCTGCCGGTCAGGCCGTCGGCGTTGTAGCTCATCAGGTATTGCAGCCTGCTGATGCCCTTGATGCCGCCGCTGTAGCTGTAGGTGACGGCGGCGCGCGTCAGCCTGGCCCCCTTTACCTCTTTGGCGGGCTGCCCGTCCCAGGTGTTCTCGTCCCAGCTCGT
>CAZDVL010000370.1:0-1325 GCA_964508745.1 uncultured Anaerolineaceae bacterium | reverse complement strand
CTGTCTGTGCCCCGGCGCGCAACCCTCGCCCCTCGTTCCGTGTGATGTCTGGCAGCGCAGCTTACCGGCTGTTCACGAAGGGCTGAGATGATGGGCGAAGACGTGCGCGCGCTCAAGCTTCACGACCTGCCAGCGCTGAAACGCCTGCAGGATGCCGGCGTGACGCTCGACAGCGAGCTGGCCCTCACGCGCGCTGACGACCGGCCGGACCTGCTCGCCGCCTACTTCCTGCCGCCGCGCGGCCTGCACACGCTGGTGGCCCGCGGCGACCGGCAAACGGTGTTCGGCCAGTTCCGCCTGCGCGCCGACGACACCCACGCGCGCATCACCTACATCGCGCCCGGCCTGGAGCACAACGCCGACGACACCGTCTGGCTCAACCTGCTGGATGCGATGGCCGCCGAGGCCGGCCGGCGCGGCGCGCACATGCTCACCGCCGAGGTGGACGAACACCAGGAGCTGTTCAGCACGCTGCGCGTCTCCGGCTTTGCCATCTACGCCCGCCAGGAGATCTGGCGGCGGCCCGGCCCGCCGCGCAGCCTCAGCATGGACGCCGTTGAGCTGACGGTCGAAACCGAGGCCGACGCCCAGGGCGTCCAACTGCTGTATTCCAACATCGTCCCCCGGCTGGTGCAGCCGATCGCCCTGCCGCCCTGCCACAGCGAGGGGCTGGTTTACCGCAAGAACGAGCGCGTCGAGGGCTATATCGCCGTTTCCCAGGGGCGCGGCGGCATCTACCTGACGCCCTACCTGCACCCGGACGTGTTCAGCGAGGCCGCCGCCATCATCGCGGCGGCGGTGGCGTCCGCCAGCCGCCCGGCGCGCCTGCCCGTTTACGTCTGCGTGCGCCGCTACCAGGACTGGCTGGAAGATGCCCTCGTGGACCTGGGCTTTGAACCCTGGACGCGCCAGGCCGTCATGGTGCGCCACATCGCCGCCGGCGTGCGCACCGCGACCTTCGCCCCGCTCAGCCGCCGGCTGGAGGCGCTGCCCAAACCGGCGCAGCCGCCGGGCGTGACCGAAAGTGTGTTTGAGTGACCGGATCAGGAGTGAACGTCTCCCCTTGACAGAACGCCATATCACTGACGACATTGACAAGCTCAAAGATGTGCTCCCGCGCGAGCTGAGCGACCGGCTCGACGCGCTGGGCCGCACCGATGACCTGCTGGAAATTGTGCTCGACCTGGGCCGCCGCCCCACCGCGCGCTTTGTGGACAAAGAGGTGGACCTGCTCGAACGCGAGGTGACCCGTCACGACATTGACGGCATCGTCAACCGCATCGGCGCGTTCGACGCCGACAACCGCGCCGGCATGGAGCGCACGC
>CAZDVL010000369.1:0-2698 GCA_964508745.1 uncultured Anaerolineaceae bacterium | reverse complement strand
TAAAAATCCCCCGGCTGCCGGGGGATTTTTGTTCAGACGATGTACGGCGTGCTGGCCCCGGTTTTGGCCATGCCCGCCGGGTCCAGCGGCACGTTGATGCAGGCCGGCTGGCCGCTGGCGAAGGCGCGCGCCAGCGCCGGGCCGATCTCGCCCGGCGTCGCGGCCTGCTCGCCCCAGCCGCCCAGCGCCGCCACCACGCGGTCATAGCGCGTCGGCGCGAGTTTGGTCGCCACCGCGCGTTCCTCCCCCAGCATGTTGACCTGCGGCCCGCGGATCTGCCCCCAGGCGGCGTCGTTGCCGACGATGGTCACAATTGGCAGGTTGAAGCGCAGCGCCGTGTCGTACTCGAAGCCGTTGAGGCCGAAGGCGCCGTCGCCGGAAATGACCAGCACCTTTTTGTGCGGGAACAGCGTTTGGGCCGCCAGCGCGAACGGCAGCCCCACGCCCAGGCAGCCCAGCGGGCCGGGGTCAAGCCACTGGCCGGGCTGCGTCAGGTCAATGACTTTGGCGCAGGCGCTGACGATGTCGCCGCCGTCGGCCACGATGATCGTGTCGTCGTCCATGAAGGCGTTGACCTCAGCGCCGAAGCGGAAGTGGTTCACCGGCACGTCGTCCAGCGCCGCCCAGCGCGCCAGCTCAGCGTTTTTCTCGTCCTCGCGCTGGCGCAGCTCCGCCAGCCAGCCGTCAAAGCGCAGCCCCTGCGCGCCCTCCGCCAGCGCCTCCAGCGTCAGGCGCGCGTCGGCGGCGACGGCCACGTCGGCGGCGCGATTGTGGTTGAGTTCGGCGGGGTCGTTTTCCACCTGGATCAGCCGGCCGTCCGGGTTCCAGCCGGCGCGCCCATACTTGAGGCGGAAGTCAAGCGGCGTGCCGATCAGCAGCACCAGGTCAGCCGCGCGCAGGGCGTCGCCGCGCGCCGTTTTGAAGCAGTTGGGGTGCGTCATCGGCAGCGTGCCGCGCCCACCGCCGTTGGTGAACACGGGGATGGCGGCCTGCTCGCTCAGGTCGCGCAGGGCGGCGCTGGCGTCGTCCCAGTAGACCTGTGTGCCGGCCACGATCACCGGCCTGCGCGCCGCGCGCAGCAGCCCGAACATGCGCTCCAGCGCGCCGATCTCCGGCTCCAGCGGCGCGATCACCGCGCGCGGCGGCATCTCGACGGCGTCCACCGCGTTGAACAGCACGTCCCAGGGCAGTTCGACAAACACCGGGCCGGGCCGCCCGCCCAGCGCCAGCCGGTAGGCGGCGGCCAGCCGCGCCGGAATTTCCTCGGTGCGCTCGATTGTGAAGCTGGCCTTGGTGAAGCCGCGGAACAGGGGCGTCTGCGGCATTTCCTGCAGCGCGCCCATGCCTTTCGTCGCCAGCGGCGCCGCCCCGCCGATGAGCAGCAGCGGGCTGCGGGCGTAGTAGGCGTTGGCGACCGCCGTCACCGCGTCGGTCACGCCGGGGCCGGCCGTGACCACCGCCGCGCCGACGTTGCGCGTCAGGCGGGCGTGGGCGTCCGCCGCGTGGGCGGCGGCCTGTTCGTGGCGCGTGTCCACAATGTGGATGCCGTTGTTGAGGCAGCCGTCGTAGATCGGCGCGACGTGCCCGCCGCAGAGCGTGTAGATGGTGTTCACGCCCTGGGCCGCCAGCGACCGGGCGACCAGTTCACCGCCAAGCAAAAACATGCGCAGCCTCCCGTCTCCAGCGTGCAGCCCCCTGCCGTCAGGTGTCTATTCTAACCCACATTGGCCGCCGCCGTTGACTTGCATCAGCGGTGTGCTAAAGTAACACCAGACAGCGCCCTGTTATGGTAGACACGAGAGACAAACAGCCATGCCTATCCACCTGTGGCACGACCTATCTGCCGGGCCGAAACCCCCGGACATCGTTTACGCCGTGATCGAAGTCCCTAAGGGCAGCCGCAACAAGTATGAGTACAGCAAGCGCACCGGCGTGATCAAGCTCGACCGCGTGCTGTACAGCTCGCTGCACTACCCCGGCGACTACGGCTTCATCCCGCGCTCGTACTTTCAGGACGATGACCCGCTCGACATCCTGGTGATGGTCAACGAGCCGTCGTTCGCCGGCTGCGTGATCGAGGCGCGGCCGATCGGCATGTTCAAGATGACCGACCGGGGCCAGCCAGACTACAAGATTCTGGCCGTGCCCGCCACCGACCCGAACTTCAACGACTACCAGGACCTGACGGACATCCCGCAGCACTTCCCCAGCGAGGTCGCCCACTTCTTCATGACCTACAAGCAGCTTGAGATGGCGACCGTCGCCAACGACGGCTGGACGGCCGCCGCCGCCGCCAAAGAGACGATCCTGGGGTCGCTTCAGCTCTACCTCGACCAGTTCCCGCCGCAGGGGTTATAGGGCCGTGTCAGGGCGCGCCGCGCGCGGGCAGTTCGCCCAGCAGCACGAGCGCGTAGCCGCCGCTGGTGCTGCCCTGGAAGCTGCTCAGCTCCGCCGCCAGCAGCTCCGGCGCGCCGGGGCGCAGCAGCAGGCCGGCGTCGAAGCGCCCGCCCACCACCTCAGCGCCGCCGGTGCTGACCGCCGCGCGCAGGCCCTCGGCAGAGGGCAGGTCGCGGCAGCGGCGGCTGCCGGCGTCGTCGCAGGCCAGCGCGCGCGCCGGGTCGGTGTCGGCGCTTAACCTGAGCGCTGGGTCGAGCCGGCTGGTTTTGTCCGCGATCATGTACAGCGCCAGCGGGCGGCG
>CAZDVL010000368.1:0-2706 GCA_964508745.1 uncultured Anaerolineaceae bacterium | reverse complement strand
AAGAACCAGCCGCCGGCCCAGGACATCACGCTGTTCCAGATCAGCCCCATCGAGGCGAAGGGAAGCTCCACCTGTTTGAAGCGCAGCCAGGGGCTGAAACGAAAGACCGCCGCCGCTTCCCGGTATTCGGTGGGGATCGTCCGCATCGACTGGTAAAAGCTGAAGGTCAGGTTCCACGCCTGGCTGGTGAAGATCAGAATAATAGCTGCCAGCTCGACAGCGGCCCGCTGCGGCAGAATCGCCGTCAGGCTGAGCAGCACGATGGGCAGGAAGGATAAGATCGGCACCGACTGCAGAATGTCCAGCAGCGGCATCAGCCAGCGCTCGGCGCTTTTGCTGCGCGCGGCGGCGTAGCCGTAGAAGATCGAGAACGTCAGCGACAGCAGGTAGGCCGCCAGCATCCTGCCGACCGACAGCAGGGCGTAGAAGGGCAGCGCGGCGGGGGCGAGCCTGATGTCGGGGCCTTGAATGGCTTCGGGCGTGCCCAGGGCAAGCTGTGCGCCCAGATACAGCACCACGACGATGACCAGCAGCACCACGACATCGCCAACGCTGAACAGGGCGCCGTCGCGCGAGAGTGAGTAAAAGATGCGTTTGCGCGGGGTCATGACACCTCCTCATTCGCTCGGTATGCGACATCACAGCGTGTATGCCGCCGCGCGCCAGCACAAAGGCGCATGGCCGGAAGGGTGCGTTCCAGCGGCGTTCAGACGGATGTGAGAATGTCTCGGTATGTCAGCAGGGCGTCCCTAACGGCAGAGAGCGGCCGCGCCACCTGCCCGGCGCCCTGCCTGTCTATCGCCCCTGAGGAGGAAACAGAGAGGGTTAACGCCGGGGTGGATGGTGGAGTTGACAAACCTGACTGTGACTAGGCCCGTCGTCCATTGGGTTTGGTGCACCTCAGCTTGCGTTCAGTTTCAGCGCGAATCATACACCCGGTGTCTGGTGTTTGTAAAGCAGATGAATATTCAGGCCGCCGAGCGCGCGGCGGCTCAGCACGCGCGCGCCGGCCCGCGCAGACTTACACGGGCGCCCCGGCTCTGATCCACAGCATCTGATAGGCTGCCAGCGTGGCCGCGCCGCGCACATCCTGGCCGCTGAGCAGGTCGTGCCCGGCGAAGGGCAGCGGGACCGTCTGCGGCTGGTCGGACAGGTTATAGACCGCCAGGATGCGCTCTGCGCCTGTGCCGCGCAGCAGGGCGAACACCGCCGGGCTGCCCAGGTCCAGCGCTTCCTGGTGGGCGTTGGGGTGGAAGGCCGGCTGGCTGACCCGCTGGCGAATCAGCTCGGTCAGCGCGCGATACACCTGGCTGCGGAAGCTCTGCGGGTCGTTGAGTTCGGCGTCCAGCTCCGGGTAGGCGAGTTTCGCGCGGTTGATCGTGCGGTTGCGCCCGGTCTCCCGCACCCCCTCCAGGTTGTCGTGCGACCCCACCAGGCTGTGGATGTAGATGGCGGGCGTCCCGGCCAGCGCCAGCGCGACCCCCTGGGTCAGCACGAACTGCTTCACCTGAAGTTCCAGCGGCTCAGCGGGGTCGGTCACAGCGTCAACATAGGTGATGTTCAGCTCGTAGGCGCTTTTGCTGCCGTCGGCGTTGGCCCGGTAGGACACCAGCCCGCCGCGCCTGTGCACATGCTCGATCAGCGCCTGAAGCTCCTCAGGGGTGAGGATGCCCTCCACCGGCCGCACGCCGATCCCGTCGTGCGAGGCGGTGAAGTTGAAGAACGTCACGCGGTCCGATGGGGTGTCCAGGCTGTTGACCCACTCGCGCAGCCGCGCCGCATCCCCGGCGACCATCGTGTGAAACAGCAGCGGCGGCAGCGTGAAATTGTAGACCATCTGCGCCTCGTTGTGGCCGTCGCCCCAGTACGAGATGTTCTCTTTGTGCGGCACGTTGGTTTCGGTGATGAGGATCACCTGCGGCGCAACCGCGTCGAGCACCGCGCGCATCAACTGAATGATGAGGTGCGTCTGTTCCAGGTGGACCGAGGGCGTGCCGGCTTCCTTCCAGAGGAAGGCGATCGCGTCCAGCCGGACGATCGCCGCGCCGCGCTCGATATAGTACAGCAGCACGTCCACCAGGCGCAGCAGGGTGGCCGGGTAGCGCGCGTCAAAATCAACCTGGTCGTCGCTGAACGTCGTCCAGACGTGGATTGTCTCGCCGTTTGGCCGCTGGAAGGGCGTGAGCAGCGGGCTGACGCGCGGCCGCATGACCATGCTGAGGTCTGTTTCGGGCGCTTCGGTGCGAAAGAGGCCCGCATAGGCCGGGTCGCCGGCCAGGAACGCGCGGAACCACTCGCTCTGCACCGACATATGGTTGAAAACCGCGTCGAACATCAGCGTAAAGTCCTCGCCGACGGCCTGGACATCCTGCCAGGTGCCAAGTTCAGGGTTGACCTGGTAGAAGTCCTGCACCGAAAAGCCGTCGTCTGAGGAATAGGGGAAGAAGGGCAGGATGTGAATCGTCGGGATGACGCCTTTCAGCCGCTCGTTGGCGAAGCGGTGCAGCGTCTGCAACGGGCGTTCCCCCGGCTGCCGAACCGAGTCGCCGTAGGTAATCAGCACGACATCGCGCTCTGAAAACAGGTCGCGGTCCTCAACGCGCTGAACGTGTTCGCGCGCCGCGTCCATGCGCCTCAGCAGCGCGGCGTAGGCCGGCTCGGCCTGTTCCGCCGGGTAAAGACGCGCAAGCAGTTCTCGAATCCTGG
>CAZDVL010000367.1:0-2710 GCA_964508745.1 uncultured Anaerolineaceae bacterium | reverse complement strand
GCCCACACAGCATGCGCCGCCCGCACGCCCGCCCGCCGGCGCAGCCGCCGCTGCTTTGACCAGCCCCGCCGAAAGGACTGGTCTGGACTATAATCAGTGCAGACACAGCCAGCAGATGGAGGCGCGGCCATGGCGCTGCAGCACACCCCCGACGCAGCCGTTCCGCTTGATTACCAGCGGCAGGACGCCCGCGATGTCTTTCGCGTGCTCGGCGCTGGCGAGTCGTGCGCGCTGGTGGGCGTGGGCAGCGTGGGCAAAAGCAGCTTCCTGCGTTTCATCACGCGCACCGATGTCAAGCAGCATTACCTGGGCGAGCAGGAGGGCGCGCGCCTGATCACGGTGCTGCTCAACCCGCACCACCTGATCCACCTGCAGGACCAGGCGCTGGCTGAATCCGGCAGCGTGTGGCCCGGCTACGAGCTGATGCTCAGCCGGCTGCGGCGCACGCTGTCGAGCATGGTCGCCCAGGGCGCGCTGCCGCTGGCCGCCGCCGGCCAGCGCGCGCTGCTGGACATGGTCAGCCAGTGTTACGGCATGCTGTTCGACGACCGCGCGCTGCTGCGGCAGACCGGCATCCGCCAGCTTGAGGACGCGGTGCTGGAGGTGGTGCGCGCCAGCGAGCACCTGCGGCTGGTGTTCATGTTCGACGAGTTTGAGGCGTTCGCGCACCTGCCGCCGCAGTTCTTCCAGTCGCTGCGCGGCCTGCGCGACGACTTCAAACAGCGCGTGATGTTCCTCACGGCCAGCCGCACCCCGCTCGACGCGCTGGCGCAGGCGGCGCACCCGTCCGCGCCGGAGCAGCAGGCGCTGGAAGGGTTTATCGAGCTGTTTTACGGCTTCACCCACCACATGCGCCTGCTCGACGACGACAGCGCCGTGTTCTCGGTTCGCCGCCTGGAAAACCGCAACCGCCTGGAGCGCATCGCGCCGGTGCTGGAGCGCGAGCTGCTGCGCACCACCGGCGGGCACGCCGGCCTGCTGCGGCGCGCGTTTCTGCCGGCGACGCGCGTCGCCGTCCCGGAGAACGTTGACCGGCCCTCGTTCATTGACTATCTGCTGGCTGACAGCGGCGTGCAGCAGGAGTGCCGCGCCATGCTCGCCAGCCTCACCCCCGCCGAGCAGCGCCTGCTGCTGGAGATCGCCACGCAGCGGCAGACGGTCGCGGACGACAATCCGGTCTGGCGGGCGCTGCTGGACAAGCATCTGGTGGGGCGGCGCGCCGACGGCACAGCGGCGCTCACGATTCCGGTGTTCGCCATGTTTCTGCTGCGCGCCTGATCCGCGTCCCGTCTTTCTCCCCCTCGCCTGCTCGGCGGGAGAGGGGGCTGGGGGGTGAGGGAATTTAGCGCGTCCCGTCTTTCTCCCCCTCGCCTGCTCGGCGGGAGAGGGGGCTGGGGGGTGAGGGAATTTAGCGCGGAGCGTCCTGGCGCTGCCGGCGGCGCTGAATCAGCGTTTGCAGCGTGTAGTCGGCCCCGCTTTGTGTCCAGTCGTCGGCGCTGTCGCCCGCCTGGCGCGGCGGCGCGGCGGGCAGCACCCGCGCGCTGGACTGAATCAGCGGCGGCGCGGCCCGCTGCTGGCCGGGCGCGTCCACGCCCATCATCTGCGCGAAGGACAGCGCGCCGCCGTCCACCGACGCGCCGGCCGGCCAGTTGAGCGTCAGGCGCTCGCCCTGGTCGAGGAACATCATCGCCGCCAGCAGCTCGCGCGGGACGGCCTCTTTCATCACCCGGTCCACCAGCGCGTTGAGGCGGGCGGCCTGCGTCCGGCCCTCCGCGCGCGAGGCGCGCAGCGCTTCCTCAGCGTCCAGCATGCGCGGCGTGAACACCGGGCTGCACTGCACCGTTCGCGGGTTGACCGAGATGCCCAGGTTCAGCGTCCAGTCCATCTGCGCGGGGAACTGGTGGCGGAAATCCTCCACGCTGGCGTCCGCCAGCGCCGCCTCCCAGGCCACGCCGATAAACGCCTGCTGCACGACGGTTTCCGCCGCGCGCGCCAGCAGCGCGTGCAGCATCTGGCGCAGCGCGCCGCGCGATTGACAGTCGCCCAGCGCCACGTAGAACTCGGCGTCGGCGACGATCGTGGGGTCGAAGCGGGCGACAAAGCGCAGGCGCAGGTCAACCGGGTGGCCGCCCTTGGTGACGACCTCGCGCACCGTTATGTCCATCGCGATGTTGTCGAGCGTGTTCCAGAACAGGCGGACGCGATTCAGCGCGGACATCCACAGCGGGGCGGCGGCGGCGGTCTGCGCGTCCACCGTCTGGTAGAGCGCGGCCAGCAGGTGCTGCTGGCCCGGCCCGACCTGCTCGTCCAGCAGCCGGCGCGCCGGCTGGGGGCCGTTGAAGTGCAGGAAATTGAGCAGCATATGCGCGGGGATGCCGGCCTGGTGCAGCGCCGCCGTCAGCTCCGGCGGGATCGCCGGAACCGGGCGCGTGTGGAGCGTGAAGCCTTCGGCGTGGATCGTGATCGGCTGGCGGATGAGGTACACCTCGCCGCAGCGCACAAGCGTGCCCCACAGCGGCAGCAGCAGCGCCAGCACCCACAGCGCCCCGATCAGCAGCCAGCCGGCCAGCAGGCACAGCAGCGGGTCGCGCAGGAAGAACAGCCCATCGTTGACGTACAGCAGCGCCGCCATCGCCAGCAGCCACGCGCCCGGCAGCCCCAGCGCCGCCAGCGCCAGCCGGCGCGCAGTCGCCTGTCCCCCGGCGGCGAC
>CAZDVL010000366.1:0-2711 GCA_964508745.1 uncultured Anaerolineaceae bacterium | reverse complement strand
TCCTCCGGCATGGCGCGGTCATAGCTGCGCAGGCCGGCCTCGATGTGCGCCACCGGGGTGTGAATCTTGGCGGCGGCCAGCGCGGCGGCGACCGTTGAGTTGGTGTCGCCAAACACCAGCACCCAATCGGGCTGTTCGCGCAGCATCAGCGCCTCCAGCCTGATGAGCATCTGGCCGGTCTGCTCTGCGTGGCTGCCGCTGCCTACCTCCAGGTTCACCTCCGGCGCCGGAATGCCCAGCTCGTCGAAGAACACCCGCGACATGTTATCGTCGTAGTGCTGGCCGGTGTGCACCAGAATCTCGGTGTGGCGGCGGCGGATCGCCTGGGTGACGGGCGCGGTCTGGATGAACTCCGGGCGCGCACCCACGATCGTCATAATCTTCATGCCGGCTGCGTCTCCTCGTTGACGATCTCGACGGCGCTGCCGGAGCGCATAAAATCAAGCGCGATGCGCAGCGTCTCCAGCCCCTCGCTGCCCGGCACAGTCGGCGGGCGGCCATCGCTCACCGCGCCGACAAAGTCGCTCAGCTCGGCGGCCAGCGGCTCGTGGCGCTGGATGCGAATACCCAGGATGTTGCCCTCGTTGACACCGCGCAGCACGCTCAGCGTGTCCCACTGGCTCGGCCCGGTTTCGTTCTCGTAGAAGAACAGCTCCTGCGAGAGCAGGTCGCAGGTGAACATGCCGCGCGCCCCTGTGATCGTCAGCCGGCGAATCTTGGTCGGCGTGATCCAGTTGACATCCAGCACGCCCACCGCCCCGCTCTGGAAGCGGATAATGCCGTTGAACAGGTCCTCGCGGTCAGAGTTGATTGACCTGAGCGTTTCGCCGTACAGCCGCACGATGCCCTCGTCCATCAGGTAGCGCATCAGGTCAATGTCGTGCGAGGCCAGGTCAATCACCACGCCGGCGTCGCGGATGCGCGCCGGGTACGGGCTGAGGCGCTGCGCGTGCAGCTTGTAAATGCGGCCCGCCATGCCCTCGCGCAGGCGGCGGCGCAGCTCCATCACCGCCGGGTTAAAGCGCTCGATATGCCCGACCGCCAGGACGACGCCCTTGGCGCGCGCCTGCTCAACCAGCTTCTCGCCTTCCTCCAGCGTGCGGGCGATCGGCTTCTCGATCAGCAGGTGGATGCCGCGCTCGATCAACTGCATCCCGATCTCATAGTGCAGCACGGTCGGCACGGCCAGCGTCACCAGGTCCGGCTGGCGCTCGTCAAGCATCTGGAGATAGTCGGTGTAGTGCGGCGCCGAAAACGTCGCGCCGACTTTGGCCGCCGTCGGCGCGTGCTGGTCGGCCACCGCCACCAGCTCCACATTGTCCATCTCACGGTAAACGCGGACGTGGTTCCGCCCCATACTGCCAACGCCGATTACAGCAGCTTTCAACATGCTGCATTTACCTCCTGCACGATGTAGTCCTTCTCCTCGTCTGTCAGCAGCGGGTGTACCGGCAGGCTGAAGACCTGGGCGGTGGCGCTGTCTGTCTCTGGCAGCGACACGTTTTCGTAGCCGGGCATGGCCCTGAACACCGGCTGCCGGTGGATGGGCAGCGGGTAATAGACGCGCACGCCGATGCCGCGCTCGTTCAGGCGCGCCGTCACGGCGTCGCGGTCCACGCCGTCGGGCACGCGCACCGTGTACTGGTGATACACGTGCGCGGCCCCCTCGGCCACCGCCGGCGTTCTGACGCCGGTCAGATGCTGGTTGTAGAAGCGGGCGTTGGCCGCGCGCTGCTGCGTCCACGCCGGCAGACGGTCCATCTGCACCAGGCCGATGGCCGCCGCCATGTTGGTCATGCGGAAATTGTAGCCCACAACCTCATGGTAGTACTGCGTGTTCATGCCCTGGTTGCGGATCATACGCAGCTTGCGCGCCACCTCGTCGTCGTTGGTCAGCACCATGCCGCCTTCGGTGGTGGTCATGTTCTTGGTCGGGTAAAAGCTGAAGCTGGCCGTCCCCCAGGTGCCGACAAAGCGCCCGTCCAGCGCGGCCATGTGCGCCTGCGCCGCGTCCTCCAGCAGGATCAGCCCGTGCTTCTGGCACAGCGCCTCAAAGGCGTGCATATCCGCCGGCTGGCCGTAAAGGTGCACCGGCATGATCGCCTTCGTGCGCGGCGTGATAACCGCCTCGGCCGACGCCGGCGACAGACAGTACGTCAGCGGGTCAATGTCGGCGAACACAGGCCGCGCGCCCACGCTCAGCACGCACGAGGCGGTGGCGAAGAAGCTGAAGGCCGGGATCACCACCTCGTCGCCGGGGCCGATCTCGTGCGCCATCAGCGCCGCGACCAGCGCGGTCGTGCCGTTGTTCATGGCGACGCCGTGTTTCGCGCCGTGCGCCGCCGCAAAACGCTCCTCGAACGCGGCGACCTTCGCGCCCTGCACCAGCGCGCCGCTGTCCAGCACCTCAAGGACAGCCTGCTTTTCCTCCTCGCCGATAAACGGGCGAGCAATGCCTATCTGCATCGGTGATTTAATCATTGAACAACCTGCTGCCTTTCTCGTTAACGTTTAGCGGCACACGCGCCGCAGTTCATCGCTGCTTCCTGAGAATCCTTGCGCTGGCCGCAGGCGCACACCCAGCCGATCAGCCGGGCCGGGTTGCCGACCACCAGGCCGTAGTCGGGCACGTCCTTAGTCACCACGCTGCCAGAGCCAACCATCGCCCAGCGGCCAATCGTAACCCCGCACACGATGGTCGCGTTCGCGCC
>CAZDVL010000365.1:0-2718 GCA_964508745.1 uncultured Anaerolineaceae bacterium | reverse complement strand
TGAAGGGGCCGTTGTTGGCCTGCTCAAGCTGCTGGAGCATGTAGGCTTCGCGGGCCGGGTCATAAAACGACGTGCCCAGCTCAGCCTGCACCCGGCCGATCTCTGACGCGAGGCCAGCGCGGCGGTTCAGCAGTTCGAGGATTTGCAGGTTGATGGCGTCAACCTGCTCGCGCAGTTCCTGGAGGCGATTCTGAGACATGGCGGTTTCTCTCTTTTTGATGGGTGATGACCGCCGCCATTATACAGAGCCTCGCCCCGCGCGGCTATAGACACATCGCCAGAGCGCGGCGCGGCCCGCTTTGTGCACCGGGCTGCCGGTCGCGGAGAGTTACTGTTCCATCCGTGGGATGCGCTGCTGCCAGCGGCGGTACAGGTCCGCCTGCAGGTCGAAGGCCATCTGCTGGCCGGAGGGGTGGGCGCGCATGATGTGGCGGTACATCGGCTTGGGCAGGCGAAACAGTTTGCCGCACACCGGGCAGATATGAACGTCGTCGCCTTCGATGGGTGCGGCTTGTTCGATGTAGTGCATGGCCCGCGCTTTCTTGCTTTTGTGTAATGTGCCTCCCTTCTAGGATAAATGCAAACCGCCGTCAGCTTCGTTGTCTCACGCCAGTTTTTACGCAAAATTCATGGAACGTCGCCCGCTGCTCTTATCTGCGGCGCGGCAGCCACAGCGTGAACGTCGCGCCCGTGTTGGCCCCGCCGCTGGTGGCGGTGAGCGTGCCGCCGTGCGCCTGCGCAATCTCCGCGGCGATCGCCAGCCCCAGGCCCGTGCCGCGCCGGGGGCCGCGCGCCCGGTCCACCTGGTAGAACCGTTCGAAGATGCGCGGCAGGTCGTCGGGCGGGATGCCGATGCCGCTGTCCTGCACAATCACCTCGACGCCGCCGTTGTTCACCTGCGTCCTGACACGCACCTGCCCGCCGCGCGGCGTGTATTTGATGGCGTTGCTGATGAGGTTGGTGACCACCTGCGCCAGCCGGTCGCCGTCGCCGCTGATTTCCGGCGCCGGCGCGCACGCCACCGTGAACGCCAGCCCCGCCTGCTCCGCCACGATCGCCAGCCGCTGGCCCACCGCGCTCACGATCTGCCCGATCTCCAGCGGGACCATCTGCATCGGGAAGCCGCCGTCCTGCAGCCGCGCCAGGTCGGTCAGCTCGACCACCAGCCGGTTGAGCCGCCCGGCTTCCTCGTGGATGATGCGCGCCGCCTGCACGTGGTCGGGCGCGGCCTGGTCAATAATCGCCTGCGAGTACCCCTGGATCGAGGTCAGCGGCGTTTTGAGGTCGTGCGAGACGTTGGCGACAAAATCGCGCTGGGCGATCTGCGCGGCCTGCACCGCCGCGCTCATCTGGTTGAAGGCTTCGCCGGCGGCGCGCACCTCCGGCGGGCCGCTGATGGGGACCTGCTGGCTGTAGTCGCCGCGCGCCACCGCCTCAGCGGCGCGGGCGATGTGCTGCAGCGGCCTGGCGATGGCGCGGCTGACGACGAAGGCCATCGCCGCCGCCACCAGCAGCCCGACCAGCGCCGCCTGCAGCAGCGGGAGGGCGACGGCCTGCGCATATTCCCGCAGCGCCGCGCCCAGCGTCAGCGTCGGCGGGCGGTCGGCCAGCAGCAGGGCGCTGTTGGGGTCGCGCGCGCGCCGTGTGCCGTAGCCCACGAACAGCCAGGTGGCGTTGTCGGCGTCGGTGAACCGGCCGGTGAACAGCTCCAGCCGGTTCTGCATCAGGTTTCTGAAGGCGGGCAGCGCGGAAACCGCCGCGGGCACGGCGTCCACCTGCAGCGCGATGGTGTCGCCGGGGGCATAGATGCCCGCCGAGTCGAAGGCCAGCGTTCCGCTGTGCCGGTTGACGAGCAGCACGCGCACGGTGCTGTCCTCGGCGAAGGCCTCCAATGTCTCCACGGAGACGCTGCGGGCCGGCGTGCCGTCCGCGCCGAAAACCAGCGTGCGCAGCCCCGCCAGCGCGATGCTGTTCAGCTCGCGGTAGGTCAGCTCGGCCGGGGCCGGGCGGGCGTCCAGCAGCGCCAGAAACGTGACCGACGCCAGCAGCGTCGTGAGGGCGATCACCGCGCCATACGAGAGCAGCAGCCCGGAGCGCAGCGACATGTCAGGCCGGGTCCAGCTTGTAGCCCACGCCCCACACGGTTTCGATGGGCGGGGCCATGCCGCTCAGTTTGTGGCGCAGGTGGGCAACGTGCACGTCAACGGTGCGCGTCTCGCCGGCGAAATCGTAGCCCCACACGATGTCGAGCAGCTTTTCGCGGCTGAAGACGATGCCGGGGTTTTCGGCCAGCGCCAGCAGCAGGTCGAACTCTTTCATGCGCAGGCTGACCGGCGCGCCGTCCACCGTGACCGACCGGCGCTCCGGGTAGATGGTGACGTTGCCGCAGGCGACCGCGCGGTTCGGGGCGGGCGCGGCGTCTGCCGGGCGCGGGCCGGCCCGCCGCAGAATGGCGCGCACGCGGGCCACCAGCTCGCGCGGGTTGAACGGCTTGGTCAGGTAGTCGTCCGCGCCCAGCTCCAGGCCCACAATGCGGTCAATGTCGTCGCTGCGGGCCGTCAGCATGATAATCGGCACGTCGGACTCGGCGCGCACGCGGCGGCAGACCTCCCAGCCGTCAAGGCCGGGCAGCATCAGGTCGAGCACCACCAGCGCCGGCTTCTCGTCCAGGATGCGGCGCAGGGCGCGCTGGCCGTCGGTGGCGCTGGCGACCTGGTA
>CAZDVL010000364.1:1631-2719 GCA_964508745.1 uncultured Anaerolineaceae bacterium | reverse complement strand
TCTACATCTTCGACAAGCAGATTGAGGAAGCCGGGCTGCTGGTGGTCAACAAGGCCGACCTGCTCGCGCCGGCTGAGCTGGACGCGACGCTGGCGCTGGCGCGCGCGGCCCACCCGGCCAAGGCCATCCGCGCGCAGCGCAGCCTGGACGCGGCCAGCGTCGCCGGCTGGCTGGCCCTGCTCGACCAGCCGGCCCCGTTGCCAGACACAGCGCTGGCCATTGATTACGACCGCTACGGCGCTGGCGAGGCGGCGCTGGCCTGGCTCGACCTTGACCTGGCGCTCGACGTGCCGGCGGACGCCGGTCGCGCGGCGATCACGGCGCTGGTCGGCGCGGCGTGCGCGGCGGTCAGCGGCAGCGGCCTGCCGGTGGCGCACCTCAAGTTCTTCGTGCGCGCCGGCGACCAGCAGGCCAAGATCAGCGTGCCGGCGCTGGACGCCGGCGGCTGGGCGGCGCAGATTCCGGCGCTGCCGGGCGGGCCGGTGACGATGCTGGTCAACGCCCGCGTGCAGGCCGGGGCCGCCGCCCTGCACGACACGCTGCTGGCGGCGCTGCGCGCGGCAGCGGCGGCGCACGGCGTCGCCGTCCGCGTGCGCGCCAGCGACAGCTTTCACCCCGGCTGGCCGACGCCCACGCACCGGCTGCCCTGACATTTTCACTGTCCGGCAAATCGGAGTAAGGTCGCCCCCTCAGCTCTCCAAAGTGGAGAGGGGATTAGGGGGTGAGGTCGCTTTGCAGCGCGCCACCGCCATCGACGCTAAGCTGCCACAAAAGCGCGGATTTCGACCTGCACGCCTGTCTCCTGCGCGGCTTGCGCAGCCTCCAGAAGCTGCTTTGTCACCGCCTCGTCAATATATGCCTCGCCGCAGTTCTCGCACACCTGCGCGGGAACCCCTTTGAAGACCAGTGTCGCACCGCCGCGTTCCAGCGTCACCGTCACCCTTCCGGGCTGTGTTTCCCCATGCCTGCAGATGGCACATTTCATGAGTCCTGACCTTTCTTCCGCTTAAAATCTGCTTCCCACATCGCCGGATCTGGCTCATAAGCGGTGATGATGATCGTTTCGCTGTCTGTCGGATTGTCTGCCG
>CAZDVL010000364.1:0-1531 GCA_964508745.1 uncultured Anaerolineaceae bacterium | reverse complement strand
CCTAACCGACAACTTCTAGCGGGTTGTTGTCGGGGATGTCTGACTTTGGTTCTTGCCACTCAAACAGCGTATCCAATTGCTTGGCTTGTGCCAAGTGTTTGGTCTCGCGAAAGGTCTGCAAGGGCGTGCGCCCGAAGCAGTACCTGCCGGTGTGCGTCCGCTCGCGGTTCTACAATGTCGAGCGTCCGCATCAGGGCTATCGCAATATGGGCAGACGACCTTACAACACCATTCAACTCTATCTGTTCTGTTATCTGTAACTATAGAAGGTTAACTATACATAGCTTCCTATTATCTATCCCTCCTTTCATGCGTAAGCCCTGGAGCCGTCGGGGGGAACACCTGGAGCGCGGCGCGCTTTTGCGGTACACTACCGGCGTATGCACATCCTGCCCTGACCGGAGACAGCAGCCAATGGCAACTGACGCACGCACCTGGTTTTACACAACCCCTGAGCCGCGCCCGTTCTATATTGAGGAACGGGTGAACCACACGCTCTGGCGCAACCGCCTGCAGTCCGTCTCGATGGTCTGCACGCGCCCCACCGCGCCCATCCACATGGAAGGCACCTGGCGCGGCAGCCCGGTCACGTTCGAGTGGCAGCCCGGCAAATGGTTCACGCTCACGCTGGGGCAGGAAAGCAAGGAATTTATCGGCGTGGTGCGCCAGATGCTGATGCTGCGCCCGGCCCTCGCCTACGAGAACTCTGAGGGGCTGCACGTGGTCGAGTGGCACACCGACGGCGGCGCGGCGCGCTGGAAGGAAATTCAGGGCGACCCGCACTTTCAGGGCCTGCGCCGGCTGCGCAAGGACTGACGCCGCGCGGCGGCCCTGCCGGGTAAGGTTGCCCGCCGTGACGGCGTCCGTTGGCTGTAACACAATGACCTGCCTCTGCCTGCTTCCCCGGAAGGATACCCATGCCCACTGTCACCGCACGCACGCTTGACGCTTACAAGACCGAGATCAAAACCCGCAGCCACACCTTCTACGCCGACGAGCCGGAAGATGCCGGCGGCACCGACAGCGCCCCCACGCCGATGGAGCTGATGGCCGGCGCGCTGGCGTCGTGCATGGCGATCACGGTGCGCCTGTACGCCGACCGCAAGAAATGGCCGCTGGAAGGCGTGGATGTGGTTGTGAACGTTGAGCGCCTCAAAGCCGGCGACTACGCCGCTTACCAGGGTGACGCGCAGTTTGTGCACGAGTACAAAGTCCAGTTGGCCTTTCGCGGCCCGCTCGACGCCGACCAGCGCGAACGCCTGCTCGACATCGCCGGCAAATGCCCGGTGCACCGCGCCATCGAAACGCCGGCCTTCTTCAAAACCGAGCTGCTGGAAACCCTGTCCGCCGAATAACAGTCATTAGTCGTCAGTCGTCAGTCGTCAGTCGTCGGCTAAAAGCTAAGGCTGTTGGCTGCTCGCTGGCGACTGCTGGCTGTTGACCGCGCCCACCCATCGGCTATAATGCCTGTGAACCTGTCGGATGGAAAAACAAGCATGAGCAGACGACCATCGGTATACCCCTTCACCGC
>CAZDVL010000363.1:0-2728 GCA_964508745.1 uncultured Anaerolineaceae bacterium | reverse complement strand
TCACCACGCCGGCGCTGGTCGGCGGCGAACGGGTTGTGCCCGGCCAACTGCTGACCAGCCGTGACGGGCGCGTGATGGTGCGCGACCTGCAGCGCCGCCACCTCATCCCGGCCGGCGGCGAGATGCGCCTGACCGTCCCGGAGAGCTTTGTCACCTTCACCCGGCCCGGCGTGAACCGCATCGCGCTCGGCGGCGGGCAGGTTTTCAGCGAGCTGGCGATGGGCGCTGTCGTGGAGTGGGACATCAGCAGCGCCGCCGGGCCGGCGGGCTGCGGGCTGGTCGTGCGCGCCGCCGACGACACGCGCTACGTGCTGGCCTACCTCGACCAGACCGGCGGCTTTGGCGCCTCCCAGCGCAGCGGCAGCGCCTTCGAGCCGGGCATCTTCGGCGAAAACCCGGCCCTGACCGGCAGCAGCCACCATCTGCTGGTGATCGCCAGCGGCGCCGCGCTGCGCTATTACGTCAACGGGCGCTACGCCGGCACGCTGGATATCGCCGCGGACGGCGGCGGCGTGGCTGTCGCGGCGGTCAACTTTGAGCCGGCGACCACCTCCTGCACCTTCCGCGACGCCTGGGTGTGGGCCTGGGGCTGAGGCGCGGCTATCCCCCAAAAACGCGGCAGGCCCGCCGAAGCGAGCCTGCCGACCACGTTAACCGCTGTGCCAGCCGGGCTTACTTGCCCATCACCCGGCCCAGCGTGTCGCACGCCGGGCAGGTGCCGTTGGGGCGGAACATCGCGTAGCCGCCCATCGGGTCGTCGCCGCCCATGTCCGGGAAGTCCACGTTCCACACGATCATCAGGCGCACCCGGCCGCTCTGGGCCGACAGCGTGGCCGCCTCGGCCAGCCAGGCCGCGTGCTGCGCCACGGTCACGCCCTGCGCCCAGGCGAACCCGCTCGGAATGGGCCGGCCCAGGTCCTCACCAGAGAGGAAGCCCAGCTCGGTCCAGATCGCCTGCTTGCCGGGGAAGGACGCCAGCCCCCGGCTCAGCATCTGGCCGAAGTAGCGCGTCGGGTAGTAATTGCGCGGGTCGCCGCTGCCGGCGCTGGGCGAGACAATGCCCTCGTTGTAGTGCAGGCCCACGAAATCGAGATACTGGCCCGCGCCGGCGGCCGCCATCTGCTGCATGAACACGTCGTCGTTGCAGCCGTTGGGGTTGCAGCCCGCCGTGCCGAAAAAGCCGGTGGGGGCCGGCGCGCCGCTGACCACCATCGTCTCGGCCCGGCGCGACTTGATGGCGTTGAAGGCCGCCGCCAGCAGGCGGGTGTAGTTGGCCCCGTTCACCTGGCCGGTCGGCCACTCGCGGTCAATGTTCGGCTCGTTCCACACCTCGATAGCGTCCACGCCCAGCGCCGCCGCCTCGCCAACAAACTGGGCGTAAGTGCCGATGTAGCTGTCAAAGTTGCCCATCTGGCTGGTTTGGCCGACGATGCCCACCAGCAGCTTAAAGCCGTTCGCGCGCGCCTCCTGCACCCAGCCGGCGATCGTGCCGGTGCCGTCGCCCAGGTTGTAGCGGTACTGCTTCTTGACCCACGTCATGCCCGCGCGCCGCGCCAGGCTGACGGTGTTGGCGTTCAACTGGAGCACATGGCCGCCCAGTTCGAAGCTGCCCGACGCCGCGCTGCCCGCCACCGGGGGCGGCAGGTTCGGGTCGGCGCCCGGAACCGGCGTGGCCGCAGCCGTAACGACCTGCTCGCAGACCGCCACCGCCTTCAGGTCGAAGCTGACGCGCGCCTGGTACACCTGGTTGAACAGGTCGGTGATGGTGAACACCCAGCCCCAGTACACGCCGCGCGCGTCGTTGGGGTCGTCCAGCGTAACACAGCCCACGTCAATGCCGCCCGGCTCAAACTGCGCCTGCTCAAACGTGTAGCTCGACACGAGCGTCAGGTTGACCGAACGCTCCGCCTCGATCGCCTTGCGGGCGGTGTCGAACGCGCGCCAGACAGGGTCATTGGGCGTCGGGGTCGGCCCTGCCTGTGCCGCGGCCGGCACAGCCCCCACGCTCATGACAAAAGCCGCCAGCAGCAGAACCGTCAGAAAGACGCCGGTTCCACGCCAAAACACACGATTAGTCCAATGCATTGCACGCATACCTCATGTAGTCCTCTGCACACCATAAGCGCATGTCCAACAATTAAGACACGCGCGGTCAGCGCATAAGACTACCTGAATCATGGCAATTTGCAAGACAGACTGCCGCTGGCGTAGGCCAAACGTCCGCTGTCCGCAGCTTCAGCCCCCCGGAAAAGCAAAAACACACCCGCGTGTTACGGTGTGTCTCTGTTTTTCAGCCGTTGGCCGGCCGCCCTACGCCAGCTCCTGCGCCGCCGCCTGCCGCAGAAAGGCCAGCTTCTCCACCAGCGCCGCTTCGCCCTGCTGCGCCAGCATCGGGCCAACTGCGTCCATCACCTCCAGCAGCGCGCCGCCGAACGTCCCTGCGTGCTCGGCGATCATGGCGCGCGCTTCCTCGTCGGTCTCGCTCATCAGCAGCTCGTTGACAAAGCGCAGCTCAGGCCGCATGTTGGCCTGCAGCGCCGTCACGACCAGCTCGTACACCTGTTTGAGGCGCGCGCTGATGTTGATGTCGCCGCGCTGCTGGGCGTTCTCAATGTTGGCGCCCAGCACCGCCATGAACGTGTCGTCAATCAGCTCCAGGTTTTCGGCGATCAGCTCCTGCGGCTGGGGGCTGTTGACGATCTCCTGCAGCAGGTTCACGGCGTCCTGC
>CAZDVL010000362.1:0-2736 GCA_964508745.1 uncultured Anaerolineaceae bacterium | reverse complement strand
CGGCTGTTCATCGCCGCTGTCCCGTATGACGCGCATACCGGCCTGCAGCTTGAACACGATGAGGAAACCTGAGCCGGGCTACCGGCCCCCTGGCGCTGCGGGAGCGGCCTCGCGCCCCCGAAAGTTGGAGCGGAACACAGTCACCGCCATCACGACGATGAACAGCAGCACAGCGACCACGTTCAGCAGGCCGCTCAACTGCTGCGCCGCGAAATCGCCGGACAGGTTGCCGTACATGCGATAGACCAGCGTGACGTGCAGCAGCGCCAGATGGACATAGAAAACCGGCGAATACTTCAACTGAAGCCCGGTCAGGGCCGGGATGATGATCGGCGCGTGCCCGAAAATCATCGAGAACACGAAGCCCAGCAAAAAGGCGTGCAGCACGGCGGCGTAAACTGGCCCGGCGTAGATCGCCCCCTGCCAGATGGCCAGCAAACCGCCGAAGCCCAGCCAGCCATACCCCGCCAGCAGGCAGGCGGCGATGTAGCGCGGCAGGTCGCGCTGGCGGATGGTGCGCCGGGCGATGTCGTAGCGCAGCAGCCAGCCGGCCATCAACACCGCGCCCAGGCCCAACACGCGCACGCCGGCCCCCAGGTCGAAAATGGTCAGTATCCCGCCGGCCAGGTAGATTCCGACGGTCAGCACCAGCAGATTCTCGCTGGTGCGGGTCAGACGGCGGACGCGCGAAAGCTCCAGGCGTTCGCCGACGATCGTCAGAATCAGGAAGGCCGCCCACAGGTGGACCACCTGATACACCGGCCAGCCCGCCAGCCACAGCACGTTGCCCATGACCCAGCAGACCGCCCCCAGCGCCATGATGATGACATCGCGCGAGGGGCGGAGGCGCAGCATCAGGCCGAACAGCGCCAGCAGGCCCAGGCTGCCGATCGTCAGCAGCAGCCGCGCCGCCGCCGCGTCCCGCAGCGCCAGCAGCAGAATTGTCCCCAGCATGTTCAGCGCCGGGACCGCCAGGCTCCAGCGGTAGCGCGAGAGCAGCGCGACGGCGCGCTCCAGGCACAGCAGCGTCCCCAGGAAGCCAGAGATCATCAGCGGCCCGTGAACCAAAATCCAGTTCTGGCTCATTGGATCCATCTGCCAGCCCAGCCGCGCAAGCCCGGCGCCCAGGCCGCCCAACAGCGCCAGGACAACGGTTAGCAGCATAATCATGCGAGGGAGCAGGAATAGAGCCGTCACGATATTACACCTTCATTCCGCGCTAAACACCAGGAACAGCGGCGCGTGCGTCTCCACGCGCCTGCACAGACGCCTCGTGCGTATTCAGAAAGCTCCTGTCCGGCAGCAGGGCCGAACAGGATTGCTTTCTGGTGATGATTGCTCTCAAATGCGCGGCTGATCGCGCGGGCCGCCGCTGTCAGCCGTTTGTCTCCTGCCGACCGATGGCGACCCGCCACGCCAGCGGGCCTTGCTCAAGGTATTCCCACGTGAACTGGCCGGGGCGCTCGTGCATGAACTGGTAGTACAGCGGCTTCGGGTCGTGGTCGTTGAGCAGCTCGAAATGCTCGCCGGTGGCCAGGGAATCGAACGTCTGAAAGATGAGCGGGTGACGATCACGGGGGACAATCTCACGGACATCCAGGGTTTTCATGTGGTTTCTCCTGTGTTGAACCGGACTGAATTTGGAAGACCTGATCTTCCCCAAAAAAAGTTGTAGTTAAAGAAGCCGCAGCGGGCGCCCGCCGCAACCTGGCTGGTTGTTATAAGTTCTGCCTGCTGTGGGCGGTCAGCCCAGGGCCGCGAATTGGCCCCCGCTACTCGTGCCCGATCTCGCCGCCGGTCCGGTCCGCCCGCATGCTGTCCACCGCCTGCAGGAAGCTGATGAACACCAGCTCCTCGTCCAGCGCGCGGACCGTGTGGAGTTCGCCGGGGTCAAAAATAACCAGCGAGCCAGGGGCGAATTCCTGTTCCTGCCCGTCCCCGCCGGCGAACACGCCCCGCCCCTTGAGGATAACCACGTAGAATGGAAAGTCTGGCACCTGGTGCTCGCCGACTTTTTGCCCTGGCTTCAGCATCCAGCGCAGGATGCGGCTGTGCTGGTCAACCAGCAGGGGCTGGGCGAAGGGCATGGGGTCGTGAAATTCGAGATCTTCCAGAAGCTGTTTTGATTTCATTTTGGCCGTCTTTCCACTCATTTTTGGCTAGGAACGCTGCTGCTCTCGCGGCTGAACACAGCCCTATCGTAGCGGAAGTGGCGCGCATTGGATTTAAACTGGATTAAAAGCGGACGTTCAGGCGAAAGCCGTGATTAAGCGAGGAAGCGGAAGCGCGCCGCGCCCTTTGCCGGATTCTGTCGGCGGCGCCCTGAATGGTGCTATACTGCTAAAATGCCGCGCATTGTGCGGCGGAGGGAGGGGGGACAATGGCAGATTCAGGAATCACACACGGTTTGCTCCATTCCGCAATTCTGCAATTCATTGTGGACAACGGGTTTGGCCCTGAGACCGATGAGCTGGCCGCGATGCTGCGCGTGACAGCGCCGGAGGTCGCCGAGGCGCTGAGGGCGCTGCAGGACAATCACGGGGTTGTTCTGCACCCCAACAGCGTTCGGATCTGGGTCATCCACCCGTTTTCGCTGGCCCCTACCAACTTCACGGTGCGCACGGCTGACAGGGAATACTGGGGCAACTGCGCCTGGTGTTCGTTGGGGGTCGCGGCGCTGCTGAACCAGGATGTCACCATCACCACCGTGTTCGGCGCTGACCGGCGGCAGGTCGA
>CAZDVL010000361.1:0-2745 GCA_964508745.1 uncultured Anaerolineaceae bacterium | reverse complement strand
TGGACGGCGAGCCGTTCCCGATTCTGCTCAAAAACCTGCCGACGCCGCCGCTGTACCTGCTGTTCGTTGGCCTGTGGCAGGCGCTACTGCCGCCTGAAACCGCGCTGCTGTTGATCCGCGTGCTGCAGGCCGCGCTGGGCACGCTGACGTGTTATTTCGCTTTCCGGCTGGCGCGGGCGGCAGCGGGCGACGCGCGCGCCGGGCTGATCGCCGCCGCCGCGCTGGCGCTGTCGCCGATGTTCATCGTCGAAGCGGCGATCATCGCCACCGAGACCGTCTATATCGCGCTGGTGACGGGCGCGCTGGCGCTGTACGTCGAGCAGCGCGGCCGGCCAGCGGCGCTGGTGGCGGTGGGCGCGCTGCTGGGGCTGGCGACGCTCACGCGGGCGGTGCTGCTGCTGTTTCCGCTGGCGCTGCTGCTGCATCTGCTGCTGGCCGGCGGCTGGCGCGCCGGGCTGCGGCGGGCGGCGCTGCTGCTGCTGGCCTACGCGCTGGTCGTCGCCAGTTGGACCGCCTACAGCCGCCTGCGCTGGGAGCGCTGGGTGCTGGCCGGGGAAGGCTTCTCGGCGTTTCTCTACCTGGGCGCCAGCGACGCGGGCTGGCAGGGCGGCGCGCGCGTTGACGAGGAGCTGGCGCTTGAGCTGCCCGGCGCCAGCGCGGACCAGCAGAGCGTCTACCGCGAACGCGCCGCCGAGCTGATCGGCAGCGACCCGGCGCGCTATGTCGCCCGCCGCGTGGAACAGCTCGCCGAGGCTTATTTCCAGCCGCACGGCACGCTCACGTTCGGCGGCCCCAGCCTGCGCCGCCTGTCCGCCGAGTGGCTGACGCAGGATCGCACGCTGGCCGGCCTGCGCGCCGTCGCACAGACCGAGAGCTTCTGGCCCAAGCTGGTGATGTACATCTTCCATTACACGGCGCTGCTGGGCGGGCTGGCCGGCATGTGGCTGACGCGCCGTCGCTGGCGCTGGACGCTGCCGCCGCTGCTGTTCATCGCCTACACGTCGGCGGTGCACCTGCTGCTGGAGGTGCGCCCGCGCTATATCTTCCCCACCGAAGTGTTCTGGTGGGTGTTCGCGGCGGCGGCGCTGGCGCGGCTGTACGGCGCTTTGCGCCCGCGCGCGGCCCGACAATTGTCGGCGGCGCGGTAGCGCGGAATCAGGGATAGCATTACACTGTAAATACCGTATCGTACAACGAAAGGAAACACACCTCTATGCAGCGCTATATACGCCTTTTGGTCACGACCGTATTGGTGCTGGCTGCCCTGGGTATGGCGCTGCCGGCGCTGGCGCAGGCCAACACACCGATCGCCATCGGTGACACGGTTGAAGGCTCTTTGACGAACAGCCGGTCACAATCGCGCTACACGTTCACCGGCGAGTCGGGCCAGTTCGTGTCTATCACACTGACATCGGACGATTTTGACGCTTACCTCACGCTGGAAGACGCCGATGGCATGTTTATTGCCAACGACGACGACAGCGCCGGCAGCCTCAACTCGCGCATCGGGCCGCTGGCGCTGCCAGACAACGGGGATTACGTCATTGTTGTTTCCAGCCTGAGCAGCAGCGGCACCGGGGACTACACCCTGTCGCTGGACGCGCCGGTTGTCGAAACGCTGGACTATGGCGCCGTGGTCGAGGGCGAGTTCACGGCCGACGAAACGTCCAGAACCTATTATTTCGAGGCCGAAAGCGGCGACGCGGTGGCGATCGCCATGGACTCTGGCGATTTCGACGCCTACCTGAGGCTGGACGCGCCCGGCGGCACGATGTCGTGGACCGACGACGACAGCGGCGGCAACCGCAACGCGCTGCTTGGCCCGCTCTCGCTCTCTGAGGGCGGCCTGTACATCATCACCGCCAGCAGTTGGGGCGGGTCTGACCCCGGCGTGTTCACGCTGACGATCACCCGCGCGCAGATCACGCCGCTGGAACTGGACACGCCGGCAGAGGCGGAGCTGGCCGCCGGCGAGCCGCTGTACTTCAGCTTTGAAGGCGAGAGCGGCCAGACAATCAGCCTCACCGTGAACAGCGACAACACCATTGACACCCAGATGACGCTGCGCGGGCCGGATGGCTATCAGGTGGACTATAACGACGACGGCACAGGCATTGACCCGGCGCTGCCCGCCACCACGCTCACCAGCAGCGGCATCTACACGCTCATCATCACGGGGCGCTATGCCGACGAAAGCGGTCCGCTGACGGTGCTGCTGGCCGCCGTTACGCTGCCGTCGCTGGATGACGGCCCGCAGCGCGTCCGCCTGAGCGACAAGCAGAGCAGCGGCCAGGTGGTTTTCAGCGGGGTCGCCGGCGAGACTGTGATCCTGACGCTGGCGCTGGAAAACGGCGCCGCGCTGCCGTCCTATATCGAGATCAGCCAGGCCAGCAGCCCGCTGGCGTATATCAACAGCAGCAACGACACAATGGCTGGCGTGGCGCTGACGCTGACCATCCCCAGCGATGGCACCGTGCATATCCAACTGGACGACTACACCTACAGCGTGAAGATCGTCAACCTGTCCCTGGAGCGCGTGGCCGCAGAGTAACGCGCGCCTGACCTGTTCACCGTCCCCCTGGCCCGCGCGGGCCGGGGGGATGGACACAGCTAATCACCAAAGGCAGCCATCCGCGTGAAACCCGCATATCGCCGCCTGCTGGGCCTGGCGCTGCTGCTGGCGCTGTTCAGCGCCAGCGTCATCGTCACCTACACCGTTTTTACACGCCCGTTCCCCGGCTTTAA
>CAZDVL010000360.1:0-2754 GCA_964508745.1 uncultured Anaerolineaceae bacterium | reverse complement strand
GGAGGTTTGACGGCCGGGCGCGCGGCGGTTATAGTTGCCGTCCGCATTGCCGCAGCCGGGCGGGCCGCGGAAAGTGTCTTACAGGAGGAGACTATGCGCTGTTTTTCCCGATGGGCGCGGCTGGCGCTGCTGGCGCCGCTGGCGCTGCTGATCCAGGCGTGCGGCGGGCAGCCGGCCGCGCCCACGCCCACGCCCGAAGCCGCCGCGCCGGCGGCAGCCGCGCCGGCGTTCACGCTGCCGGCGGCCAACCAGGACGGCAGCGTCAGCCTGGCCGACTTCCGCGGCCAGCCGGTGCTGCTCTACTTCCACATGGCGGTCGGCTGACCGCCCTGCCTCCAGCAGATCGTTGATCTGCACGCTGATCCTGCATTTCAGGCGCTGAACACAGCGTTCGTCAGCATCGCGCTCGACAGCGCCGCCGAACAGGCCGCCGCCGCCCAGGAATACGGCATTAGCGCCGTGCCGCTGCTGGTGGACGCCGACGGCGCGGTTTCGCGGGCTTACGATGTCCTCAAGTGGGCGGTGGCCAGCGGCGAGCCGGGGCACACGTTTGTGCTGGTGAACGCCGACGGCGAGATCGTCTGGGTGCGCGACTACGGCGCGCCCGACCTGGCCGACCGCACCATGTACGTGCCGCCCGCCGATCTCGTCAGCCAGATACGCGCGGCGCTGGGTTAGCCCGCGCGGACGGTTGGCCCGTATTCCCCCCTTCTTCCGTAAAGGCAGAAGGGGGGAGCAGAACGGGCCGCGCTGGTGAGGGCGTGGGCCACCCCCTTACTTGTTCGTCTGCTGCGCCTCTAACGCCGCCGCCAGCCGTTCCAGCGTGGCGTTCAGCTTTTCTTCGGCTGTCGGGCCTGCCGGCGCGGCTTCTTCCTGCTTCTTCTCAAAGCGCTTCATGGCGCTGTTGTAGGCCTTGACGATCGCGAACACGGCCAGCGCGATAATCAGGAAGCTGATGAGCGCGTTAATGAACAGGCCGTAGTTGATGGTTGGCGCGCCGGCCGCCTGCGCCGCCGCCAGCGACGGGTAGCCCGTGCCGGACAGGTCAATGAACAGGTTCGAGAAGTCCACGCCGCCCAGCAGCATGCCGATCGGCGGCATCAGGATGTCGTTGACCAGCGAGTTGACGATTGTGCCGAAGGCGCCGCCCAGAATGATGCCGATCGCCAGATCGAGCACGTTGCCGCGCAGAATAAACTCACGAAATTCCTTAACCATGTGGGTTTCCTCCCCCTGATAAGCCAACCGCTGTGCGCTGCTGATAGTGTAGCGCCGCGCCTGTGCGCGCACAAGCCGCGCCGCCCAGCACAGTGTGACAAATTGCGTTAAATGTCACAATGCTGTAATTGTAACAAATTGAGATTTGCTGGTAATTACAATCATTACTATAATAGGCTTTATGGAAAACTTATAGTATTGGCTCTGAAGCCCGCTTTTTTCCATCAGGCCGTGGGGGACTCGCCGTTAAGCGAGGTGAGGTTCGGCTTTGAACGACGACAGACCCATTTTTTTGAGCTATCGCAGCTCTGAATCCGCTTTTGCGCTCCGTTTGGCGGCGAGCCTGAAGAATGCTGGCGTCAGGCTGTGGATGGACCGGATGGACATCAAGCCGGGGATGGACTGGGTTAAGTCCCTGCAGGAAGGTGTCAACCGCGCCGGCGCGATGATCGCCATCCTCAGCCCGGAGTATGTGCGCGCCGAGTACTGCAACAACGAGCTGGCCCGCGCGGTCCACCTGGGCCACCCCATTTTCCCGGTGCTGCTGCACAAGCTCACCAAGGCCGAGTGGCCGATTGAGATTCAGCGCAAGCAGTACATTGACTTCACCGTCGCGTATGACGACGCGGCTTACGAAGGCGCGCTGGACCAACTGCTCACCAGCCTGCGCGAGGCGTGCCCGGCGCAGTTCGGCGTTGTGCCGGCCCCTGAAACGCGCGCCGTCACCGACCTGATCGCCCACCTGGAAACCAACCGCCGCCTGACCGAGTACATGGATCAGATCACCGAGGCGGACGTGCTGCTGAACACCGAGGCGACCCGGCCGCAGAGCACCGCGCTGGCCTCGCAGATCGAACGGCTGTCCTTCGCGCTGGTCGCGCACCCGCACGGGCGCGCGTCCGCCGGCAGCTTTCAGCCGCCCAGCCCGCGCTTCACGCCGCTGCACCACTTCAGCGAGGCGCTCAGCCAGCACCGCGCGATCGTGCTGGCCGGCGCCGCCGGCAGCGGCAAGACCCTCGCGCTGCACCACTTTCTGCTGGAGGCCGCCCACCAGTGCCTGGCCGCGCCGCAGGCCGCCCCGCTGCCGCTGCTGCTGAACCTGGTGGACTGGCAGGACGACGAAACCCTGGCCGATTTTGTCCTGCGGCACTGGCTCCCGTTAGACGGGCCGGAACTGGACGCGCGGCTGGCGCGCGGCGGCGTGCTGCTGTGCCTGGACGGCCTCAGCGAGCTGGTGGACCCCACCGGCGCGAAGCTGAACGCGCTGCGCGCCTGGCTCAACAGCGACAGCGCCCCGCGCGCCGTAATCACCTGCCGCGCCGAGGATTACACCCCCGCCCGCGACCTGGGCCTGCCGCTGGTCATGATTACCGACCTGCAGCAGGGCGACATCAGGCGCTTCGCTGAGCACTACCTGGGCACGGTGGCCGGCGACATTTTCAACGTGCGCGTGCTGGCCGACATTGAAACCACGCCGCACCTGTATCACCTGTGCCGCAGCCCCTTCCTGCTGCGGGCGTTCATCCTGGTGAGCAA
>CAZDVL010000359.1:0-2767 GCA_964508745.1 uncultured Anaerolineaceae bacterium | reverse complement strand
ACGTAGCCCTCTCAAGGCTAAAACAGGGGTTCGATTCCCCTATGGGGCACAGTTGTACAAGCGCCCATCTCAACGAGAGATGGGCGCTTTTCATTAGGGTTTGATACAGGAAACTGCTTCGCCGGAATCGCGATCTTCTTATGAGTGCGATTGACCTACACGCACCCTTACAACAGCGCTCGTGCGCGCCAGCGGCGGTAGACGAAGTAGACCCCGCCCCCAATGAGCAGGCCGGGCATGACGACATAGGTGATGAACGCCGCCAGCGCGATGAACACCTGCGCGACAGCCGTGACCAGGCCGGAAACGGCGGCGGACTGCTGCGCTGCCGCCGATGGCGCCAGCTCAAAGCGGGCCACAGGGCCGGCGATCTGCCGCAGCAGCGCCCCCGCGCCGGGAACAAGGTCCGCCGGGCGGGGCTGCTCGCCCGCCAGCGTGAGCGTCTGGCCGGCGCTGACCGTCAGCGGCTCGCCCCAGCCCGCCCGCGTCAGCAGGACATCGCCCTGGCTGACGTACAGGCGCGCCTGCGCCCCGGCCACGTCCTCAACCGAGAAATCGGCGCCGCGCCCCTGCAGGCTGAAGCCCCTGGCGCTGATCGCCGGCCCGCTGGCGCTGTCCGCGCCCGTCACCCAAAAGACGCCGCTGGCAAGGGAGTAAGCGCCGTTCGCCTCGGTCATGCGCGTGGCGTGGGGGATATAAAGCCGCCAGCCGTCGCGCTCAACCACCCGCGTATCGGGGCGCACAGTCAGGGAAATGTCCCCCAGGTCGCGCGCGGCGCTGCTGACCGCCGCGCCATAACAGCCGGCGGCGGCGATCTCGGTTTCCAGCGCGCCGTCGGCGTCCACCCCGTCCAGCGCGAACGCGCCGGTCAGCGGGTCGGCGTGGGCGGCGGGCATCCCGGCGGCGGTCGCCTGGGCGAACGGCAGCGGCCGACCGTCCAGCAGCACCCGGCCCTGCAAAACAGCCGCCCCGGCGGGCATCAGATGCACGGTTGTTTCCACTGCGGCCGTCTTGACAAGGTCAAAGCGCGGGGGCAGGTGGAAACCGCCGGCGGCGCGCGCCAGCAGCGCGTGTTCCGCCACCGGCAGGTCGTCAAGCGCGAAGCGGCCGTCAGCGCCGGCCTGGGCCGTCCGCCCGGCGCCGGTGTTCAGGTCAACAACCAGCACCTCAGCGCTGACGCCAGCGCCCGCCGACATGCCCTTCACGACCTGCCCCGCGATCGAGCCGCGCGTCGGCTGGGCGACGAGGGTGACGGGCGCAGCTTCCTGCCCGGCGCGGACGATGACGGTTTGCGCCGGCGCCACGTAGCGCGTTTCGTTCAGGATCACCGGCGGCAGAAAAACCTCGTAGGTCAGGTCAGCGTGCGTCAGCCCCTCGACCGTCAGCGCCGCCTGCCCATCCACCACCGGGCTGTAGAAGGTGCGCCGCCGCCACTCGTAAATCAGGGTCGTCGCGCTCACCTGCGCGCTGATCCGGCTGTCGGCTGGCAGGCCCTCAACCGTCACGTTCAGTGGGTGCGGCGTGCCGTGGTCGAACTGCATGCTGCGCGTCGTCTGCCCGCTGCGCCCATCTTCCGCGCGCGCGGTCACCACCAGGTGCGTGACATCCACCGGCAGCGCCAGGCCGGCGATCGGCTGGTGACACTCGCCGCACACCATCTCGGCGTGGGGGTCGTCGGAGGGCCAGGCGCTTGTGTGGGACAGCATCGTGGCGCGGGCGTTGAAGAATCCCCGGTCGTCGAGGCGGACAGTCTGCGTGTCGCGCTCGCCGGCGGCGTCAACCAGCTCCAGCGTCACCCGGACCGTTTTAGGGTCCAGCGGCGCGCTGTAGCTGAAAACCCGGCCGGAGATCGGCATGCTGAGCAGGAAGCTCCCCGATGTATAGAAGGTTTCGCCCTCGCCGGGGGAAGAAATGACGATGGTCAGGTCGTCCGCGGCGTCCTGCGCGCCGGCGGCAGCGCCGCCCAGGGCGACGACCAGCGCGAACGCCAGCCAGCAAACGTGTCCTACTCGCCGGTTCATGGCCTTGTCACCTCTCCATCCAGCCCCCAGGGATTGTCCGCGTAGTGACAGCGGGCGCAGTCTACGGCGGCGCTCAGGTTGTGCGACACCCACACGTGGTTGGTCGGAATGACTCCGGCAACCAGGCCGGTGCGCCAGCTCGCCCACTGCCCCTGATACGGTTCGTCGGGGGTGTCAACGGGCCGCAGCTCCAGGCCGCCGTTGTCGTGGCAGGTGACGCACAGCAGGTCGGTGTGGCGGGCGGGCGCGCCCTCGGCCAGGTACGGCTCCCAGCAGTCGGCGACAAACGCGGTCTCGGTGTCCTGCTCGTTATGGCAGTCGGCGCAGGCCGCCGCGCCGCTGTGCGGGTCGTGACAGGTGGTGCAGGTGGCGTCGCTGTGGCCGGGCGAATCGGCGAGTTCGCGCTGGCGCATCGTTCCCAGGCCGCTGTCGCGGTGGCACTGTTCGCACAGTTCAGTGCTGCTGGCCTGCGACACGTGGCGGTCGGTCAGCGGGTCCCACCAGGCGACCGCCGCGTCTACCTGGCCGGACTCGCCCTCCGGGTGGCAGGTTAAGCAGCGGATGCCCTGCCATTTGCTCTCCGGGACGACGGGGTTGCCGAGGGCCACGCGGATATTGGTGTCGCCGGGGAATTTGCACGAGACGCAGTTGGGCGGCGGGTCAATAACCGCCTGCGGGTCCCAGTTGGCCGGTGATTTACACTCAGCGCAGTAAGTGTTTGGCCCCATTCCCAGATCGTAGGTGTC
>CAZDVL010000358.1:0-2770 GCA_964508745.1 uncultured Anaerolineaceae bacterium | reverse complement strand
CGCCGGGCTGGCGCTGCCGTCCACGCGCATCTACGACCGCCAGCAGCGCCTGCTCTACGAGATTCTGCCGCCGGACGGCGGGCGCAACACCGCTGTCGCGCTGGCCGACATCCCCGACCACTGCGCGCGCGCGGTGATCGCCACCGAGGACGCCAACTTCTACAACCACCCCGGCGTGGACGTGACCGGCATCCTGCGCGCGCTGTGGATCAACCTGCGCGGCGGCGAGGTGCTGGCCGGCGGCAGCACCATCACGCAGCAGGTGGCGCGCCTCACCCTGCTCGACCCGGCGCAGCGCGCCGAGCGCACGCTCCAGCGCAAGCTGCGCGAGAGCATCCTGGCGATGCGGCTGCAGAACGCCTACAGCAAGGACGACATCCTCACACTGTACCTGAACCAGGCCTATTTCGGCAACCTGGCCTACGGCATCGAGGGGGCGGCGCGCGCTTACTTCGCCAAGCCCGCCGCCGACCTGTCGCTGGCAGAGTGCGCGCTGTTGGCCGGGCTGCTGCAAAACCCGGCCGCCTATGACCCGCTGGCGCACCTGGAGCTGGCCCGCCAGCGCCAGGATGTCGCGCTGGGGCTGATGGTCAACAACGGCTACATCACCGAGCAGGAGGCCGCCGCCGCCCGCCGCGACAAACTCCAGTTCGCGGCGGCGCGCTTCCCCATCCAGGCGCCGCACTTCGTAATGGCCGTCTGGAAGCAGCTTGAGCGCAGCTATGGCGACGCGCTGTACCGCACCGGCCTGGACGTGGTGACGACCGTTGACCTGGACTGGCAGAACGCCGCCCAGGACATCGTGCGCCGCCAGCTTGACTACCTCAACCACCCGCCGCCGGGGGCGCGCGTCCCGGCGGAGGCCCGCAACGCGGCGCTGGTGGCGCTGGACCCGCTCAGCGGGCAGGTGCTGGCGCTGCTGGGCAGCCCGGACTATTTCGACGAGACGATTGACGGCGCGGTCAACGCGGCGCTGGCGCTGCGCCAGCCGGGCAGCGCGCTCAAGCCGTTCACCTACGCCGCCGCCATGGACCCGGCCCGCCCCGACCCCTGGACGGCGGCCACGATGATTCTGGACGTGAAAACGCCGTTTATCACGCGGCGGCTGGAGAGCTACACGCCGGCCAATTTCGGCCTGGTCGAACACGGGCCGGTGCTGGCGCGCGAGGCGCTGGCGTCGTCATATAACATCCCGGCGGTGGTGGCGCTGGAACACGCCGGCCTGCAGGAGATGGTGCAGTTGGCGGCCAGCGCCGGCCTGACCACGCTGGCGGACAACCCGCGCCTGGACCTGGCGATCACGCTGGGCGGCGGCGAGGTGCGCCTGCTGGATATGGCGCAGGCCTACAGCGTCTTTGCCAACGGCGGCTACCGTGTCGAGCCGGCGCTGATCCTGCGCGTGGCGCAGCGCGACGGGGCGGCGCTCTACGAGTGGCAGCCGCCGCGCCTGGACATGCGCGTGCTGGACGAGCGCGTGGCCTTCCTCATCACCGACATCCTCAGCGACCCGGCGGCGCGCATCCCGTCGTTCGGCACCAACAGCGCGCTCGACATCGGGCGGCCCGCCGCCGCCAAGACCGGCACGACGACCGACTACCGCGACAACTGGGTGCTGGGCTACACACCGAACCTGGTGGTGGGCGTGTGGGTGGGCAACGCCGACAACCAGCCGATGGTGGACGTGTCCGGCATCAGCGGGGCCGGGCCGATCTGGAACCAGTTTATGCGCCGGGTGCTGCGCGGCCAGCCGGAAGTTGCCTTCAGCCAGCCGCCGGGGCTGGTGCGCGCCGAGGTGTGCGCTGCCAGCGGCCTGCTGCCGACGCCGGCCTGCCCGCTGCGCCGCCTGGAGTGGTTTATCGAGGGCACCGTGCCCACCGCGGCCGACAACCTCTACCAGACCTTCGTCATTGACACCGCGACCGGGCTGCTGGCCGACGCGCAGACGCCGCCCGCGCGCCGCGCCGAGCGCGCCTACCTGGTGCTGCCGCAGGAAGCGCGCGACTGGGCCGCCCGCAGCGGCATCGAGCCGCCGCCGCGGGGCGCGTCCGCGCGCGCGCCCGACAGCGGGCGCGGCCTGCGCCTGCTGGCCCCCGACCCGTACACCGTGTTCGAGCTGTCGCCGGTGCTGCCCGCCGAGGCGCAGCGCATCCGCCTGACGGTGGGCGCGCCGGCGGGCACGCAGGCCGTCACCTACACGCTCAACGGCGTGGACATCGGCACGGCCGACGCCGCGCCCTGGGCGCTGTGGTGGACGCTGCGCGCCGGCAGCTATGAGCTGTCCGCGCGCGCGACGCTGGCCGACGGCACGGCCCAGGACGCCGCCCCGGTGCGCTTCAGCGTGGTGCTAAACGCGCCGCCGCAGTCGCGCACCACGGCGGATTCGCCGCCGTGACGGCCGCCCCGCCGCTTACAGTCCGCCAGCCGCCGGAAGCTGCGGCGGGACGACCGTGTGCGCCAGCCTGACCACCGGCTGGCCGCCGCCCGCCGCGACTGTCACCGGCGCGTCCAGGCGCACCTGTTCGATAAAGCACAGGCTCTCGTTGATCGCCTCGCAGTAGTAGATCGCCAGCTCAACGCGCAGCAGGTCGCTGCCTTCGGCCAGCTTCACCGGCACGCGCAGCGGCATCTGCGGGGCGGGGATGCGCTGGCGCTGGTCGCCCTCGGCGATCGTGACCGCCGCGCCGCCAGACGCCCAGTCGGCGCTGAAGGGGGCCAGCGCGTTGAGCTTGTAGCCGTCGGGCAGCACGATGTCGAGCACGATCTCGCCGTC
>CAZDVL010000357.1:0-2777 GCA_964508745.1 uncultured Anaerolineaceae bacterium | reverse complement strand
GCGCGCCGGTGCTGGAAGTGCGCGACCTGGTGCACCAGCCGCTGACGCGCGGCGTCAGCTTCACGCTGCGCGCCGGCGAGATCGTCGGCCTGGCCGGGCTGGTGGGCAGCGGCCGCAGCGAGGTGGCGCAGGTGATCTTCGGCATCAACCCGGCGGAGGGCGGCCAGATCGCGCTCGACGGCCAGCCGGTGCAGATCAAAAGCCCGGAACAGGCGATGAAGCTGGGCATCGCCTACGTGCCGGAGGACCGCGGCACGCAGGGCCTCATCCGCAAGATGCGCGTGCGCGAGAACATCTCGCTGGCGGTCCTGCGCGAGCTTTCAACTTACGGCTTCGTCAACCGGCGCGAGGAACTGCGCCTGGCGCGCGCCAGCATCCAGCAGTTCAACATCCGCGCCTACAGCCCAGAACAGATCGTCAACAAGCTCAGCGGCGGCAACCAGCAGAAGATCGTGGTGAGCAAGTGGCTGGCCAGCCGCCCGCGCGTGCTGATCGTGGACGAGCCGACGCGCGGCATTGATGTCGGCGCGAAGTCCGAAATCCACCGCCTGCTGAGCGAGCTGGCGCAGCAGGGCCTGGCCGTGCTGATGATCTCCAGCGAGCTGCCCGAAATCATGGGCATGAGCGACCGCGTGCTGGTGATGCGCGGCGGCAGGATCGCCGCGGAATACGCGCGCAGCGCCGTCACGCAGGAACAGATCGCCGCCGCCATGATGAGCGAAGCGACCTCTCATTCCAACGGAGCCTGACGTATGGCCGCACAACCGTTTGCCCCCTCCACCACCGCCCAGCGCGGCCCGCTGGCCGTTGTGCGCGCCGCGTTCGGCACGCAGGAAGGCGTGCTGGCCGTCGGCCTGCTCGCGCTGATCGTGCTGGTCGGCCTGGCGAACCCGCGCTTCGCCGCCGAGCGCAACCTGCTGAACATCTTCCAGGGCAACGCCTACATCGCGGTGGCGGCGCTGGGCGTCTCGATGGTCATCATGGCCGGCCACATTGACATCTCGACCGGCTCACTGGTCGGCGTGCTGGCGACGGTCAGCGGCACGCTGGCGGTCAACGGCGCGCCGGTCTGGCTGGCGTGGCTGCTGCCGGTGCTGCTGGGGATGCTGGTGGGGGCCTTCAACGGCTTCCTGGTCGGCTACCTGCGCATCCCGGCGATCGTCGTCACGCTCGGCATGCTCAGCATCCTCAAGGGCGGCCTGATCATCGTCACCAACGGCGCCTGGATCAGCGGCATGCCGGCCGAGTATCACCTCTCGCAGATGCGCTTTTTAGAGATCCCCCTGCCGATCTGGTTCATGGTGGTGCTGACCGCGCTGGTGGCGCTGTGGCTGCGCTACAGCCCCACCGGCCGCGCCATCTACGCGGTGGGCGGCAACGCCGAGGCGGCGCGCCTGTCCGGCATTTCTGAACGGCGCATCGTCATGACCGTGTTTATCCTCAACGGCCTGTTCGTCGGCATCGCCTCGATCCTGTTCGCCACCCAGCTCAGCATCATCCAGTCCACCGTGCCGCCCAACCTGGAGCTGCTCATCATCACGGCCTCGGTGGTCGGCGGCGTCAGCATCCTGGGCGGGACGGGCACGGTCATCGGCTCGACGCTGGCGGCGGTGCTGCTCAGCGCCATCGGCAGCGCGCTGGTCTTTATCAACGTGTCGCCCTACTGGCTGCGGGCGGTGCAGGGTGTGCTGATTTTGGCGACGGTGCTGGCCGACCTGCTGCGCCGCCGCCGGCAGCGCCTGTGAGGGCGCGGGGTCTAGTGAAAAGAGAGAGGCGCACATGGCCGTAAGCGACACCACGCCACAACCACAGGCAGAACACGCCCCGCTGGGCGCGCGGCTGCGCGCGCTGGTTTTCAGCCGCGAGGGCATCCTGCTGATCATCCTGTTCGTCGGGCTGCTGCTGCTGGCCACCCGCACCGACAAATTCCTCACGCGCGACAACCTGCTCAACCAGGGCCGCTTCATGGCCGAGGTCGGGCTGGTGGCGCTGCCGATGACGTTCATCATCATCACCGGCGGCATTGACCTGTCGGTCGGCTCGATTTTGGGCCTCAGCGCCGTCGTGCTGGGCTACACCTGGCAGAACCTGGGCTTCCCGCTGGAGCTGGCGGTCATCACCGCCATCGCGCTGTCCGCGCTGGCGGGGGCGGTCAACGGGCTGGTGATCACGCGCGTGGGCGTGCCGCCGCTGATCGCCACGCTGGCGACGCTGGCGCTGTACCGCGGCCTGGCGGAGGGCATCAGCCAGGCGCGCTCGGCGCGCGGCTACCCGGAATGGTTCTTCCAGATGGGCCAGGGCGAGCTGCTGGGCGTGCCGACGCAGTTGTGGCTGGTGCTGGCCGCTGTGCTGGCCGCCGGCATCATCCTCGGCCTGACGGCCTTCGGGCGCTCGATCTACGCGATCGGCAACAACGAGGTCGGCGCGCGCTTTTCCGGCCTGCCGGTGGCGCGCAACAAGCTGCTGATCTACACGGCGTCGGGGCTGATGGCCGGCGTCGCCGGCTACATCTTCGTCTCGCGCGTCAGCACCACCCGTTCCGACATGGGCACGGGGCTGGAGCTGGACGTGATCGCGGCGGTGGTGCTGGGCGGGACCAGCATCTTCGGCGGCACCGGTACTATTGCCGGCACGGTGATCGGCGTTATCCTGATACAGCTTCTGAAGAACGGGCTGGCGCTCACCGGCGTGACCGGCGACGCCACCATCGTCGTCATCGGCGTCGTGCTGATCCTCTCGATCCTGGTCAGCAACCTGGCCCAGCGGCGGCGCGGCGG
>CAZDVL010000356.1:0-2777 GCA_964508745.1 uncultured Anaerolineaceae bacterium | reverse complement strand
CCTGGAAAACCTGGATGCGCTCCCGGTCGCCCTCGACAATGCGCACATGCACTTTTACGGTGTCGCCGGGGGCCAGTTCGGGGTGGCCCCGGTCCGCCGCCTCCAGCGACTTCATAATGTCGTCCACAGTATCACGTCCCTCTCAAAAAACACGCCGCCAGGCGTGTCGGTCAGCGGCTTCCACACAGGCGGCATTATAGCATGGCCCGCTTGCCAGCGGCAAGGCTGGATGCCGGGGGCGCCCGCCCGCAAAATGCTGGCGGCGCCTGTTAAAGCAGTTTTAAGAAACATCTGACGCAAATACGGCAATCTGTCTGTTACGCTCGGCGCGGCGCTGTGGTACAGTGGCGCCCATCCGACGGATACAGGCAGATTCAGAAAGGCCCAACATGGCAGACTCCCGCGCTTTTAAACGACACCGCATTATTGAGGACCCGCCGCTGGCGCGTTTTCTGTTCAGCGACACACGCTTTTCGGTCGTGTGGCTGGTGGTGCGCGTGTGGCTGGGCATCACCTGGCTTCAGTCCGGCATCCCGAAGCTGAGCAACCCCGGTTGGGTGGAAACCGGCGAGGCACTGCGCGGCTTCTGGATGAGCGCGGTGCAGGTTCCCGAACAGGGCCACCCGCCGATCGCCTTCGACTGGTATCGCGACTTCCTGCAAGGCATGCTGGACGCGGGGGCCTACACCTGGTTCGCCAAGCTGATCACCGCCGGTGAGATTCTGATCGGCCTCGCCCTGATCTTCGGCGCGTTCGTCGGCATCGCGGCCTTTTTCGGCGCCTTCATGAACTGGAACTTCATCATGGCCGGCTCGGCCAGCATCAACGGCCTGCTGCTGCTGGCTGCCATCCTGCTGATTCTCGCCTGGAAAACCGCCGGCTACCTGGGCCTGGATTATTTCCTGCTGCCGCTGCTGGGCACACCCTGGGGGCGCGAAAAGCCAGACGCGGAACCGCCTGCCCCGCCGGCCAAAGCGCCAGCCGGCGGCCGCTGACCGGGCGCGCCGCGCGGAAAGCGCCCTCCACGCGAGGGCGCTTTTTGATTTGCCGCCGCGCTCGCCGGTTCAGACGCCCAGGCGGCGCGCCGTCCGCAGCAGCCCGGTGATCGTCTTGCCGTCCACGATCTCGCCGGCCTCGACCATCTCCAGCGCGCGCGCCAGCGGCAGGCGCACAACCTCGATAAACTCGCCTTCGTCGCGCTCCAACTGGCTGCCCACCAGCTCAGAGGCCAGGTAGAGGTGAATGTACTCGGTCGTGTAGCCGGGCGCGGTGTAGAAGCCGCCCAGCGGCGTCAGCGCGCCGGGGCGGTAGCCGGCCTCCTCCTGAAGTTCGCGCACGGCGCAGGCTTCCGGCGGCTCGCCCGCCTCCAGCAGGCCGGCGGGCGTCTCGTAGAGAACGGCGTCTGCGCCGATGCGGTACTGGCGCACCAGCAGCACATCGCGGTTTTCAAACAGCGCGACCACCGCCACCGCGCCCTGATGCGCGATCAGCTCGCGCACGCCGGCGCTGCCGTCGGGCTGGCGCACATCGTGCACATCGAGCTTCACGACGCGGCCAGTGTAGATGCGCCGGGTGTGAACGATGGTCTCGCGCAGAAGCACCGGGCCGACTCCTCTCAGGCTGCCCCGCCCTAGATGTAGATCACCTGGCCGATAAAGATCAGGTTAATGTTGGTGATGGCCGGGTTGTTGGCGGCGATCGCCTCGACGGTGGTGTTGTAGGTGAGCGCGATGCGGAACAGCGTGTCGCCCGTGCGCACCGTGTATGGCTGGCCGCCACCGCCGCCGCTGCCGGGCGGCGGCAGCGGGTTGCCGCCCGTGCAGTTGGGGATGGTCAGCACCTGGCCCACCCGTATCAGGCCGACGTTGGCGATGCCATTGGCCGCCGCGATCGCCTCGACAGTCGAACCGTAGCGCAGCGCGATGCGGAACAGGTTGTCGCCGTGCACGACGGTGTGCTGGCACGAACCGCCGACGATGGGCGGGACGGGCGGCAGCACCTGGCCGGGCGGCGTCGCGGTCGGGAAGAAGATGCCACCGCCGCCGCCCTCTGATGTCGGCGTGGGGAAGAACACCTGCGCCGTCGCCGTCTGGGTTTCCCAGTAAGCCTGTGTGGCGCGCTCCAGAACGGCCGTCGCGGTCAGCGCCGCGTCGCTGAGGGTGTCCTGCTGCGGCTGGTCGCCGTTGCCCAGGCTGGGGGCCTGGTCGGGCGGGGTGGGCGTGTCGTCGAACGTGAAATACTGGGTCGGCGTGACCGTGACGAACAGCGGCGGCTCCTCGGTCGGCTCGATGGCAATGAGGGGCGTGGCCGTGACGAACAGCGCCAGCTCCTCCGGCGTAGCCGTAATGGCCTCCGGCAGCGTTTCTTCCGGGCTGGGCGTGGCCGTGATGGCAAACGGCACGCTCTCCTCTACCGTCGGGGTAAATGTGAAAATGCCAGCTACACCAACCCCGCCGGCAGGGTCGCCAGCCGTCTGGAAGCAGCCAGCCAACCCCATGACCAGCGAAACGCAGGCCAGGGGAAGAAGCAGGCGAGCACGGTGACCTTGCATGAATTTGCCTCCTTGACGAGCAGGCCCGGACAGCCGTGAGATAGGGTGTTGCGCGACTGCGTTCAGTGTAGCATCAGCCGTGATTCCGGGCAAGCAGTCGCGCCGTTTTCACGGCGCCAGCGGCAGACTCAGGGTGACGGTCGTCCCGGCGCCGCTCACGCTCTCGATCCCCAGGCTGCCGCCGTGCAGCTCGGCCAGCCGCCGCGCGATCACCAGCCCCAGGCCC
>CAZDVL010000355.1:0-2777 GCA_964508745.1 uncultured Anaerolineaceae bacterium | reverse complement strand
CGCACGCGCTTGTTGCCGGTGTCCGCCACATACACGCTGCCGGCGGCGTCCACCACAACGGCGCGCGGCCCCCACAGGCCGTAGACCGGGTCAGCCAGCGCGCCCTGCCCATACTCGCCGCGCTCGCCCCAGGTGGTGAGCAGTTCGCCCTCTGGCGACAGCACAACCACGCGGTAATTCCACGTGTCCGCGATGTACAGCCGGCCGTCCGGCCCCAGCGCGACATCGTTGGGCCGCATAAACAGCGCCTCGCCCTGCGCGCCGCTGCTGAACTGGGCGACCGGCTGGCCAGAGGCGTCGAAAACCGAAACGCGGCTGTTGATTTCCTCCGCCGCGAACAGCGTACCGTCCGCCGCCACCGCCAGCCCGACCGGGCGCGCAAGCTGCCCCGGCCCGGCCCCCTGCGCCCCGATAATCAGCTCCGCCGAGCGCAGCTCCCAGTTGGCGTTGCACACGTTCACTTCCAGGTTGTCCAGCGGGTTGGCGACCGTCCCCTCGCCCACGCCCAGGTCCCAGATCTGCGCGGCGATGTCCTTGCGCACGTAGAAGTGCATCCGGTCGGCCAGCGGCCACTGTGTCAGCGCAAAGCTGCGCCCGACCGCCTCGCCATACGCCTGATAATCGCGCGACCACCAGATGTCGAACAGCCCCTGGCGCAGCTGCGCCGCGACCGGGTTGTCCGGCGAGAAGTCCAGCGCGCTGTTGATGCGCTCCGGCGTCAGGTTGTAATAGTCCTGCATCGGCCACCACATGCGGATGTAGTTCATGTGGTAGAAGCGGTCCTCCAGCAGCGGCTCGACCGCCGCCCGGTTGGCCTCGCCCACCACCACCGCCGCCGCGTTGTCAATGACCGGGCGGCTGGGGCTGCTGCCGAAGTAGCTCGCGTTGGGAAAGTGGCGGAAATACCAACTGTACGGCCACGACGTTTCGTTGTCGTAGGCGAAGTTGAGGCTGAGGCCGTCGGTCGTGCGCCGGCTGATGGACTCCAGCTCCGCCAGCACCTGCTTGACCGCCGGCGCGGCGTGGGCATACACCAGGTATTCCGTCGCGTAATCGTAGTTGATGAACGACGCCATCCAGGCGGCGCGCGCCGTCAGCACCGCAAGCAGCGCGAAGGCGCTGACGACCAGCATCTGGCGGAAGTGGCGCCAGCCGGTGCGCTCGACAAGCTGGTACAGCAGCACGACGATGATGCCGCTGGCCGCCACCACCGCCAGCCATTGGCCGGTCTGGGCCAGCTGTTCCTGCTGCAGGCCCGGCAGCGGGCCGCGCCCCAGCAGGAAGGGCGACAGCACCTGAAACAGCGCGATCAGCAGCACCGGCAGCAGCAGCAGGTACAGCCAGCCGCCGCGGCGGAATTTCTCGCCCTCGATGCGCTCGAACACCCTGCCGAAATACCACCCCGACAGCAGGATCAGCGGCACGGTCATGTGCGTGCCCAGCCAGGGCATTTTCTCGCCCGCCAGCGTGTAGGCGATCAGGTTGAAGATCGCCCACCAGGCCACAAACGCGATGAACGACGGCGCGCCCAGCCAGGCGGCGTCACCGCGCTTGAGCTTCTGCTCATAGCCGCCGGCCGGCGCGCCTTCAAACTCGCCCTCCGGTGCGAACGAGTCCGGCGGCGGGTCCGCCAGCAGGTCAGCGACGCTCCGCTGGCCCTCGTCCGGCTCAGGCGCCGTTGCAACGGTGTCCGCGGACGCCAGCAGCGCCGCCTCAGCGGCGTCCAGCCGTTCTTCCAGCCGGACGCGCCGGTAGCGCCAGAACAGCACCGCGCCGCTCAACGCCGCCAGCGCACTGCCAATCACCGGCAGGAACTCGTACACCGGCATGATGATCGCCAGGTAATAGTACTGCGGCTGGCTGCCGCGCCGCACGCCCTGCTGGTCCAGCCAGTAGCCCAGGCTGCCGATCATGCCGGAGGCCAGGCCGTTGACGTTGGTGAACATGGTCGTGAAGAAGAAGGCGAACAGCGCGTGGAACACGACCGCGACCACCAGCCAGCGCTTCCAGTTCCAGATCAGGCCCATCGTGATCGAGATCGCGAACGCCGGGATCAGCACCAGCACCCCGCGCGTGATGCCCTGCGGCGTGTAATCCACCGCGCTCACGCCCGACGCCGTGATGATCAGCGGCGTCAGCCAGGGCAGTATCAGCGTGCCCATGACGATCAGAACGTCCAGCTCAGGGAAGCGGTGCAGCGCCCGCCACCAGCCCAGCCGCCACGACACCAGCAGCGCCAGCACCGCCAGCGCGCCGATCACCCACCACAGCACATACGGCAGCATGTTCACGCCGCTTTCCGCCTCGGCGCCGTCCTGCCCCGGCACGACCGGCGCGACGTGCTGCGTCGCGTCGCGGCTGGGCAGGCGCGAGACCTCCTCCGCCGCGACCAGCGCGGTGATCACCGCCAGCGCCAGCGCGATCACGATGACCACGTCCAGCCAGCGCACGCGCGCCCGGCTGCCCCGGAAGGCCCACAGCAGCGTGCCCACCAGAAACGCCAGCACCGCGACAATCACCAGCAGCGTCCACACAATCAGGCTGGTCGAATCAACGCTGTTGAGCCAGCCGCCGGCGTCGGCGGCGGCCTGCGCCGCCCGTTCCGGCGGGGCAATTGCCAGCACGATGTACATGCCCAGCCCGGCCAGCCCGGCCAGCAGCACGCTGAACGTGATGAAGTAGTACCAGGTTTTGCCGGGGATGCCGCGCAGGTGCTGGAGCAGGCGCACCAGCCAGTAGAGCGTCAGCGCGCTGCCGAAAATGGCGATGTAAATGAA
>CAZDVL010000354.1:0-2780 GCA_964508745.1 uncultured Anaerolineaceae bacterium | reverse complement strand
CGGATGTCGTCTCGTACCTGAGTCACGCCCGTACCCCGTTTCCTGTCTCTATCGAACTGTGTGTCTGGTCGAGGAAAAGCGTGCTATTTTAGCAGATTATGCGCCCCGGTAGCCAGCGGCAACTTATGCGGATTTTGGGCGCGCGCGTCACGAGGCGTTGTTGATCGCGCGCAGCACCTCCGCGCGCACCGCGTCAACTTCCAGCGGCGCGACCAGGATTGCCGCCACGCCCAGGTCGCCTGCCTTTTCCTCCAGCGTAAACGCTGAACACAGCAGGACCGGGATGCTGCTCGTAAGCGGATCGTGTTTGAGGCTGCGCACGATTTCCCAGCCGCTGCTGCCGGCCTCCGCCAGCACCGCTGCGGGGCGCATCTGCTGCGCCAGCTCCTGCAATTGGAGGGGGGTGCTGGCGCTGACCACGCGGTAGCCCGCGCTGTTCATGGCTAGCTGCACCCCTTCTACGAACACCGAGTCAGGGTCAAGGACCAGGATCACGGAGCGGCGGCGCGGGAAGGGGGACAGGCTGCAGGCGCGTTCGGGCCGCAGCGGCAGCATCACGCTGAACACGCTGCCCACGCCGGGCGTGCTTTCGACCCACAGGTGGCCGTTGTGCATGACCACCAGTTGGCGCGTGATCGTCAGCCCCAGGCCGGTTCCGGGATATTCGCGCACGCTGGAGCCGTCCACCTGGCGGAAGGCGTCGAAGATGATCGCCTGGCTTTCCGGCGCGATGCCGATGCCGGTGTCAATCACCTCGACCATCAGCCAGGCGCCGTCGGCCACTTCCAGCGCGGGCGGCGGCCCCCAGCCGTCAGCCGCGCGGCCGCTTTCCAGGCGCACCGCGCCAATGTTGACGGTCACGCCGCCGGTGTGCGTGAATTTGACGGCGTTGTCGAGCAGGTTGGTGAGCACCTGGCGGATACGCTGGGCGTCAGCGTCCACCGGCGGAAGCTGCGGGCTGAAATTGACCGTCAGCGCCAGGCGTTTGGCCTCGGCCTGGGGCGTCACGCTGGCGACGACATCCGCCAGCAGCGCCGCCAGGTTCAGCGCTTCGGGCTTGATCGGCATCTGCCCGGCCTCGATCTTGGAGAGGTCCAGCACGTCGTTAATCAGCGAATGGAGCTGTTCGCCGTTCGCGTTGATGCGCCGCAGTCGGTCGTGCTGGTCGCTGTTGAGCGCGCCGTAGGCGCTGTCCAGCAGCATCGCGCTGTAGCCGATGATGGCGTTGAGGGGTGTGCGCAGCTCGTGGCTGACATTGGCGAGAAACTCGCTCTTGAGGCGGCTGGCGGCCACCGCCTGCTCGTACAGTTCGGCGTTGTTGGCGGCCAGGGCCAACTGCCCGGCGACGGTGAGCGCTGTGTCACGGTCTTCTGGCGTAAAGACGCGGTTGCGGGCGATGCTGCACAGCAGGATGAAACCGATGAGCCGGTCGCGCGCCAGCAGCGGGATGATGAGCGCCGCGCGCGCGGCGACGCTGCTGAGCACCAGGCGTAAGCTTTCGTCGAGTGCGTCGTCGGCGGCCGGATCAGTCACGGCGATCACGGCGCTCTGGGCGATCTGCGTCAGCATCGGGCAGCCGGCAGCCAGCGGCAGGCGCAGGTTCAGGTTGGCGGCAAAGGGGTGTTCGGCGACGATATACGCTTCGCCATCGCCGGTGAGGGCGACGGCGCAGTAGTCCATCTCAAACAGGTCTATAAGCTGCTGCGCCGCGCCAGTGAGGATCGCGTCGCGGTCCAGCGTCGAGCTGATCATGGTGGCGATGCGGTGGAGCGAGGCCAGGCGCCGGTTGCGTTCTTCGAGGGCGCGCAGGTTGACCTCCATCCGGGCGTGCAGGCGGGCATTTTCGACCGCCGCCGCCGCCTGCCGCGCGACGGCGAAGGCCACGCTGGCGTCCTTCTCGCTGTAGTAGCCCGGCGTGGCTTTGTTGAGCGTGATCAGGCCGATGACCTGCGTCTGTGCCACCAGCGGCACGCCCATCCACGAACGGGCGCGGCTGGCGGCCTCGCTCAGCTCAGGGTGCTGCCAGCCGGGATGCACCAGCAGGTCGTCAATAATCATCGGCTGGCGCGAATGGTAGATCAGCGCGCTGGGGTTTTCCGGGCCGAAGCGCAGCTCGTGCCCGCGCAGGTACGGCTCAAGCCCCTGCATGGCCGCGATAACCATGCGCGAACCGTCGTCACAGTCGCCCGGCATCAGCAGGATGGCGGCGCTGTCGTAGTTCACCACCCGCTGCATTTGTTCGAGCACGCGATCCAGCACTTCGCCGTAGTCGAGCGTGGAGCTGACATCGCGGCTGACATCAATCAATGTGCTGGCGATGCGGCGGCGTTCCTGCTCGGCTTCCAGCAGGCGGGCGTTGTCCAGCGCCAGCGAAAACTGCGCGGCGACTGTCAGCAGCAGCGAGAGGTCGCCGTCGTTGAAGCTGGCCGGCACAAGGTTCTGGACGCCGATGACGCCGATCACCTCGTTGTTGCGGCTGCGCAGCGGCACGCCCAGCCACGACTGCGGCGCGTCGTCGCTGTCGTCCGTTTGCGCGCTGTTCAGCGTGGACAGGCCGAGGGCGATCAGGCGGTTGTTCTCGGCGCTGAGATCACGAAAATGCAGCGCCAGCCCGTACCGGATCACCGCCCGGCACAGGCCGGGGAACGCCGGCGCGTTCTCTGGCTCCAGCAGCGGGAAGGCGAGGTCGCGGCGGTCGGGGTCGAGCAGGGCGACAAAGCTGGACGACGATTCGAACAGCAGCGACATCTGGCGGCGCAGCGCGCTCCACATTTCGTCGC
>CAZDVL010000353.1:0-2783 GCA_964508745.1 uncultured Anaerolineaceae bacterium | reverse complement strand
GCGTCCGGCAAGATGATCCGCCTGGGGCGCGTCCTCAACCCGCGCAGCGACCGCGCCGCCGTCATCGCCTACGATCACGGTGTGCACGTCGGCCACATCCTCGGCAACACCAAGCCTGGCGAGATGCTCGAACTGCTGGCCGAGGCCGGGGCCGACGCCTTTCTGGTGGGGCCGGGCACGGCGCGCACCTACGCCAGCATCTTCGCCGGGCGCGGCGCGCCGGGCCTGATCATGCGTCTGGACTGGACCAACCGCTGGCTGGAGAAAAACCAGCTCGGCTATGACGAGGGGCGCGGGCGGCTGATCGCGTCGGTGGAGGACGCGGCCCGCCTGGGCGCGGACGCGGTGCTGGTCTACATGTTCCTGGGCTATGACGACCCGGACGCCGAGGCGGCGCAGGTGGAGGATGTGGCGCGGGTGGCGCAGGACTGCGACGCGCTGGGGATCGGCTGCATTATCGAGCCGATGCCGCGCGGCCTGCTGGTCGGCGACGACACCTACCGCGCCGATTACATCGCGCTGGGGGCGCGCATGGCCTGCGAGCTGGGCGCGGACGTGCTCAAGACCGACTACAGCGGCAGCGCCGACACGTTCCGCCAGGTGATCGAGGCGTCGTTCCGCCCGGTGCTGATCGCCGGCGGCCCCAAGACCAGCACCAACCGCGAGGCGCTGGAGATGGTGCGCGGCGCGCTGGACGCGGGCGCCTGCGGCATGTTCATCGGGCGCAACGTGTTCCAGGCGCCGGACCCGGCGCAGATGATGCGCGTGATGCGCGCTATGATTCACGACGACCTGCCCGTTGAGGCGGCCCTCGACGACCTGGGCGGGGTGTGAGATGGACGGCGCAGCCTGGGACCGCGAGACGCTGGAAAAGCACAGCGTTGATATGCGCCAGTTTGTGGATTTCCGCCCGGCGACGCTGGCGGACGGCGGGCGCATCGTCGAGGCGCACAACAGCAGCGGCCTGACCTTCAGCCTGCTGCCTGACCGCGGGCTGGACATCTGGGCCGCGCACTACAAGGGCCTGCCGCTGACGTGGATCAGCCAGGGCGCGCCCCAGCCGCCCGACAGCGGCCAGCCCTGGCTGCGCCAGTTCAACGGCGGTCTGCTGGTGACCTGCGGCCTGACGCACGCCGGGCCGCCGGAAACCGACGACCAGACCGGCGCGCCGCGCGACATTCACGGGCGCTACAGCCGCCTGCGCGCGCAGGACGTGAACGCAGGCGGCGCCTGGGTGGGCACGGGCGCGGACGCGCGCTACATCGCGGAGCTGACGGGAACGGTGAGCGAAGCGGTGCTGTTCGGCGAACAGCTTCGTCTGCGGCGGCGCTACGCGCTGGAGCTGGGCCGGCCGTCGCTCTCGATCAGCGACCAGGTGAGCAACGTGGGCGACACGCCCGCGCCGCTGATGCTGCTGTACCATTTCAACTTCGGCTACCCGCTGGTGCGCGCCGGGACGGAGCTGGCCGTCGCCAGCCAGGTGTACGCGCGCAACGCCCGCGCCCGCGAGGGGCTGGCGGCGTGGGAAGTCTACGAAGGGCCGACGCCCGGCTTCGAGGAACAGGTCTACTTCCACCATGTCTGGGCCGGGCGCGACCAGTACGCGCAGGCGGCGCTGCTCAACGCCGATTTCGGCTTGAAGCTGGAGTGGCACACGCCGTCGCTGCCGTACCTGACACAGTGGAAGAACACGCGCCAGAACATCTATGTGTGCGGCGTTGAGCCGGGCAACTGCATCCCCGAAGGGCAGAACGCGGCCCGCAAAAACGGGCGGCTGGTGATGCTCGCGCCGGGCGAAACGCAGACGTTCCGCTGTGTGCTGACGGTGCTGGACGGCGCCGACGCCGTGCGCGAGTGCCGCGCGGCGGTCGCGGCGGCGCGCCACAGCGGCGGCCCGGCGGCGGGCTGCCGGCTGGACGACTACGCCGGGTGAGTTTGCCGCTTTGCGCTACAATAGGCACAGTGTGCGCTGCAACGAGGACCCGCCCATGAGACGAACGCGCTTGTTCACGGCGCTGCTGCTGGCGGCGCTGGCGGCGGCCTGCCAGCCGGCGGCCGAGCCGCCGCCGCTGCCCACGCTGGCCGTGCTGGACGCGGCCACCGCGCCGCCGACGCCCACGCCGGAGGGCGCGCCGGCCACGGCCACAACCGGCGCCGACGCGGCCGCTGTGACCGCTGAGGCCGCCGCGACAGTTGAGGCCACTGCGCCGCCGCCCATCGAGCAGGCGTCGCCCACGCTGATCCCCAGCGCCACGCCGCCGCCGCTGCCGACGGCGACGCCGCCGCCGACCGAAACCGCCGCGCCCAGCGCCACGCTGCCCGCCGTGCGGCTGGCGACGCTCACGCCCGCGCCCGGCCAGCCGCCGACCACGCCGCAGGCGCTGGCGGACCTGGTGATTACCGAGCGCCAGTTCCAGGAGGAGGTGGACCGGCGCGTCGCCAGCATTGACTCGATCCAGGACGTGCGCATCAACTTCACGCCGCAGGGCATCAGCGCGGAGCTGACCGCGCTGGGCGGGACGGCGTTCATCACCGGGAATGTGCAGGTGAACGTCGCCGTGCAGGGCGGCTTCGCCGTCATCACGATTGGCGACATCAGCGTCAACGCGCCAGAGCCGCCGGAAAGCTATGTGCTCATCGCCAGCCGCGAGTTCTTCTCGCTGCTGATTGACGTGCTCGACACCACGCTCAACAGCCGCCTGGGCAGCCAGTTCAACCTGGAGGAGCTGACGCTGACCGACGACGCGCTGCTGGTGCGGCTGCTGGTGCCGGCCTGAAGCGGC
>CAZDVL010000352.1:0-2784 GCA_964508745.1 uncultured Anaerolineaceae bacterium | reverse complement strand
CCGCCCTCGCTGAGGACCCGTTCCCCGCCGAGTCCAACGGCCTCAACTGGTGGTTCGTGCGCGTCTACTGGGGCGAGGAAGCCGCCGCCCAGTACCAGACGCTGCCCACGTTCGAGCTGGCCGACCCCGCTGTGCCCGCGCATGTGAACCTGGCCTGGGACAGCCTGCACGGCGGGCGGCCCGCGGCTGTCGCCGTGACGGCGAGCGGCCTGCCGCTGAACGCCGCGCTGGCGGATGTCCTGACGAGCGTCCCCGGCCTGGGCGTCGTGCTGCGCGAAGTTTAGGCGCTGCGCGTTGTGATGGTTTTCCGACAAAAGGCCGTCTATCTGCCGCTGCTGGCGCTGCTGGCGGCGCTGGCCGCTGTCGCGCTGGCCGGCGCGCGCGAGCAGCTGGTCGCGCGCGGCACAGTCCGCGACCAGAGCGGCCCGCTGGCGGGCGCGGTCGTGCGCGCGCGCGGCAGCGACCGCTACGCGCTGACCGACGCCCAGGGCGGGTTTCGCCTGCCGCTGGCCAGCGCCGACGCCCAGCTCGCGGCCTGGGCGCCGGGCTTTTACATCGGCGGCGGCCCGGCCGCGGACTTCCTGCGCGCGGACGGCGCGGCGCTGCTGCTGCGCCCGCACCACACCGCCGACAACCCGGATTATGCCTTTATTGACCCGCTGGACACAGACAACCCCGACGCCTGCGTTCACTGTCACCGCGACCGCACCGGCGGGGGCAGCAGCGCCATGCCGCTTGGCGAGTGGCTGCTGGACGCGCACTCGCAGGCCGCGACCAACCCGCGCTTCCTGTCGCTGTACAACGGCACAGACGTGAACGGCGCGCCCGGCGCGCCCACTGTGTTCACGTTTGACGCCGCCCAGGGCGTTGATGTCCCGCTGGCCACCGCGCCGGGCGCGGCGGGGGCGGCGGCGGGCTTCCGGCTCGACTTCCCTGAGAGCGGCGGCTCCTGCGCGACCTGCCACGCGCCGCTGCTGGCCGTCGCCGACCCGTATGCCGCTGACCCCAACGCGGCGACCGGCGCGGCCGCCGGGGGCGTCACCTGCGACTTCTGCCACAAGATTCAGGATGTCGCGCTGCGGCCCGACGGCCTGCCTGACCCCGGCCTGCCGGGCGTGCTGTCCATCAGGCTGCTGCGCCCGCCCGCCGGGGCGCAGATCTTCATCGGCCCGTATGACGACGCGGCGGAGAACGATGTTTACTCGGCGCTGCAAAGCGAGAGCCGAATCTGCGCGGCCTGCCACAGCGGCCAGTTCTGGGATGTCAGAATCTACGACAGCTTCGGCGAGTGGCTCAGCAGCCCGTACAGCGACGCCGACAGCGGCCAGACATGCCAGGACTGCCACATGCCGCCCACCGGCAGCGCGCAGTTCGTCCAGTTTCCGCCCGGCCACAGCGAGCCGCTCCCGGCGCGCAGCGCGGACACCGTCTTCAGCCACCGGATGCCGGGCGCGGCGGACCAGGCGCTGCTGGCGAACACCGCCGAGGTCGAGCTGGACGCGCGGCGGGCCGGCGACCGCCTGCGCGTGACCGTCCGCGTGACCAACAGCGGCGCGGGCCACCACATCCCCACCGACAACCCGCTGCGCAACCTCATCCTGCTGGTCGCGGCGGCGGACGGCGCGGGCCAGCCGCTGGCGCTGGCCGCCGGCCCGACCATCCCGGCCTGGGGCGGCGAGGGCGACCCGGCGCGCGGCTATTACGCCGGCGAGCCTGGCGTGCTGTACGCCAAGGTGCTGGCCGACACGTACACCGGCGAGACGCCGGCCTACGCCTACTGGCGGCCCACCCGGCTGGTGAGCGACAACCGCATCCCCGCGCTGGCCGCCGACGAGACGGTTTACGAGTTCGCGCTGCCCGCGGACGCCGGCGGCGCAGCCGTCACGGCGCGCCTGTATCTGCGCCGCGCTTTTATCGCCCTGATGGACGCTAAACAGTGGGACACGCCCGACATCCTGATGGAGGAACGCACGGTGACGCTGCCATGAAGCTGCACCTGCTCGGCTGCGCCGCCGCCCTGTGGCTGCTGGCGGCGTGCGGCGCAGAGCCGCCGCTGACCGTGCGGCAGGGGCGGCCGGCCTTCGCGCCGACCGCCCCCGCCGAGGTCACGCCTGTGCCGCTGCCTCTCACGCCGATCAGCACCGCCGCGCCGCTGCCGGGCCTGCCGCCGCTGCTCAACAGCCAGTCCAGCAGGATGCTGGCGCTGGCCGGCGGCACGCTGATCGCGGTCAATTCTGACAGCGGCACGGTCACGCTGGTGGACACCGGCAGCGAAACCGCGCTGGCGGAAATTCCGGTCGGCGCGGACCCGCGCATGGTCGCCGTCACGCCGGACAGCGCCTACGCGCTGGTGACGCTGCGCGGCGATCACGCGCTGGCGGTGGTGGACCTGGCGGCGCGGCGGCTCGCGCGCACGCTGCCGGCCTGCCACATGCCCTACGGCGTGGTGACCGACGGCCGGCGCGCCTTCGTGAGCTGCTTCGGCGCCGACGAGATCGCCGTGCTGGACCTGGCAACCGGCGCGGCGCTCTACCGTGTGGCCGTGCCCGACGCGCCCGCCGGGCTGGCGCTCAGCGGCGAGTGGCTGCTGAGCACGCATTTCTACAGCGGCTACGTCACGGCGCTCAACGTGCTGCGCACGCCGGTGGTCGTCGGGTCGGTCAATGTGGAGCCGGATGGCAACCTGGTGTCGGCCATCGCCCTCGCGCCGGACGGCCGGCGGGCCTACCTCCCGCAGACGCGCACCGGGCTGGCGCTGGTGTCGCTCCAGTATATGCAGGACTG
>CAZDVL010000351.1:0-2784 GCA_964508745.1 uncultured Anaerolineaceae bacterium | reverse complement strand
CGGTGATCGTCCCCGCCGAGGTCGGCCAGAGCGCCGACCCGCGCCGGCTGGCGGTGGCGGTGGACAGCGTGCGCTTTGAACGTCTCGATTAGGCAGGAACGCAGCACGGCGGCGCGAAGGTGCAGTTTCCTATTCTCAGGCCCGCATCTGTGCGCCAAACCCCGTGAGGATTACCCCTGAACGGCCAGCGGCTTATTCGCCCTGTCGCGTGAAACGTACACTGTCCAGCGCGACCGCCAGCCGGCGCGGGTCGGCGCTCTGGCCGACCTCGGCGGGGACGATCACCGCGTCGTAGTCGAGCACGATTTCGACGTGCTGGCCGTCCCCGACCGCAGCGGCGGGCACGTCGAACGTGTGGCTGGACAGCGCGTCCGGCCCGACTTCGACCGTGCCGACGCGCCTCTCGTTGACCGAGATCGTTACCTGGCGCGGCTCGTGGAAGGCCTGCATCGCCAGCGTGAGCCTGTAGGCGCCCGGCGGCAGATCAACGTACAGCCGCGCCTGCGGGTACTCGCCCGCCCAGCGCCAGGTCGCGCCGCCGACATCCTCCGGCCAGTGCCAGCCCCAGCCGATGAAGCGTTCGTCGCCCGCCGCGCCGAGGTCCAGCAGGTACACGCCCGGTTCAGCCAGCGGCGGCGTGCGCGGCGGGCAGCCGTCCGGGTGCCAGGCGGTGCGGTAAGCGACCGCGCCGCCCTCCACCCACGCCGGGCACAGCAGGTCGGGCAGGCTGTTGAAGTAGCCGACGATTTCCTGCGCCGTCGGCCCCTCGCGCCCGATCAGGTCCTGATGCACGACGATGTAGCCAATCGGCCACTCGTAGATGCGCTCACGTAACTGCGCCTCGACCAGCGCCGGCTCCAGCGGGCGGCGCTGCCCCAGCCAGCTCAGCAGCGGGTCGTCGGTGACAATGTACCAGAAGTTCTCGATCGGCGCGCGCGAGATAAAGCCGTTGACCATCCGCTTGTGGTGAAAAATGCCGTACCACTGGTATTGAATGGCGGCAGCATTGCCCAGCAGCACCTCGCCCGTGCCCGCGCCGGTGGGCGCCTCCACCACCACATAGTCGTCGTAGGGCGGCCCCTGTTCCGCGCCCATCGCGTCGTAGAACGACAGGTGCGGCAGCACGGGGTCCAGCGGCGCGGCCTCGAACAGGCGCACGCTGAGCGCCAGCGCCAGGAACGCCCCCGCCAGCGTGAACACCCGCCCGGCCCGCGAGCAGCGCCGCGCCAGCGGGGTCAGCGCCAGCCCGACGAACACCATCGCCGCGACGACGAAAGCCGGGGCCAGCCGCCAGGGCATACGGAACATGCCGCCGGTCAGGTCGTACAGCAGGCGGAACGGCAGCGCGATTTCCGCGCCGAAGGCGTGCAGCGTCGGCCCCATCGCGAAAACCATCGGCGGCAGCATCGCGATGAACCAGAACCAGCGCCGCCGGGGCAGCGTCACCCGGCCCCGCGCCCACCAGCCCGCCGCCAGCGCCGCGACCAGCGCCAGCGTGACGAACGCCCCCACCGACGGGTCATCCCAGCTCCACCAGCGCTCGGCCATGCTCAGGAAGCCCTGCGGGAACGGCACGCCGGGCCGGTCCTCCACCGGGCCGGGGATGAGTTCGCCCTCAAAGCGCACGATGTAGGGCAGCGGCCCGGCGAACCAGCCCAGGCCGACGCCCACCGCCAGCGCCAGCGCGCCTGCCGCGGCCAGCGCCAGCGCGCGCCGCCGCCCCTGCCACAGCGTCCACAACACATACGGCCCCAGCAGGAAGGACGCGAAAATCGGAAACTGCAGGTCGGTCAGCAGCAGGCCCCACAGCCCGACCCCCAGCGCCAGCGACCAGCCGGCCGCGCGCACAAAACGCCCGCCCTCGACGCCGCGCGCGATCTGCTGCCAGCCCAGCAGCAGCAGCGGCAGCCAGAACCAGTCCATCAGGTTGAGGTGCGTGTTGTAGTAGAAGTAGCGCGTGATCGGCAGCGCCTGCAGCGCCGCGCCGCCCAGCAGCGCCAGCCCCGGCGCGACGCGCTCGCGCCGCAAGAACACGAACAGCAGCCAGCCGTTGAGCGTCGCCCCCAGGAAGATGATCGCCGTCACCGCCGCCAGCGTGCCGGCCAGCGGCTCCAGCAGCGCCCAGAGGGGATACCAGAACAGCGTCAGCGCGTGGTAGCCGTAGTTGCTCACGGCGGGGAACATGACGAAATCGTTCAGGTACATGTTCAGATCAGGCGTGCCCGCGGCGTGCCGCACCCACCAGAAGTTCCAGTTGTAGTTGAAATAGTCGTAGCCGGCGACGTGTGTGCCCGTCTGAAAGACCACCGGGTACAGCGTGAGGAAGGCCAGCCCGGCGAAAAACGCCAGCGCCAGCGCGTGCAGCCTGAGGGCGCGCCGCGTGCCGGGCGCAGGGCGAACAAGCAAGTGGGACACAGGCAGCCTACACTTTGTGCAAAACCAGGCGGCACCCATCATACCGGCGGCGGCGGGCGCTGTCCACACCGGCGCGGCCCAAGCTTGCGCCGGCGCGGCGTGTCCTTTAGAATGTGGGCCGTGTATAACGCCACTTGTGAGGGAAAATACAAGCCATGTCTGTCAAGCGTTTTCTGGTGTTTCGCCTGCTGCCCGCCGCCGGGCTGCTGGCCGTCCTGTTCGGCTTACAGGTCGCGTTCGGGCTGTCGCCCGCGCCGGCTGTCGAGACCGCGAAAGCCTGCAACCCCTGCGAATGCGAAAACGACCGGCGCCTCAACTGCCTCGGCAACGAGTTCTACGCCGTTTACGCGCGCGAGTCGCGCACGACCT
>CAZDVL010000350.1:0-2786 GCA_964508745.1 uncultured Anaerolineaceae bacterium | reverse complement strand
CGCGCCAGTACATCGAGGACAGCATCCTGCGCCCGCGCGACTTTATCGTGCCCGGCTTCCGCGACATGATGTACGACGGCTTCGCCGATCACCTCTCGGCGCAGGAGCTGGCCGACCTCATCGCCTATCTGCTGACGCTCTAGCCCTCAGATAAGGTCGTTGCAGACCGATTCCAGTTCTTCGGCGGCCCACTGGGCAAAGCTCAGGCTGGTGCTGAGATGCCCGATGGCCTCGCTGTGGGCCTGCATCGCCAACGCTTTGCCGCCCTGCTTGGACAGCGACTTGGCGATGCGGATAAGCGCCCGCGCCTTGCTCAGGTTGAGGCGAATGGAGAAGGTGTCATCGCCGGCGCGCTCGTAGGCGTAGTCGCTGTAAACGTTTTCCAGCCTTTTCTCCAGGTCCTCCAGCCCTTCAGCCACGCGCGAATCTTTGAAATCGCCGCGCAGGGGCAGCGTGCCCAGGTCCACCACAATCTGACCGGCGTCATGGGCGATGTCGCCGTCGCGGCGCAGGTTGCTCAGGTCAATCAGTTTGAAGTCGAAGCGGTCGGCGCTGCGCCGCGCGCTGCGATCCCACCTGACCATGATATTGCGCGAGTGCAGGTCACCGTGCATGAAGGCGGTCGGGAAGCGTTCGAGCTTGCGCTGATGGGTGAGGATGGCTGCCAGTTGGTCCGAGAGGTGATCGTAGAGCACGCTGTGGCCGTCGAAGTTGAAATTATCCTGGGGCAGCAGGCCGCCGCGTTCCAGGTCCTGCACGCGGGCAAAAATGAAATCCACCTGTTCCAGCATCGGGCGAATATACAGCTCGTGAAAGTGGACGCTGGTGGCGATCCCGGTGTCGCCGGCGCTGCGGTGCATCTCGATCAGAAAGCTGCTGAGCTGGCTGCTGAGGTGCGTGTTGTCCTGGATCATCAAATCCTTGCAGATTTCGTAGAGCGTGAAATAGCCGCTCAGGTCCTCCATGATCACGAAGGCCTGCCGGCGCTCGTTGGTGTGCGTTTTGTTGGGGATTTTCACGAAGAAGCGTCGCATCGCCGCTGGCAGCGCGTTGTAGCTGGCGCGCTCGTTGTCAACCTCATCAATTGGCCCATATTTGACGATCAGCGTTTCGTCACGCGGGTTCATCTGGCTCTCGCTGATCGGGTGGTACAGGCGCGGCGTAATGCGCACGACATTTGAATCCGACAGGCCCAGTTTGAGCCGGACAACTTCTTCCTCTGGCAGGTCAACGCCAATCCAGTGACGCAGGGCCGTTTCGATGTCGGTTTTTTCAGCCCATTCAACATCCTTGAACCGGCCGGCCCCTGCCGCCAGCGCGTGTTCCAGCAGGTGTTTAGCCACCAGTTCGCCGCTGTAGGCGCTGACAGCGCTCACCGTCCGGCACAGCACACGCAGGTAAATCAGCTCATTGGGGAACAGCGCGCGCAGCCGCGCCGGCGCTTTGTCGCCCTGAATCTGGTTCCACCACAGCGCCATGCTGGTCTCAAGCACCGACAGCACAGGCTTAAGGTCGCTGGCCATCCGCACCAGTTCTTCGATCACGATACAGGTGTCCAGCATGATTTCGCTGAAACCATCTTCCAGGCTGCCGATGTCAGCCCCGGAAAGCTGCCGAATGTGCATCGCCTGGACGGTGCCGACTATTCTGGACGAGGCGTACTGGCGGCGTATGCCCCAGACACCGTTCTGGCTGCGCGCCTGGTCCAGCAGGTGCTTCAGCAGATCGCTGTCCAGTTTGTTGGTCAGCCGGTGTTTGAGGCGCAGCAGCAGCGCCAGGTCGCTGTCGTCGCTGAGCATGTCGCGGAGTTTGTCAATGATCTGCTCGATCTCGGCGTCGCTGATGTGCCCATCCAGCAGCCGGAGGTCGCGGGCCAGCAGCATGATCCGCAGCGCGGCCAGTGTGTCGGACAGCATGCTGTTGCGTTCGACCTGGAACAGGCCGTTGTGCTCGCGGTAGCCCAGCAGCCGTTCCAGCCGGGGCTGAACGCCAGGGCTGTCCGGCGCCAGGTGCAGCAGCGCCTCCAGGCGCAGCAGCTCGGCCCGGTCGAGCGCATCGGCCGGGCGCGGCGCACTGAACCACGCGACCGCTTCCTGCACCCGCTGCGATTCCGGCGGGATACCACAGGCCAGCAGTGCCCGCACATATTCATAGGTCACTTCGACGGTGGCTAACGGCTGATTATCCGGCTGGCAGAGGATATAACGGGCGTGTTTTTCGTGGGCCAGCATGAGGTAGATTGCCAGGTCGGTCATGGTGGGGTAGAGATTGTCCAGCCGTTTCAGACTCGCCATAATTGTTTCTCACACTGGTTCGCTGGTGGTGGAACGTCCCTGTTCCACACAAAAGCATAGCATAGATGCGTCTGCCTGTGCATTTACGCTGTGGGGTGGAGGCCGCCGCAGCCGGCCTCTGTAAAAAAACAGCCGGCGGGGGCAAGGCCCTGCCGGCTGCCTGTAGTAACCGCCGCGGTCAGCGCGCGTAGTCGATGGCGCGCGTTTCGCGGATCACCTGCACTTTGATCTGGCCGGGGTACTGCATCGTTTCCTCAATCTTCTTGGCGACGTTGCGCGCCAGCCGCAGCGCCTCCAGGTCGTCAATGTGGTCGGGCCGGACGATGATGCGCACCTCGCGCCCGGCCTGGAGCGCGTAGCTCTGCTCCACGCCCTCGAAGGTGTTGGCGATCTCCTCCAGCGTCTTGACGCGCTTGATGTAGCCCTCCAGGCTCTCGCGCCGCGCGCCGGGCCGCGCGCCAGAGATGGCGTCGGCGGCCTCCACGATGTAGG
>CAZDVL010000349.1:0-2790 GCA_964508745.1 uncultured Anaerolineaceae bacterium | reverse complement strand
CATAATAGAAACATCGTATCTAAAAAATAAAAACGGTGTATCCATTATATGACGGCAGCAGCACCCCTTCAGGTCGTTCTGGCCGCGCTGAAACCCTCTATTGAGGCCGCGCTGCTCAACCGTATGGTGGGCGATTCGTCGCTGACATGGACGACGCTGGACGCGAGCCGTCTCCGCCAGCAGGACGCCAGCTTTCGTGACGCTGATGTCTGGATCGTGGGTTATGCGGCGGGCCTGCGGCTGCCCGCCGAGCTGATCGCGTCTGCGCCCCGGCTGCGGGGGATTGTCGCCGCTGGCATGGGCTTCGACCATATTGACACGGCTGCGGCGGCAGCGCGCGGCATACCGGTTGCAATTGCGCCAGAGTTCGCCGTTTCGGTGGCCGAGGCCGCCCTGACGCTGCTGCTGATGGTCACCAAACACTATCCAGCCATGCAGCGCGCCGTTGAAGCGGGCCGGTGGCCCGCGCCCGACGCTGACCGTGGGCACACGCTGGCCGGAAAAACGCTCGGCATTGTTGGCCTGGGACGCATTGGCAGCGACCTGGCGCGCTTTGGTCGGGCGCTCTCGATGCGCGTCATCGCCGCCGACCCGTATCTGTCGCCCACGCAGGCCAGCGAGCGCGGCGCTGACGCGCTGCTGCCGCTGCGCGACCTTCTGGCCGCGTCAGACATTGTCTGTGTGTGCGCGCCCCTGACTGACGCTACCCATCACCTGCTCGACGCGGCGGCCTTCGCGGTGGTCAAAGCAGGCGCTTACCTGGTGAATGTGGCGCGCGGCGCATTGGTTGAGGAAAGCGCCTTAATTGACGCGCTGAGGCAGGGCCGGCTGGCCGGCGCGGCGCTTGATGTGCTGGAGCGCGAGCCGCCGCCGCCGGATCACCCGCTGCTGCACATGCCCAATGTGCTTGTGACGCCGCACAGCCTGGGCGCTACGGTTGAGAATGCAGACATCATCGCGGATTCGGCCTTCGGCGCGCTGCAAAGCCTGGCGCGCGGGGAGCGCCCGCACAACACGGTCAATCTATAAGGGAATACGGCGCATGATTATTGATGTCGAAACCTTTTACAATCCGGCCTTTGCCCTGGCAGGGGTTAAAGGGCTGACGCTGCTGCGGCAGCAGCTTGACGAAGCAGGCGTAACGACAGCGCTGCTTTTTCCTGAGCCGAAACCGCTGGCGACCGACAACGAGGGCATGTACGCGCAGATCAGGTCTGATCCGCGTTTCGTCGGCATCGCTTCTGTTAATCCGCACCTGGGCGCGGAGGGCACAGCGCTGCTGCGCCGAGCATTAACGGAGTGGGGGTTTCGTGGCCTCAAGCTGATGCCGGTGCATTACGCTTTTCGCGCTGCCAGCGGCGCGGCGGACCATCTGCTGCAGACAGCGCGCGAGCACGGCGTGCCGGTGACAGTCCACTCTGGCAATTTCTTCTGTCACCCGTTGGAAATCGCGCAGATGGCGCGGCGTTTCCCGGAGGTGAACTTCATTATGGACCATATGGGCTACCGCTATTATGTGCTGGAAGCGATTCTGGCCGCCGAGCAGCACCCCAACATCTACCTGGCGACAACGGCGGTGTTTGAGCCGCACTTTATCGCGAATGCTGTCGAGCGCGTCGGCGCAGAGCGCGTCGTGTTCGGATCAAACGCGCCGATGGTGCTGCCGCGCCTGCAGCTTGAAGTGATTCGCGCCCTGCGGCTGCCCGCCGCCGACGAGGCGTTAATCATGGGCGGCAACGCTGCCCGCCTGTACGGCCTGAATTGACACGGAGTGGGGGTATCGTGATGACTGACGACAGCGCCGCCTGGGTAAAATCCATTGACAGTGTGCCGCTGAAGGAATCGCCGCTGCTGAAGGGCAGGTGGGCACGGATGCTCGACCTGAGCGCGCCAGGCGCGCGCGGGCTGATCTTCATTGTCGGCACAATCGAGCCGGGAATGGCGACCGGCTGGCACGATCACCCTGAGGACGAAGTGTTCTTTGTGTTCAAAGGGAGCGGGGTTGTGCGCTGGCGAGAAGGGGGGAACGAGCATGAGGCCGCCGTTGAGCCAGGCTCGGCCTTCTTCAAACGCGGCGGCATCCCCCACGAGATGGAGGCCCGCGGCGACGAGCCGCTGGTGGGTGTGGGCATCAAGGTCTGACCGGTTTCCGGCCAGCACACCCAGGGGCGCGCGCAGCCGGCGAAAACGCCGCTTATGCCGTGCCTGGCGGCGGGCCTCCGCCCAGGGCTTTGCTGATCTGCGCGGTGGCGCGGCGCACCATTTCCGCCAGCTCAGCGTAGCGTGGTTCGATGCGCTCTGCCGGGCCGCTGATGGAAATTGCCGCGATCGGCTGGCCGGCGTGGTCGAGAATGGGCGCGGCCACGCACATAGCCGACGGGTTGAACTCACGCCGGTCGCTGGTGAAACCGAGCCTGCGCGCCCCGATCAGGTCGTCATACAGCGCGTCGGGGTCAGTGATAGAAAAGCTGGTTGGCTGACCGAACGCCTGGATGCGGTGCAGGTCGTGCAGCCACTCGCGGCTGAAACGCGGCGAGAACGCCAGCAGCGCCTTGCCGATTGCCGTGCAGTTGAGCGGGCGGCGCACGCCCAACGGCGCGTCCATGCGCACAATCTGGTCGCTCACCACTTTGTCAATGTAGGTGCAGTATGAGTTCTCGAAAACGCCGATGAAGATGGTTTCCTGGGTTTCATCGGCCAGACGCTGCAAGTATGGACGGGTAATGGACAGCAGGTCGGACTGCGCCAGAATCAGGTTGGCCAGGCGAATAGCCCCGATACCGAGCACAT
>CAZDVL010000348.1:0-2796 GCA_964508745.1 uncultured Anaerolineaceae bacterium | reverse complement strand
CCGAGTTCCGCGCCCTGCTGCCCGGCCTGGAGCTGCAGCCGGTGGAGCGCTTCGCCTTCTATGACCTGGCGCGCCGCTCCGAAGTCGGCCTGGTGATCGCCACCGGCGAGGCCCGCGTGTGGGCCAACCTCATGCTCACCATCGGCGTAGTCAGTTCGAACAGCCGTTAGCCAGCAGGGGCATGTTGCAGCATGCCCGATTATTTGACAGCCACCACGATTTGTGCTATGTTAACCGTAACATATTCGCGGATGCGCTTCTTTCGGCCCCATAATTAGTGCGTTAGCAGGCCAATACTTATTGTCCGCGCTGAAGGTAGAGATGAGCGACAGCATTGTTGTCATGGAAGGGATTGAAAAATCCTTCCCAGGTGTCCACGCCCTTTCCCAGTGCCGCTTTGACCTGCGCCCCGGCGAAGTGCACGCGCTGGTGGGCGAAAACGGGGCCGGCAAATCCACCCTGATGAAAGTGCTGGCCGGCATCTACATGAAGGACGCCGGGCACATCTTCGTCAAGGGGCGCGACGTGAACATCCCCAGCCCGCGCGCGGCCCAGGAACTGGGCATCAGCATGATCCACCAGGAACTCAACCTGATGCCGCACCTGACGGTGGCGCAGAACATCTTCATCGGGCGCGAGCCGCGCGCCAGCCTGCGCTTCGTCCTCGACGACAGGCAGATCAACGCGCAGACGGCCGCGCAGCTCGAAGCGCTGCGCCTGAACCTTAACCCGCGCACCAAAGTCTCTGATCTTACCGTCGCCAAACAGCAGATGGTGGAGATCGCCAAAGCCCTGTCGTACAACTCCGACGTGCTCATCATGGACGAGCCGACGGCGGCGCTCACCGAGGCCGAGATTGACGAGCTGTTCCGCATCATCCGCGGCCTGCGCGACAGCGGCGCCGGCATCGTCTACATCAGCCACCGCCTCGAAGAACTCAAGCAGATCTCCGACCGCATCACCGTGATGCGCGACGGCCACTACATTGACACTGTGCCCACGCCTGAAGCGAAAATTGACCAGATCATCAGCCTGATGGTGGGCCGCACGATCTTCGAGGCCGCCCCCGAAGTGCCCGAACAGCCCAGCCACGACATCGTGCTGGAGGCGCGCGGCCTGAACCGGGGCCGCGCCCTGGCCGACGTGAGCTTCACGCTCCGGCGCGGCGAAATCCTGGGCTTCGCCGGCCTGATGGGCGCGGGCCGCACCGAGGTCGCGCGGGCGATCTTCGGCGCCGACGCCATCGACTCCGGCGAGATTTACGTGAACGGCCGGCGCGTCCACATCAAGAACCCCAGCGACGCCGTGCGGCACGGCATCGGCTATCTGTCCGAGGACCGCAAGCGCTACGGCCTGACGCTGGGCATGGATGTCGAGACGAACGTCGTGCTGGCGGCCTTCCGCAAGTTCCTCAGCCGCATCGGGCTGGTGAACAACGCCGAAACCCGCGCCACCGCCGCCCGCTACGTCAGCGCGCTGTCCATCAAAACGCCCAGCCTCCAGCAGAAGGTCCGCAACCTGTCCGGCGGCAACCAGCAGAAGGTCGTCATCGCCAAGTGGCTGACCGCCGACACCAGCATCCTGATCTTCGACGAGCCGACGCGCGGCATTGACGTGGGCGCCAAAAGCGAAATCTACCGCCTGCTCAACGACCTGGCGCAGCAGGGCAAATCCATCATCATGATCTCGTCCGAGCTGCCGGAAATCCTGCGCATGAGCCACCGCATTATCGTCATGTGCGAGGGGCGCATCACCGGCGAGCTGGAGAGCGCCGAGGCCACCCAGGAAAAGATTATGCGGTACGCCACCCAGCGCGGCGGCCTCATTCAGACAGATACACCCCTTCAGACGGCCACAGAATCCGGGAATGCCTAAAATTATGAGTGTTTCAGCCGCCCCCACCCCGCCACCCATCAGCCGCCACAAGACGCTGTTTCGCTCCGACGCGACGCAGCGCCTGCTGGCCTTCGCCGCGCTCATCGTGCTCATTCTGGTCTTTTCGCTGGCGTCGCCCAACTTCCTTCAGTTCAACAACATCATCGGCATCCTGCTGGCGACCGCCGTCAACGGCGTGCTGGCCCTGGGCGTGACTTACGTCATCATCACCGGCGGCATTGACCTGTCCATCGGCACGGTGATGACGTTCGCGGCGGTCATGACCGGCGTGTTCATCACCTACTGGCAGCTTCCCGTGCCGATCGGGCTGGTCGGCGGCGTCCTCACCGGCGCGCTGGCCGGCCTGTTGAACGGCCTCATCATCGCCCGGATGCACATCCCACCGTTCATCGCCACGCTGGGCATGATGTACATCGCCAAGGGGCTGTCGCTGGTGATCTCTGGCCTCAAACCCATCTACTTCAACGAAACGCCAGAGTTCCGCCAGATCGCGATGGGGTCGGTCACCGGCTCGCTCATCCCCGGCCTCGACATCCCCAACGCCGTCTTTATCCTGTTCGGGGCGGCCATCGTCGCCAGCTTCATCCTGGGGCGCACCATCCTGGGGCGCTACACGTTCGCCCTGGGCAGCAACGAGGAAGCAACGCGCCTTTCCGGCGTGAACACGCGCTCGTGGAAAGTCGCCGTTTACACGCTGTGCGGCCTGTTCGCCGGCCTGGGCGGCGTGCTGATGGCGGCGCGCCTGAACTCTGCCCAGCCCGCGCTCGGCCAGGGCTATGAGCTGGACGCGATCGCGGCGGTCGTGATCGGCGGGACATCGCTCAGCGGCGGCGAGGGGACGATCCTGGGCACGATTATCGGCGCGTTCGTGATGAGCGTGCTGGTCAACGGCCTGCGCAT
>CAZDVL010000347.1:0-2797 GCA_964508745.1 uncultured Anaerolineaceae bacterium | reverse complement strand
GGCAACCTGGGGCTGATGAAAGCCGTCGAGAAGTTCGACTACCGGCGCGGCTTCCGCTTCAGCACCTACGCCACCTGGTGGATTCGCCAGACGATCACGCGCGCGATCGCCGACCAGGGGCGCACCATTCGCGTGCCGGTCCACATGAGCGACCGCATCCGCCGCCTGTACCGCGTGGCGCGCCAGCTTGAGCAGGACTATGGGCGCAAACCCACCGCCGAGGAAATCGCCGCCGAGATGCACCTGGAGCCGCGCAAGGTGCAGTGGATGCTGCGCGTGTCGTGGCAGCCGCTGAGCCTGGAACACCCGGTCGGCGAGGACGAGGACAGCGAGCTGGGCAACTTCATCGAAAACGACAGCGCCCCCACGCCCGCCCAGAGCGCCTACGACAACCTGCTGCGCGCCAAGATCGAGGAGGTACTGGCGACCCTCACCCCGCGCGAGGCGCGCATCCTCAGCCTGCGCTTCGGCCTGCAGAACGGCCGCAGCTACACGCTGGAAGAAGTGGGCCAGAAATTCGGCCTCACGCGCGAGCGCATCCGCCAGATCGAAGGGCGGGCGCTGCGCCGCCTGCGCCACCCACGCCGCAGCCGCCACCTGCGCGACTACCTCAGCTAAACGCCCGTTCTTATCCTCACATGATGCTTTTTCCGCCGGGGCCATGCTGGCCCCGGCTTTATGTTGCAATCCGCTTGCCAGAAGGTTAAGAAAAGTGGATAATAGTTTTGCGGGCGATTAACAATCTTAACAAATGATTTTAATGCGGCCCCGCGTACTATTTGACCTGTGGGCAGACACCCTGCCCCACCGACCATTTTTCAGGAGGATGTACCGATATGTTGAACCGTAAGCTGCTGCTGGTCCTGCTGGCGCTGATGCTGGGCGCGCTGGCGATTGTCCCGGCGCTGGCCCAGGACGCCACCGAAGTTAAGGTCTGGATTGCCTTCACCGACAACCGCCTTGACTGGACGCGCGAGAAAGCTGCCGCCTTCAACGAGGAGTTCCCGCAGTACAACGTCGTGGTCGAAGGCTACCAGAACTATGAGGAGCTGTTCGCCGCTACCGCGCTGGCCGCCGAACAGGGCGCGCTGCCCGCTGTCGTGCAGTACTTCGAGGCCGCCACACAGAACGCCCGCGACAGCGGCTACTTCAAGTCCATCGCTGACGCGCTGGGCGACCGGACCGAGGTCAACGGCGTCGCCGTGAACTTCGACGACTTCATCGGCCCCACCACCGCTTACTACACGCTCGACGGCGCGTGGACCTCGATGCCCTGGAACACGTCCTCGGCGATCTGGTTCTCCAACAAGACCATCCTCGACGCCGCCGGCGTGGAGAGCATCCCGGCCACCTGGGATGAGGTCGAGGCCGCCTGCGAGAAGATCATGGCGATGGACGGCGCGCCGGAATTCTGCTTCACCTTCCCCAACCACGGCTGGTTCTTCGAGCAGTGGCTGGCGCAGCAGAACGCCGAATATGCCAACAACGGCAACGGCCGCGAGGCCCGCGCCACCGAAGTGACCTTCAACAGCGAAGCCGGCGTCGCCATCCTGACCTGGCTCAACGACATGTACGACAAGGGCTACCTGTACTACAGCGGCGCGCAGGCCGGCGCTGCCTGGAGCACGGTTGACCAGTCGTTCCTCAGCGGGCAGACCGCCATGACCGCCTACAGCAGCTCCGACACCAAGCTCTACACCGACACCGGCGTCGAGAACGGTTTCGAGGTTGTGGCCTCGTTCCTGCCCTACAACGACGACACCGGCTGGACCGGCAACCTGATCGGCGGGGCCAGCCTGTGGCTGGTGGACGGCCTGGCGCCGGAAGTCGAAGACGGCGCGCTGACCTGGCTGCTGTGGCTGAACAACACCGAGAACGCCGCCGAATGGCACCAGATCACCGGCTACATCGCCATCCGCGTCAGCTCCAACGAGCTGCTGGCCTCCGAAGGCTGGTTCGACGAAAACCCGAACTTCAGCGTCGCGTCCGACCAGCTTGCCCAGAGCACCATCACCCCGGCGACCAGCGGCGTGATCATGGGCGCCTTCCCGGCCATCCGCAATGTTGCCACCCAGGCGATTGACACCGTCCTGCTCACCGACGAGGACCCGCAGGCCGTGCTGGACGCCGCCGTCGTTGAGGCCAACACCATCCTGAGCGAGTACAACCTGCTCAACGCACCGGAATAAACGCTGCACCTGCCTGACCGCCTCACCCCGTCGCACAGCGCGGCGGGGTGAGGTTTACAGCGTAACCCGCAGCAGATAAGGCACTCCATGTCCGCTTCTCCGCTTACCGTCCTGGTCATCACCGCCGCCATCGGCGCCGTCGTGCTGGCCTATATTTTTTACCGCGCCGGCCTGAACGCCGGCCTGGGCGCGGCAGCTGGCGCAGCGGCCGGCTTCGCCGGGCCGCTGATCTTCATGCTGCCGCTCAACTTCTGCACCTTCGACGAAAAGGCCAAAGCGCTGGACGCGGCCTTCGGCCTCGTGCTGGTCGCGCTGGGCGCGGCGCTGGCGCTGGCGCTGGTCAACTGGGTCGCCCGCCTGTGGGCGCGCCGCGGCCAGGCTGAAACCGAAACAGCGACGCGCCAGCACCCCGGCGCGTTCAAAGGCTGGCTGCTGCCTGTGCTGCTGCTGGCCCCCACGCTGCTGATTCTGGCGCTGTTTCTTTATTACCCCGCGCTGGAAACCTTCCAGCTTTCCACGCTGCTGGTGCAGTTGGGCGCGCGCCGGACGGCGTTCGTGTGCGTCGCCAATTTCACCAGCCTGATCACCGACACCGGCTACCACAACAC
>CAZDVL010000346.1:0-2820 GCA_964508745.1 uncultured Anaerolineaceae bacterium | reverse complement strand
GCGAGATCGCCCTCAACGTCCGGCGCGGCCCGCTGACGGCCTGCATCACCGGGTAAGCCCTATTCTGCTGCGCTGGAGCTTATAAATCGCATGGACTGGATTATTCTGTTTGTCGCCGGGCTGTTCGAGGTTGTGTGGGCGGTGGGCCTGAAGTACAGCGAGGGCTTCAGCCGCCCGCTGCCCAGCGTGATTACCGTCGTCAGCATGGTGATCAGCGTGGTGCTGCTGGCGATCGCGCTGCGCACGCTGCCGGTGGGCAGCGCTTACGCCGTCTGGACCGGCATCGGCGCGGTGGGCACGGTCATCTTTGGCATCGTGCTGCTGGGCGAGCCGGCGGAGGCGCTGCGCCTGCTGTGCATCGGCCTGATCGTCGCCGGCGTGGTCGGCCTGCGGCTGGTTTCCGGCCACTGACCGTTCAGCCGGCGATCGCCGTGTGCGTGGGCGGGCCGCCGGCGGCGCGGGCGCGGCGGCCGCCGCCAGGGCCGGGCGCTGCTGGCCCGTCGCCCAGCGCGGGCAGCGTCACCGTGAACACGCTGCCGGCCTTCAGCGCGCTTTCCACCGCGATTGTCCCCCCGTGCGCCTCGACGATCCAGCGGGCGATGGAAAGCCCCAGGCCCGCGCCGCCGCCGTCGGTGTACTGGCGCGACGTGTCGGTTTGGTAGAAGCGGTCGAAGATGTGCTTCTGGTCCTCCGGCGCGATGCCGATGCCGGTGTCGCGCACGGCGATGAGCGCCTCTGGGCCGCGCTGGCGCAGCGTCAGGGTGATCGTGCCGCCGTCGGGCGTGAACTTGATGGCGTTCTGCACCAGGTTCAGCAGAAGCTGCTTGAGGCGGTCGGCGCTGCCGCTGACGCGCACCGGCGCGATGTCGTCCACCACCACCGTCAGGTGGCGGCTCTTGCTCAGCAGGCGCGCCTGCTGGTGCACCTCCAGCAGCAGCGCGTCCAGGTCCACCGGCTCCATGTCGAGCGTCAGCCCGCCGTAGTCGGCGCGCACGAGCAGCAGCAGGTCGTTGACCATGCGCGACATGCGCTCCACCTCGCCCTCGATGGCCTCCAGCGACATGGCGTCCGCGCCGTAGCGCCGGACCAGGTCCAGGTTGCCGCGGATGGCCGTGAGGGGCGTGCGCAGCTCGTGCGAGACATCGGCCACGAAGCGGCGCTGCACGCTGAACAGGTGCTCCAGCCGGTCCATCATCTGGTTAAAAACCGACGCCAGCCGGCCCAGCTCGTCGCGCGGGCCGTCCCAGGCCAGCCGCGTGCTCAGGTCGTCGGTGGCGGCGATGCGCGCCGCCGCCGCTGTGATGCGGTTGATCGGCTGAAGCGCCTGCCGCGACAGCCACAGGCCCAGCATGACCGACCCCAGGATGCCGACCGCGCCGCTGGTCAGCATGACGACCAGCAGGCGTTCGCGCGCCTGAATGACTGTCGTCAGCGAGGCGACCGCCTGCACGTTGGCGAAGGCGCGCGCGTCGCCCATCAGCTCGACGCCGACCATCGGGCGCGTCAGCACGCGCACCGGCTGGCCGTTAATGATGGCGTTGGTGTAGACGCGGCCTTCGCTGAGGCCCAGCGCGCTGGCGTCGAGCGGGTCCACGTAATCGGCGATGTTGGTGGAGGCCGCCGCCAGCGTTGGCTCGGCGTGGCGCGTGTCCCACACCTGCACGCCCACGCCGGACGCGCGGAAAATATCCAGGCGCGGCAGCAGGATCAGCATGTTGTCGGGGCCGCCGAACTCGCCGATGCGCTGCACGCGGCTGTTTCTGACGACCTGTTCGACGGTTTCATCAAGCGTGCTGTCCACGGCGTTGACGAGCGTCCAGCTCATCACGCTGTAGACGGCGGCGCTAAAAACGACGATGATCACCGCCAGCAGGCCGGAATACCACAGAATCAGCCGGGTGCGAATCGGCATGGTTATTCCTCGCGCAGGACATAGCCCACGCCGCGCACCGTGTGGATCAGGCGGGTTTCGTGTTCCGCTTCGGTTTTCTGGCGCAGGTAGCGGACGTAGACCTCGATGATGTTGCTTTCGCCGCCGAAGTCATAGTCCCACACGCGGTCGAAGATGACATCGCGCGTGAGCACCTGGCGCGGGTTGCGCATGAACAGTTCCAGCAGCTCGTACTCTTTGGCGGTGAGGTCAATGGCGCGCTCGCCGCGGTAGGCGCGGTGCGTGCCGGTGTCCAGCGTCAGGTCGGCAAAGCGCAGCATGTCGGGCCGCGAGACCGGCACGGTGCGCCGGAACAGGGCGCGGATGCGGGCCAGCAGCTCGTCCACCGAGAAGGGTTTCACCAGGTAGTCGTCGGCGCCGGCGTCCAGGCCGGTGACGCGGTCGTTAATATCGTCTTTGGCCGTGAGCATCAGGATCGGCACTTCGCTGGCGGCGCGCAGGCGCTTGCACACTTCCAGGCCGTCAACTCCCGGCAGCATCCAGTCCAGAATCACCAGGTCCGGCGGGTTGTCGCGGGCCGCCGCCAGGCCGAGCTTGCCGTCGCGGGCGACCGTGACGCGGTAGCCCTCGTAGATCAGCCCGCGCTCGACAAACTGGGCGATGCGGGCCTCATCCTCAATCACCAGGATGCGTTCACCAGACATAATTAACTAACCTCGGTACACGACGGATCACAGCCTGGATTATCGTACAAATCATAGATTAAAACAGCGTTAATCAGGGCTGTGCCCACGCGAAGCCCCACACAAGCGGCGGCTCTGCCAGCGTCACCTGCCGCCCGGTGGCCAGCTCGCGCAGCGTCAGCGGGCCGCGCCCGGCGCTGTCGCGCCAGCGGTAGCCGGCCACGTGCGTCGCGCCGGGCGAGAAAA
>CAZDVL010000345.1:0-2824 GCA_964508745.1 uncultured Anaerolineaceae bacterium | reverse complement strand
TGCTCCAGTACGCGCGCGACGAAGGGCTGCGCACGGTGCACGCGGCCATCCTGCCCGAACACGCGGACATGCGCCACATCTTCGGGAAGCTGGGCTTCAGCGTGCAGACCAGCGCCGACGGCAGCCTGATCCAGGCCGAGATTCAGCTCTAGCGGGGGGGCGGCGGGCGGCCTACAGGCCGTCCGCCACCATCGCGCCCCAGGGCCGGGGCGTGAAGCCGGTGGCGGCGCGGAAGCGGCCGCCGTCCAGGCTGCGGTCAATCGCCACCCGCGCGTCGGGGACGATCTCCACGCCGCGCCCGTAGGCGGCGTTGAACAGCGTCAGCAGGTCATACTTGCTGATCGGCGCCGCCGCCAGGTGGTACAGCCCGCACAGCGCCGGGCGCGGCAGCACATAATTCCGCAGAATGGCGGCGACCTCGCCGGTGGGGAAGCCGCTGAACACCGCGCGCGTGTAGCCCGGCACCGGCCCCGGCTGCGCCAGAAACCACTCCAGCAGGCCGTAGCGCGTGCCCAGCTCGCGCCCGACCAGCGACGTGCGCAGCGTGAGGGCGTGCGGCTGGTCGGTCACCTCGCCCAGCGCCTTAGTGCGCCCGTAAAGGTCCTGCGCCGTCAGCGGGTCGTCCTCGGTGTACATCCCGCGCTGGCCGTCGAACACGCAGTCGGTGCTGATGTGGATCAGGCGCGCGCCGGCGGCGGCGCACAGCGCGGCCAGTTGGTGCGGGAAGCGCGCGTTGATGTCCAGCGCCAGCAGCGGGTCGGCGGCGTCGGCGCGCTGCTTGATGAGGCCGACGCAGTTGATGACCACGTCGGGGCGGGCGACGGCGACGGCGCGCACCACGCTCTCGAAGCGCAGCGCGTCCACCCCGCCGATGATGCGCGCGGGGTCTACGCCGGGCAGCGCGGCCAGCGCGCCGGGGCCGCCGCGCACGGTGGCCCAGGTGGGATAGGCGGCGCTGAGGTCGGCCAGCAGGCGGTGGCCGAGCATCCCCGCCCCGCCGACGATGAGCAGGGTCGTCATGATAGCGGTTGTCCTTTGCGCTGCTGTTCTTCCCACGCCAGCGCCGCCAGAATATCCGGGAAAACCGGGCTGACACGGCCTTTCTTCACGCGCTTCACCACCTGCCGCAGCCGCGCATAAAACAAACGATCTCGCAGGCCGATGATGCGCCAGCGCCGCGCAATGGGCGTTACGGCCTGTTCGACGGCGGCGCGCACCTCCGCGGGCTGCGCGTCCAGCGCAGCGCGCCACGCGGTGATCTCTGGCGTATGGTCAATGCCTGTCGCCTGAAGCTGCGCCAGCTCAGAATAGCAGTGGATGAAATAGGGAACCAGCGGCAGTTCGTAAGCCGCCAGATTGCCGCCAGCAAGCTCGCGCACGCGCAGAAAATCGTTGAACAGCGAGTTCTGGATGAAGAAGGCTTTGATGGGCACGTGGGTGAAGCTGTGCGGCGGCCCGCCGACCTGCTTTATAAATTCGTCGGAAACCTGGTCTTTAAGCTGAGAGCTGCGCCCGGTGCTCACGCGGTTGCTGCTAAGCGTGAGCGGCTGTCCCAGGTGCAGCACCCGGTCATACTGCGCGAGCTGCTGGAAAGCGAAGGTGTAGTCCGGCGCGACCGCCAGGCAGGCGCGGCCCGCCGCCCCCCGCAGCAACTGCTCCAGCACCGACCGGTGGGCGCACGAGTGCAGCCCTTTGGGCAGCACGAGCATGGTGTCCCAGTAAGAACGGTTCAGAAAACGTTCGACCAGTTCCGCGGTGGTGATAATGCGGTCGGGCGCTGGGGCTGGCGCGCGCCGCCGGGTAAAGAACGTCTCGCCGGGGCGCGCATCCTCCACCGTCTCCACCCCCCAGCTTATGATCGGCTGATCGCCCACCGCAAAAGCCTGTTTCAGCCTTTCCAGCGCCCACGGCCGCAGCACCATGCGGTCGGTCAGGATGGTGATGTACTCACCGCGCGCCTCACGGAAACCGCATTCCCAGTTATCGGGCATGGACAGGCCGCCGGTGCGCACACGGCGCAGACGCGCATCGTTGAAGCGCTGGACGGCCTGTTCGGTGGCGTCGCCGTCGTCGTTGTCCACAACAACCACTTCAAAGTCGGCGCAGGTCTGGTTGAGGACGCTCTGGATGGCATAGCCGACGAGGTAGGCGCGCCCTTTGGTGGGGATGACGATGGAAAAGAGGGGCATAGGGGGCTGTTTTCAGGCGGTGCAGGTCAGCACGGCGAAGGCCCCGGCCCACGCCGGCGGCAGGTCGAGCGCGAAACGCCCGCCCTGGGCGGCGACCTTGTGCGCCACGACCGCGGACGTGCGCAGGCGCTCGGCGTCAATGTCGTGCAGCGCCAGCGTGGACGCGGCCAGTTCAGGGTAGCTGAGGATGTCGCCCAGCAGATTCTGGGCAAACACGGTGCTGCCCGCGCCAATCAACGCGATTTTGGGCATGCTGTGTGTCCTTTCCGTGCGGCCGGCTGGCGCGCTGATTATACCAGTCCGGCGGCGGGCGCGCCCTATTCCGGCGCGTTAGGCACAGGGCAAACGCATCAAAAGTATCACGCAGTCTAATGATGTTCGATCAATGTCAGAACGTTCGAATTCCAGGTAAAGCATGATAGATCATGCCTCTACAGTGCCATTCCGAATTCATAGCCAGGTTATAAACGGTCTTTGTAGGGGCGACCCATGGGTCGCCCCTACGCCAATTGACCCATTCGGGTTTTTCGGAGTCGCTTCTAACCATCAAATGCGTTTGATGCGTTTGCCCTAGCGTTAGGCACCGTCTTGCTCCCTTCCCCTGCGCCAGCGACCGCAGGAAGTCCCGTGGGACG
>CAZDVL010000344.1:0-2831 GCA_964508745.1 uncultured Anaerolineaceae bacterium | reverse complement strand
GCGGAGAGGGCGGGATTCGAACCCGCGACGGTGTTACCCGTACTCGCGTTCCAGGCGAGCGCATTAGACCAACTATGCTACCTCTCCCCACACGGCTGATCTTAGCACAGCGCGGCGGGCGCTTCAAGCGTGGGTCAGGACTGAAGCAGGCTCACGCCGGGCAGACCAGACCGCGCCGGGCGGTCCAGGTTGGCCAGAAAGCGCGCGATCTGCCACGCAAACACGTCCGGCGCTTCGTGCTGCGGCAGCAGCCCACAGCCCGACACAGGGATCAGCGCCGCGCCCGGAATGGCGTTCTTAATACGCTCGGCCTCCTGGAGCGTGTTCACCTGGTCGTCAGCGCCCCACAGCAGCAGCGTGGGCGCGCCGGGCGTGCGCTGCTGCGGCGGCTCGTCGGCGGCGAAGGCGCGCATCAGCTCGGAGAACGCCCCGGCGCTGGCGTTGGCCTGCGCCAGAAACTCCGCGCTCAGCACCGCCTGCGCGTGGACAGCGCGGCGCAGCTCGCCGGGCGCCAGCGTGGAGCGCGCCACCACCTGGAACGCGCCGCGCCCCAGCACCGGCTGCTGCGCCAGCCGGCGCATCGTGGCCGACACATTGGGCAGCGAGCCGCCGTTCACCAGCACCAGCGCGCGCACGCGCTCTGGCCGGCCGGCGGCGTACAGGCGCGCCAGCAGCGCCCCCAGCGAGCTGCCCACGATCACCACCCGGTCGGCGTCCAGCGCCGCCAGCAGGCCCTCCAGCCACGCCAGCAGCGCGTGGGCGCGCATCGTGGGCAGGGCGGCGCTGCCGCCGAAACCGGGCAGGTCCGGCGCGATCACCAGGTGCGACTCGCCCAGCAGCGGCAGCGCTGGCCCCCAACATAACCTGGCCCCGCCGACCGCGCCGTGCAGCAGCAGCAGCGGCGGCGCGCCGTCGCTGGCCGCGCCCGCCCGGAGATAATGCACAGGCAAACCATTCAGTGTGAGCTGCTGTTCAGTGAGGTTCATCGGTCAGGATCTCGGCAATCAAACGGTGCTGGTGAAGCCAGCGCACAAGCTGGTCATACGACGGCTCGGTGATGAGCGCGCCCCGGTCAACACCGCGCGGGCTGGCCCCCGGCGGCAGCGGGGCTGGCGGGGTGATGGGCAGGCCGTCGCCGCCGCTGACAACCAGCGTGGGCACCGACACAAACCCGGTCCAGGCCAACACGCGCTGGCGAGCCTGCGGGTCGTCGTCAATCACGATCTCGCGGTGCGCCACAGCGTAATCGGCCAGCGCCTGCCGGGCCAGCGTGACCAGCGGGCAGCCCGCCGAGCGGGTATACATGACCAGTTCGCGCGTCACGACAGCTCCCAGAACTTACGGCCGGTCAGCTCATCTTACCCAAAACGCCCGCGCCGGGCCAGCGGCCCGCTTCGCGCTCATGGCTGCGCCGTGGGCGGCGGCATGCGCCCAGGGTCCAGGTAACAGACCACGCCGTTCACGATGCCGTCGGCCAGCGCGCCGGCCTGGTCGGTCAGCAGCGCGCGGTCGGCCAGCATAAAGCCCAGTTCAATGATGGCCGCCGGCGTGCGCGGGTGAATCTCGCGGAAGGTGTGGTAGTCGGTCATGTCCGGCGTAACGCCGTCGCGCCGCTGGAGGCCGGTCGCCGCCTGATACTGCTGTGAGATGCACTCCACCAGCAGGTCGTCGTTGCCGCGCGCCGTGATGCGGGCGGCCGCCGCCGAGATCAGATAGCCGGACACGGTCTCGCCGGGGTACGCCTGGCAGGTGTTGGAGTGAATTGACACCAGCGCGGCGGCCTCATAGTTTTCCAGGCGCGGGTCGAACTCGTCCAGCAGGTCCACCGAGTAGCCCAGCGCGCGCAGGCCGCGCACCACCCCCTGCGCCACATTGAAGTTGATCCCGGTTTCGGTCAGGCCGTCCGGGCAGACCGCGCCGGGGTCGTTTTCCGGCCCGCGGTGGCCCGCCACTACGCCGATGCGCTGGAACCAGTTGGGCGTCGGCTGGACGGTGGGCGCGGGCGTCGGCGGGGCGGCCGCCTGGGCCGCGCCCAGCTCTGAGCGGACGCTGCTGGCGATGAACTGCGGCGGCGTCCACCAGGTAAAAATGGTCGCCATCAGCCCGGCGGCGGCCAGCGCCACCATGAACGAGCGCAGCATGCCGCCCAGCACGCCGACGGTCGCGCGGCGGCGGCGCGCCCCGCGCCGCTTGATGCGCCGGATGCGCTCTTCTTCCAGCGCGGCGGCGCGCCGCTGCGGGTCGTCTGCCGCTGCGGCGGGCGCGGGGGCTGGCGGCGGGGCCTCTGGCCAGGGCGCGGCGGGCGGCGGCTGCCGGCTGGACGCGACCTGGCGCATCATCTCGGTGAACGTCACCGACGCGGGCACGGCGGGCTGGTCATCGGGCTGCGGGGGGGTGCTGCTGTCAGGCATAGGCGCGAAATTCATCCTCTTTACGCCGATTATCGCTGCTTTCGCCCCGGATGACAACCGTCCCTGCGCGGCGGGCGCTGATCGTGGTACATTTCAGCAAACGGGCGCTGCAAAGGATCAGCTTATGCGCAGATTGGCGTTTCTTATCCTGCTGCTGGCTTTCAGCGGGGCGGCGGCGGCCCAGGATGGCGGCGGCCAGCCCTGGTGGAATGCCCGCGTCTTTTACGAAATTTTCGTGCGCAGCTTCTACGACAGCGACGGCGACGGCAGCGGCGACCTGCGCGGCCTGATCGAAAAGCTCGACTACCTCAACGATGGCGACCCCGCCACCAGCGGCGACCTGGGCGTGACCGGCCTGTGGCTCATGCCGATCATGCCCGCCGCCAGCTATCACGGCTACGACGTGACCGACTACTACGC
>CAZDVL010000343.1:0-2832 GCA_964508745.1 uncultured Anaerolineaceae bacterium | reverse complement strand
GGCCAGCGTGGACGGGCCGCAGCCGGCGGCGGGCTTTTCGCCCTGGCCGGCCGCCAATAGCCGAAGCTGACAACTGTCATCTCATACATAGTGTAGGATTTTTATCCTTCTAATTGCGACATGGTGTACAATATAGAGTATAAATATTTACACCGACCAGCCAGACACAGAAGGGGCCAAAAAAAGATGATTATCGGCATCGCCAAAGAGATTAAAGACAACGAGAACCGGGTGGCCCTGCCGCCGCACGCCGTCCGCGAGCTGGTGCGGCGCAGCCACCAGGTGCTGGTCGAAACCCAGGCCGGTGCCGGCAGCTCCTTCCACGACGATGAGTATGTGCGCGCCGGGGCCACGGTCGTTTACAGCGCCGCCGAGGTGTGGGGCCAGGCGCAGATGGTCGTCAAGGTGAAAGAGCCGCTCCCCGCCGAGTATGGCTACCTGCGCGAGGACATGATCCTGTTCACCTACCTGCACCTGGCCGCGTCTGAGGAGCTGACGCGCCACGTGAGGGACAGCGGCGTGATCGGGCTGGCCTATGAAACCGTCGAAGACCGCTATGGCCACCTGCCGCTGCTCCAGCCGATGAGCGAGGTCGCCGGGCGGATGGCGACGCAGATCGTCGCACATTACCTGGAACGCCCCAGCGGCGGGCGCGGCATCCTGGTGGGCGGCATCCCCGGCGTACACCCGGCGCACATCGTGATCCTGGGCGCGGGGACGGTCGGCACCAACGCCGCCCAGATGGCCCTGGGCATGGGGGCCAGCGTCTCGCTGCTCGACCTCAACATGGACCGGCTGCGCCACCTGTCGGAGGTGCTGCCGGGCCGCCTGACGACGCTCGCCTCGAACGCCACCAACATCGCCGAGGTGCTGCCCACCGCCGACGCCGTGATCGGCTCGGTGCTGATCGCCGGCGCGCGCGCGCCGCGCCTCATCACGCGCGACATGCTGCCCGACATGCAGAAAGGCAGCGTCATCGTGGACGTGTCGGTTGACCAGGGCGGCTGTGTCGAGACGATCCGCCCGACCACCCACAGCGACCCGATCTATTTCGTGGACGGCGTGCTGCACTACGGCGTGGCGAACATGCCGGGCGCGGTCCCGCGCACGTCCAGCTTCGGCCTGGCCAACGCCACCCTGCCCTACATCATGCGCGTGGCCGACCTGGGCCTGCGCGACGCGCTGCGCGCCGACCCCGGCCTGGCCAAGGGCCTCAACGTGTACCACAAACAGGTCACCTACCAGGCCGTGGCCGACACATTTGGCTACCCGGTCGCCACGCCGGAGGCGGTGCTGAACTGAGGCCGCCGCCGCCCGCCCTGTGGGAGGTTACAGCCCTATCAGGCAGGTATTTACCAGGATGGGCACTGTATGCCAACCCCTATCCCCGGCCCTTCCCCCGCTCACGCAGGGGAAGGGTGCAGGACAGCGCACAACGGGTCGCAAGTCCCCTCCCTGCGCCAGTGACCACAGGAAGTCCCGTGGGACAGGGAGGGGATTTAGGGGAGGGGTCAGCGTGTAGCATTGAATACCTACCCCTGTTAAGGGTTACAGCCCCCACAGGGCGGCGGGCGGGCGGCAGAGCTGTTATAACCACCGCAGCCGGGCGGGAAAGGGGGCGTTGCGCGAACCCTTAAATTTGGTAATCTAGACACATCAGCGACCGCAGTTTTGCGCGAACAGGTTTCTATTGACGGAGCCGCAATCCATGAGTGACTCAAGTACGTCCCCCAGGCGCAGGCCGCGCATCTGGGTGCTGACGCTCGCCGGGGTGTTAGGCATCCTCATCGGCCTCAGCCTCTTTACCTTCGGCTACGCGCGCGGGGCGTCCTACTTCTCTGACGACCCGCAGACGTGCATGAACTGCCATGTCATGCGCGAGCAGTTCGACGGCTGGAACCACTCCAGCCACCAGCGCGTCGCCACCTGCAACGACTGCCACACGCCGCACGACAGCATCGTGAGCAAGTGGTTTGTCAAAGGGCTGAACGGCTTCAACCACAGCGTGGCCTTCACCACCGGCAACTTCCACGACCCCATCACGATCCGCGCGTTCAACGCCGATGTTGTGCAGCACAACTGCATCGCCTGCCACGAAACGACCGTGAGCGAGATTCTGGGCGTCCATGAGGGCGAGTCGCTGCCCTGTGTTTCCTGCCATGCCGATGTGGGCCACCGTACCCGTGACTGATTTTGCACCCTGTTTGGAGGAAGAACAGTTATGAAAAACCTGCTTTCACGCCAGACATTGATCTATGCCCTGGTGTTTGGCGCCGCCGTCCTGCTGACGCTGGGCGTGGCGGCGCTGCTGGTGAACATTACGCAGCGCCAGACGGAGGCGGCCCAGTTCCCGCTGCGTGTGGTCGAAATTGCGGACGACGAGCTGGACCCGTCGGTGTGGGGCCAGAACTTCCCGCGCCAGTATGACCGCTTCGTGCGCACCCAGGAAAACTATGGCCGGACGCCTTACGGCGGCTCTGAGCCGTACAGCAAGCTGGAAACCTACCCGGCCATGATCCGCATCTGGGCGGGCTACGCCTTCAGCAAAGACCACAACGAGGAGCGCGGCCACCACTACATGCAGATTGACCAGGAGAACACGCAGCGCGTTAAGCTGGTGGACCAGCCGGGCGCGTGCATCAACTGCCACTCTGCCAACGCGCCGCAGTTGATCGCGGAGATGGGCTGGGAGGAGTTCAACCGCACGCCCTTTAACGACCTGGTTGATGAGCTGCACTACGGCTCGTCGTGCGCCGACTGCCACGACCCGCAGACGATGGCGCTGCGCATCACGCGGCCCGCGCTGGTCAACGCGCTGGAGGCGCGCGGCGT
>CAZDVL010000342.1:0-2833 GCA_964508745.1 uncultured Anaerolineaceae bacterium | reverse complement strand
GGACGGCGAACTGCGGGTACTCGTAGGTTTCCTCGCGCTCCAGCCCCTTGACGACGGCGCTGACGGCCATCTCGCTCCAGATCAGGTTCCACGACGCCTCGATCAGGCGCGGCAGCGGGCCGGTCAGCTCCTCGCGGCGCGAGTAGCCGGCCAGGCCGTCCTCGCCGCGCGGGTGCTTGCCGACGAACTTGGCGAACACCACGCCGCTTTGCGGCAGCCACTGCTGCGGGTACTCGCTGAACAGCAGCAGGCCGCTGACGGTGGGCTTGCCTTCCTCGTTGACCGCGCTGATCTCGCGCAGCAGGTCGTCCACCTTGCCGTTGTAGGGGCGTTTGGTGCGCTCGGCGCGCTTCGCCAGGTACTCGTCAATCATCTTGCGGCTGAAGTCGTCCTTGGTCGCGCCGGGCACAACCTCCATCTCGAAGTCGCCCGTGCCTTTGGCGCTGGCCAGCTTGAGAATCTCCTGGCCCCCCAGCGGGCGGTTCTTGACGCCGCTGCGAATCAGCACACGGCCGTCGGCCAGCGCGTGCAGCTCGATGCTGCGCGGCACGCGCAGGCTGTAGGCCTGGCTGTCGGTAACCTCGATCTGCTCCCAGTTGCCCACCACCACCGGCGGGTTGCAGGCGGCGTCCGCCTCTTTGAGCGCCTTTTCCAGCACCTCAACGGTGATTTTGCCCGCCGAAGCCTCACCGTTCTCTTTCAGGCCGATGACCAGCGTGCCGCCTTCGGTGTTGGCGAAGGCGACCATCGTTTCAGAGATGGTTTTGGCGTCCGCCTTTTCGATGAACGCGGTGCGCGGCCCCGGCCCGGCTTTAATAAGCTCCAGGTTTGACATAGGCATCTTCTTACAAAAATCGGCACGGACCCGCCCTGCATCCGGCGTCCTCGTGCCGCGTCGGTTAAAGCTGCTGAACTGGTGCTGTCAGACGGCTTACAATTGTAGCATAGTTCAGGGAAGGGAACACGGCCTGGCCCGCGCCGCGTTCAGCGCTGCGCCGATTTGAGGCCGCGCTCGACGGCGGCCCGCCACACCTGCACCCAGCTTTGCGCGTAAGCGTCAGCCGCGTAACGTTCGAACGCGATCCGCCGCGCCTGTTCGCCCAGGGCGCGGGCGCGCGCGCGGTCTGTCAGCAGGTCCACAACGCGCGCGCTGAACGCCTCGATGTCGCCGTCCGGCACAAGCCAGCCGTTCACACCGTCCTCGATCATTTCATTGACGCCGACCACGTCCATGCCCACCAGCGGCAGGCCCGCCGCCGCCGCCTCGCTCAGCACGCGCGGCGCGCCCTCGTAGGCCGACACCAGGACGCAGACATCGCCCAGCGCATAATAGGCGGGCAGATCGTGGTGCGGCACCGGCCCGTGCATGATCACGCGGTCAGCGATCCCCAGCGCGCGCGCCGCCGCCGGCAGGTCGTCCGGCGACCTGGCGAGGTCGCCCACGATCAGCAGCCGCGCGGCGGGCAGCGCCGCCGCCACCTGCGCAAAGGCGCGCAGCAGCAGCGGCACACGCTTGACGCGCAGCGGATACCCCACCCACAGCACCACACGATGATCGGCTGTCAGGCCGAGCTGCGCGCGCAGCGCGTCCAGCTCCGCCGGGTCGAAGCTGCGCGCGAAATCCGGCGAGGCCGTGCCCAGCGGCAGCGCAACTGCGCGGTCCGCGAGTCCGGTCAGCCGGACAAACGTCTCGCGCTCTTTGCGGTTCACCGTGCGGTAGAAATCGGCGCGGCGCAGCGTCCAGCGGCCCAGCAGCTCCAGCAGCCGGTTGCGGACCGGGCGCTCGTCCAGCCGGGCGCGGTTGCCGAACACGTAGCTGTGGTTCTGGATCAGCAGCGGGGCGCGCAGCCGCCGGCGCAGCCACACGCCGGCCAGGGCCGTTGTGAACGGGTCCTGCGTGACGATCAGGTCAACCGGCTGCCGCCGGGCCGCGTCCAGCCCCAGCCGCAGCGCGTCGGCCAGGTACAGCAGCTTGTGGCGGCTGTTCGTCGGGATGATGGTCAGGTGCGGTGAGGCGGCCACCGCCTCACCCGCGCCCGCCGGCGTGTAGGTCACGACGGTCAGCCGCCCGGCCAGGGCAGCATAGTCCAGGTGGCGGCGGCGCGCGCCGTCCGTCGGCTGGGTGATGAGGGTGTGGTCGCGGCTGAGCATCAGAACGTGGATCATGGGGCCTATTGTAGCGGCAGGGGCACGGCTGGGAAAGGGCTGTCGGCCAGCGCGCCGAAAAGCGGAGCGCCCCCGCCGCTGGTTGGTCTGCGGCGGGGGCGCTCAGTTTCAGGCGGTGGGGCAGGCGGCGCTATTCGCTGTGGTTGCTTGTCCACCCTGGGGCTTTCCACAGGCTGGAGATCAGCAGTTGGCGCACCCACAGCAGCTCTTTGGGCAGCCGGTCATACAGCTTGATGAACAGCTCCTCGTGCGACAGGATTTCCTGCTTCCACGCATCCACGTCAATGGACATGACCTTGTTGAAGTCGTCCTTGCCGAAACCCTCCAGGCCGGCCCATTCGATGTCCTCGTAGACCGGCACGCGGCCAAGCTGTGTCTCTTTGCCGGCGGCCTTGGAGTGGGCGCGGTCCACAATCCACTTGAGCACGCGCATGTTCTCGCCGAAGCCGGGCCACAGGAAGTTCCCTTCCTCGTCCTTGCGGAACCAGTTGACGATGAAGATGCGCGGCGGGTCAGGGATGTAGCGGCCGAACTTGAGCCAGTGGTTGATGTAGCTGGCCATGTGGTAGCCGGCGAAGGGCAGCATGGCGAACGGGTCGCGGCGCACTTCGCCCATTTTGCCGACCGCCGCCGCCGTCGTTTCCGACCCCATCGTGGCCGCGAAGTA
>CAZDVL010000341.1:0-2853 GCA_964508745.1 uncultured Anaerolineaceae bacterium | reverse complement strand
ACTTTTCTCGGCGGGGCCGACGAAGTAGGGGCCAGCAGCACGCTGGTGCGGATGGGCGGCAGGCTGCTGCTGGTGGACGCCGGCATCCGCATTTCGCCGCGCACCAGCCGGGGCATCGCCAACGACCAGCTTCCCGACCTGCGCCCGATCAGCGACGCCGGCGGCCCGGATTACATCCTGGTCACGCACGCCCACACGGACCACACCGGCGCGCTGGCGCTGGTGGTGGAGCAGTACCCGCACGTGCCGGTGCTGGCCACGCGCCCGACGATCGCCCTGACGCGCATTCTGCAGGCCGACGCGCAGCGCATCATGAGCGGCAGGCTGGAGGCCGATGGCGAGCTGCCGATCTTCGATGAGGTCGCCTCGCAGCGGCTGCTGGACGCCTTCCAGCCGGTCGAATACCGCCAGCCGCTGCGCCTGGGCGACGGCCTGCAGGTGACGTATCACCCGTCGGGGCACATCGCCGGGGCGGCCTCGCTGATCCTTGAGGGCGAGGAAGGCACGCTGGCGCTCTCCGGCGACGTGTCGCTGGCCGACCAGCGCGCCGTCGTCCGCGCCGACCTGCCGCGCAGCAAGGCCGACGCGCTGGTGCTGGAAAGCACCTACGGCGGCAAACTGCACGCCAACCGCCTGGCCGAGGAACGGCGCATCGTCGAGACGCTGGCGCGCATCGCCGAGCGCGGCGGGCGCGCGCTGATCCCGGCCTTCGCGCTGGGGCGGGCGCAGGAAATCCTGCAGATCATCCTGGCGTACCACGACCGGCTGGACGTGCCGGTGTACGCCGACGGCATGGTGCGCGCCGTCTGCCGCGCCTACAGCACCTTCACCGACCTGCTGCCTGAGGCGACGGTGAAGGCCGCCGGCGACGCGCACCTGTTCTTCCGCGAGCGCGTCAGGCCGGTGGAGAGCGCCGCCCAGCGCGAGCAGCTTCTTAGCAGCGGCGAGCCGGCGGTCGTCGTCGCCAGCAGCGGGATGCTCACCGGCGGCGCGTCGGCGCTGTACGCGCGGCGCTGGGCGGGCGACCCGCTCAACGCCATCCTGCTCACCGGCTACCAGGACGAGGAAGCGCCGGGCCGTTTCTTACAGCGTTTGATGCGCGAGCGGCAGCAGGGCCAGGATGCCGCCGTCAAAATTGATGGCCAGCCGGTCACGGTGCGCTGCGACGTGGACACGTACTCGCTGTCGGCCCACGCCGACGAGGGCGAGCTGATCAGCCTGGCGGAGGCGCTTGACCCCGACGATATTATGCTGGTGCACGGCGACCCCGGCGCGCGCCACAGCGTCGCCAGCGGGCTGCGCCAGCGCGGGCGGCGCGTCCTCACGCCGCAGATCGGCCAGACGGTGCGGCTGGCCTACGCGCCGCGCCCCTGGGCGCTGGGGCAGGTGCGCGCCGGCGGCGAAACGCGCCCCCTTGACCCCGCCGCGCTGTGGGCGGCGCTCAAAACGCAGGCCGGCAGCTTCTTCAGCGCGCGCGAGCTGGCGCAGATGTGGTGGGGCAGCGAGGCGCGCCGCGCGGAGGTCGGCCCGGCGCTGGCCGGCAGCGCCTATTTCGCGGCGGACTGGCGCCAGCGCGACACGTTCCAGGCGCTGACGCCGGAGCAGGTCGCCCGCCGCCAGCGCCAGCGCGCTATCATGCGGGCCTACCCCGACCTGGTGGGGCGGCTGGCGGTGCTGCGCGACGCCAACGACCGGGTGCGCGCCGGCGTGGTGGCCGGGGCCGGCGAGGAAGGCTTCGAGGCCAGCGTCCACGGCGCGAAGGGCCGCCACTACCCGGCGGACGCGCTGGTGTGGCCGCTGGGCCGCTGGGAACGGCAGCCGGGCGACAAGAGCACGCTGGCGCAGGTGGGCGAGCTGCTGCGCGCGGCGCAGGCGCTCCAGGATGCGCTGCTGCCTTACGAACGGCGGCTGGCGCTGGCCAGCGCCGGCCAGCCGGTGGACCCCGCCGCGCTGCTGCCCGCCGCGCTCCCGGACGGCGTGCCGCCAGCGCTGGCGCTGCTGGCCGTGACGCTGGCGCTGGCGCGCGACGGCGCGGCGCTGGCGCTGGACGAGTCCGGCAGGCCGGTTGGGCTGGTCTCGCGCCGCGCCCAGCAGGGCGAGCCGCTGGAGCAGAACGCCGCTCGCGAGGCGGCGCTGGCCGCTTTCCCGCCGGAGGCGCGGCTGCGCAGGGTGGGGCTGGAGGCGCAGCGCCACCGCCTGACACTGTCGTTCGACTTCCCGGCGCGCGCCGCTGAGGTGTACGCTGAGGTGGTCGAGCAGGTGATGGACCAGACCGGCTGGGACGTGCAGATCAACCCGGCGATCAACCAGCAGGCGCTGGGCGCGGCGCTGGACGAGCTGCTGGGCGGCGGGCGCGTGGTGAAGGGGCCGTCGTTCTATCTGGAGCGCAGCGAAGTTCAGGCGGAGGTCGAAGGGGTGGACGACCTGCCCGCGCTGCAGGCGCGCTACCAGGACCTGACCGGCATCCGCCTGCGCGCCGCAGAGCGCGGGGGCGGCCAGCAGCCGTCCTCTGCCGGCGCCGCGCAGCCCGCCGCCGGGGCCGACCGCATGGAGATCAACGCCGCCTACGCGCTGATCAGGGCCGCGCTGGAGCCGTTTGGCCTGTACCGCGCCGGCCTGAAACAAGGCGAGATCGTGCTGACGTTTATCTCGCCGCAGGTGGGGGCGCGCCACGCGGACAGCATTCAGGCGCTGGCGCGGGAAACCGGCTATGCGCTGAGCGTGCACCCGCACCCGAACCAGCAGGAAATCATCCAGGCGGCGGCGCGCATCGCCCGCGAGGCCGGCTGGGCCGTGCGCAAGGGGCCGGGCATCCACACGGCCCGCGCCGAGGTGGCGCTGAAAGTGGCGGAG
>CAZDVL010000340.1:0-2870 GCA_964508745.1 uncultured Anaerolineaceae bacterium | reverse complement strand
CGCCAGGTAAGGGCGGCACCTGTTCTTGGGTCGTGCTGCTGCTCTCTAACATACGACTTTCTCTGGCTAAGGGTCAGCCCGCCGGGGACGCAGCCCCGACCGGCACAGCTATTGTACATCCGTTTGTTGATCTGTAAACCCCCCAGCGGCGGCTTGCGCGCGGGGCGCGCGAACCCCTGGTGACGGCGGCCGCGGCCTAATATTCGTAGCCGTCCTCGTCGTAATCTTCCTCATCGTCGTCGTCAAAATACAGATCGTCGTCGTCGTCGTAGAGGTCGTCGTCGTCGTCCTCAAGCTCGCTGATGTCGTAGCCTTCGTCGTCAATCTCCTCGTCGTCCTCGAACTCCTCGACTTCGACCAGTTCTTCCTCTACTTCGAGCATCTCATCCTCGTCGAAATCTTCTTCGTCGTCGAAGTCCGCGTCCTCTTCCTCGCCGCCTTCTTCATCGCCTTCTTCAAGCGAGTCGTCGTCTTCTTCGAGCAGATCGTCGTCAAAATCAACGTCTGCGGCTAACCGAAATGGCTTTTCAACCATGATGCTGTCCTCGTGCGTGAAACCCATTACTAAGCGGCGCTATTCTAACATCCCACTCAGATTTCGACAGGGAAAACAGGCCGCTAATTGCTATTATCAGTCATTTACCCTGTGAGTCAATAAGGTTTAGAAAGCGCCGATGCAGGCGCAGATCGTCGGTCAGTTCCGGGTGAAACGATGTCGCCAGCAGGTGATTCTGGGCCGCCGCGACGATGCGGCCGTCGGCCAGGCGCGCCAGTATCTCGACGCCGGGGCCGGCCGCCGTGACCAGCGGCGCGCGGATAAACACGGCGTGAAACGGCCCGCCGTCCAGCCCGGCGATCTCCAGGTCCGTCTCGAAGCTGTCCACCTGGCGGCCAAAGGCGTTGCGGTTCACCGTGATGTCCATGACGCCCAGAATCGGCTGCCGGTCAATGCCAATGTCGCGCGCCAGGAAAATCATGCCGGCGCACGTGCCCCAGGTGGGGCGGCGGCTGGCGAACGCGCGCAGCGGTTCGATCAACCCGTAGCTGACCGCCAGCTTGCCGATTGTGGTGCTCTCGCCGCCGGGGATAATCAGGCCGTCCAGGTCGTCGAGCTGCTGCGGCAGCCGCACCTGCACCGGCTCTGCGCCCGCCCGGCGCAGCTTTAACTCGTGTTCAACGAACGCGCCCTGAAGCGCCAGCACGCCAACCCGCATAACTCTGCCCTGTGCCCCCTGTGTGCTGCTGCGTGACGCCGCCTATCGTCGCAAAACGCGGGCCGGAGGTCAAGGGTGCGGTAGGGCCAGAATGCGGCGAAATGGGGTGCGCGGGCTAATTGACCGACGGCGCGATCTGCTGCGGCAGGCCGGCCAGCCGCAGGTGCGCCTGGTAGTCGGCGGCGGCGCGGGCCTCGTCGCCGGCGGCGGCGTGCGCCTCCGCGCGGACCAGATAGGCGCGCAGGTTGCGCGGGTTGACGCACAGCGCGGCCGTGCAGTCAATGACCGCCGCGCGCGGGTTGCCCAGCGTCAGGCTGGCGCGCCCGCGCTCCGCCAGGGCCGAGGACAGGCCGGGCGCGTAATACAGCGCCATGTTGAAATCGGCGATGGCGTCGTTGAGCGCGCCGCAGGCAAAGTGGGCCATGCCCCGGCACAGGTAGATTTCGCCCTGCCGCGGGGCCAGCGCCAGGGCCTTGCCGTAGACGGCCAGCGCGGCGGCGTGCTCGCCGCGGCGCGCCAGCAGCAGCCCGCGGTTGAGGCAGTCAGCGACGGCGGCGAAGGGAACATCGGCCCGCTCTGTCACCGGCGTCCGGGGGTCAGGGGCGGGGCTGGGCGCGCGGGCCAGCAGTTGAACGCGATCAAAAATAGCCACGGTGAAGACTCGCAAAGAAGGATCAATAAAAGCGTGTTTATATATTGATTATGCATTAAGAATGTGATTTCTGTCAACACTTTGCGCGCCGCGTCCTGCTCAGGGCTGGATGTCTACCACCACCCCATCCTCGGCCCAGTCGTAGAGCAGGCGTGCGTTGTCAGAGCTGACGAGGATGCAGCCGTAAGTGACGCGCGTGCCCAGGTTGTTCGTCCACAGAAGCTGGCTGCCGCCGCGCGTGGGGAAGCCGTGGAAACCGTTGGTGAAATCCTGGCCGGGGATGGGCCGGTAGACGCCGAGGAACGACGGCATCCACAGATTCCAGTTGGCGGCGTAGGCGTTGGACACGTGCGAGATGATCTGGTAAATGCCGGGCCAGGTGGGGCTGCTGTCAATGCCGGTGCTGGCGCTCCAATCCCACTTCAGCGCCCCGTGTTCGTAGACGCGCACCCGCTGCTGGCTGATGCTGACCACGACGCGCTTGCCGCGCACCGGCGGATAATCCATAAAGTTGTCGGGCGACGGAATCGCGACCGTCTGGCCGACCGCCAGCGCGTCGCCCAGGCCGGGGTTCAGGCGCTGAATCCAGGGGTAAGGCACGCCGTAGTTCCAGGCGATGCTGATCAGGCTTTCGCCGGGCTGCACCGTGTGCTGCCGGTCATGGTGATAAACGCGCAGCGACACGGCCGCCTGCCGCGCGTCCAGCGCGCGCTGCGCCGCCGTCAGCGCCTCGTCGGCGTCCAGGTAGCGGCCCGGCCCCAGGGCCGCCTGCTGGCCGGCGACAAAGTCACGGTAGGCCGGCTGATTGAGGGCCAGCGCGCCGTCAGGCGCGGCGGTCAGCCAGCGCGCCCAGTCCTGCGGCGGGATTGACCAGTAATCCGCCCGGTCCTCGATCGGGTCCCAGGCTTCGATCTGAAACGGCTGGCGCAGCAGGTCGGCGGCGGCGGCGGCCAGCGCGCTGGCGTCGGTCACGGCGGGCGCCACGCGCAGCATGGGAAGGTCAA
>CAZDVL010000339.1:0-2885 GCA_964508745.1 uncultured Anaerolineaceae bacterium | reverse complement strand
GGCCGGGACCGACCGCCTGCTGTTCGTGGACACGCTGACCGGCGAGTCCACGCCGGTAGAGGTCAACGGCGAGCGTTACACGCTGGCCCGGCGCGCCGTCCTCTACTACGACCCCGCCGCCCGCCGCGTCATGCTGGCGCGGCCCGACGGCAGCACCGCCGAACACCCTTTCATGCAGCCCGGCCCGCAGACGCGCCGCCTTGACTGGCTGCTGTCGCGCGACGGCACGCACATCGCCTGGACGACCACCGAAAGCCAGGCCGACGGCGCGCTCAGCACCGTGACGACCACCGCCACAGTCAGCGGCGACGACCTGCGCGCCGGGCTGGTGGACGGCCCGCGCGCCGGCATCCGCGCGCTGCCGGTGGCCTTCAACGCCGACCACACGGTGCTCTACATGGACTACCAGCCGGACAGCATCGCCGACCTGACGCCCTTTCGCCAGTACGCCGGGCTGTTCGCGCTTGACCTGGCCAGCGGCGGGGCGGCGTTTCTGCCCGGCGAGCCGGGCTGTTTCTGCGGCGCGGGCATCGGCTCTGGGCTGCTGCTGCGCCTCCAGCTTTCCGCGGCGGCGGACGGCTTCGACGTGGCCGTACACCACCTGGACAGCGGCGCGAGCAGCGTGATCCCGGCGCTGAAGCTGCCCGGCTACACCCAGGGCGGCGACGTGCTGATCGCGCCCGACGGCACGCGCGCCGTCTACGCGCTGGCGCAGATGCGCGACTTCGGCGGGCCGAACCAGTCCGTGCGGACCGTGTTTGTGCTGGTCAACCTGACGGCGCGCACGCAGCTTGCGCTCACCAACCCGATCACCACATTTGTGCAGCCGGTGGCCTGGAGCGAGGACAACACCGCCGTGATCTTCACCAGCCCGGAGCAGAACGGCACGTGGAAGGTGAACATCGGCGACGGGCAGTTGGCGAAGATCGCCGCCGCCGTTTACCTGGGCGCGCTGGGCTGAGAGCGCGGGCGGGCTACGGCTTCTTCTGCTCGCTGCTCCACCAGTCGAAGCCTTCCGGCAGGTCGCTCATGCCCGGCCCGGCGGCGGGCGCGTCGTAGATCGGCGGCGGCATCTGGCGGGCGTCGGCAGAGCGCGCCGGCAGCCCGCGCGCGGCGGCGGCGTGGCGCGCGCCGCGCGCCGGCGCCAGCATGAGGATGATCGCCCCCAGCCCCAGCGCCAGGCTGATGCCGTTGGCCAGCGCGCCCACCAGCGGCAGCCACACCAGCAGCGCCAGCGCCGCGGTGCTGGCCAGCAGGCCCAGGTAGACGGTGCGCTGGCCGCCGTCCTCGCGGGTCAGCGCCCGCAGGATGCCGCGCCCCGCCGCCAGGCACACCACCACGCGCGACACATAGAGCGCCACGAAGTAGAAGCCGCTGCCGCCGCCGACCACGAACAGGCCCAGCGCCAGCAGCGCGATGATGGACAGGTTCGTCAGGCCCAGCAGCAGCCCCAGGCCGAACAGCAGCAGCCCCAGCGCCAGCAGCAGAAACAGCACGCCGAACGACATCAGGAAGGCCAGCACGCCCATGCCCAGGCTGACCAGCGGGCGGCTGCGCAGGTGCGCCGCCGGGTTGAGCATCGCGCGCGGGGCCAGCAGCAGGCCCAGCACGCCGACCAGCGCCAGCGTGACGAACTCCGCCAGGATGTTGCCCAGGAAGCCGCGCAGCGCGTCGAACGTGCTCGGCTCGCCCAGCGCGATCTGCGTGAGGTCGGGCCGGGTTGAGGTCAGCGTGAACTCAGGCTCCTGCGCCAGCGTGCCCGCGATGCGGCCCTCCACCGGGCCAGAGTAGCGCAGCGCGCCGCCGACGCTGCCGCTTTCGGTGACGACCAGGCCGGGGCTGACCATCTCCACCTCAACGCGGAAGGGCAGCAGCAGCGTCTGGAGCTGGCTGCCGTCGCCGGCGCTGGGGTCGCCCACCACGGCGTCAACGTCCCCGGCCACCGCCCCGCCGATCACCAGCGCGCTGCCCCAGAAGCTGACGCCGCCGTTCACCGCGCCGTTGATAATCAACTGGTAGTTGAGGGCGGTGATGGACTGCGGCACGACCACGCCCGCCCGCACCTCGGTGCTCAGGCCCAGGCTGATCACGCTGCTGGTGGCGCTGGCCAGCGCCGCCCCTGGGTGCAGGCGCAGCGCCGCGCCCATAAACACCACGTCGTCGCCCACCGAGCCGTACACGTCAAGCTGGCCGGCCGCCAGGTAGATGTCGCCCTGGATGTCGCCGCGCGCCTCGGCGTAGACGGCAGCCCCGATCACGTCGCCCGCGACGGTGCCGTTAATGACCAGCGTGCCGCACAGCGCGAACAGGTTGCCCGCGATCACCTGGTCCGCCTCGACCACGCACACGTCGCCCTGCAGGGTGGCGCGCGCGGAAACCGCGCCCGGCAGCAGCACCAGGGCCGCGACGACAGCGGCGGCGGCCCACAGCCATTTCGCCCGCATCAGGTTCGCTCCTTCACAGCACCTTCGTCACCCTGAGGAAGCCGCCGCGCTGGGCGTTGGCGTCCTCGATGGCATCCTTCGACCCCATGACGACCACGCGCCCGGCCCGGCTGACCTCCGCCAGCACGTCGCCAAACTGCCGGAAGTGCGCGGCGGTGGTGGACAGCACCTCGTCGCGGAGCCGCTGCCGGTCGGCGTCGGTCACGCCGGTGAGGTGGCGCACCAGGCTGGTGTGGCCTTTGGCGTCGGGAAGCTGGTAGGCGTCCAGGCTGCCGATCGTGCCGATGATGCCCTTCGTCAGCTCGTCCTGGCTCAGGTCAAGCTCGCGCAGGAAACGGGCCGCGCCGTCGTAGTTGTCCAGCGTCGCCAGCAGGTTCGGGTCGCGGTAGGACAGGAAATCGAACACGCCGGAGTGCCGGTCAAAGACGGCGAAGCCGCCGT
>CAZDVL010000338.1:0-2892 GCA_964508745.1 uncultured Anaerolineaceae bacterium | reverse complement strand
GCCGCCGCCGCCGGAAGCCCCGGCGTCAGCGGGCGGCGGGGTTTCGTTGGGCAGCACGTCTCCGCCCATCACGGCGGGTTCGGTGGCCTCCGCCGCCGGCGCGGCCTGGGCTTCGCCGGCGCTCTGGACCCCGCCGCCGCCGCCGCCCATCGCCCCGCCGAGCGTGTTGCACGCCAGGCAGGAATTGTTCGGGCGGATGATGGCGAAGCCGGCCTGCGGGTCAGGGGTGAACTGGGTCGCGTTGACGTTCCAGACGATCATCAGGCGCACGCGCCCGCCCTGGCGCGAGAGCACCGCCGCGCGCGCCAGCCACTCGGCCTGGTCCTGCACGGTGGTGTTGGCGGCCCAGCTAAAGCCGGGCGGCAGCGGGCCGAAGCCCTCCGGCGAGAGATAGCCCAGCTCGGTGAAGCAGAGCGGCTTGCCGGGGAACACGCTGCTGTAGAGGTTGACCATCGTCGGGTAGTAGCGGGTGTGATGGTTGCTGTTGCCGCGCGGGTCGCCGCTGCTGGCGTCCGGGCTGAGGATGCCCTCGTTGTAGTGGACGCCGACACAGTCCATCACGTTGGCCGCGCCGTTGGCCGCCATGCCGCGGATGAACGCGTCGTCGTCACAGCCGTTGGGCGTGCAGGCCCCGCCGAAGAAGCCGGTGGGCGCGGGCGCGCCGCTGATCACCAGCACGCTGGGGTTGGCCGCTTTGATCGCCTGGTAGGCCGCGCTCAGCATCTGCGTGTACGACGCCGGGTTGATCAGGCCGGCGGGCCACTCGCGGTCAATGTTCTGCTCGTTCCACACCTCGATGGCCTCTGGCCCAAGCTGGGCCACGCCGCCGAGGAACTGGGCGAACTGTGAGAAGTACTGGCCGGGGTTGGCGCGCAGTTGTTCCTGGTTGCCAACCACGCCCAGCAGCACCCGGAAGCCGTTGGAGCGCGCTTCGTTGATCGCGCCCTGCACGATGCTGGCCGGGTCGCCCTGGTTATAGCGCACCTGCACTTTGGCCCAGGTCATGCCCGCCTGGCGCATCTGCTGGCTGTTGCCGAAGCCGAACACCTGGCCGCCCAGCTCAAAGCCGCCCACGGGCGGCGGCGGCGGGGCCGTCGGGCCGGGCGGCAGCGGGGTGGTCGGGCCGGGCGGCTGGGCCGTCGGGACCGGGCCAACGCCGCCGCCAGGGTGAATGGTGAGGCGCTGGCCGACAAAGATCAGGTTCGGGTTGACGATGCCGTTGGTGGTGGCAATCGCCTGCACGGTCGTGTGGTACTGGGCGGCCAGCCGGCTGAGCGTGTCGCCCCGCTGGACAATGTGAACGACCGCGCCTGCAGGCGGCGGCGCGCCCGGCGTCACCGGAACCGGCGTCGTCGGCGCGGCCGTCGGCGGGACAGCCCCGGCGGGTATTTGCAGCGTGGTGCCGGCGAAGATCAGGTTCGGGTTGGTGATGATGGGGTTGGCGGCCACAATCGCCTGGATCGAAACGCCGTAGCGCAGCGAAATGCGAAACAGATTCTCGCCGGGCCGCACATAATGCTGGATAAAACCGCCTGACTGCGCCAGGGCGGCTGCGCCCAGCGACAGGGCCAGCGACAGCACAACCAGAAGAATAATCAAGCGACGCATAGAGACTCCTTTTCTGGATAGAACGCCACCGTGCGGCAGCGCCAGCGGCCCGGCGCCCCCGGCGGCTCTGACTCAACCGATGGGAATAACCAGCCGCTGCCCTGGAAAGATAAGGTTGGGGTTGGCGATGCCGTTGGCGCTGCTGATCGCGCCGACGGTGGTGCCAAAGCGCCGGGCGATCGCCGCCAGGAAATCGCCGCGCCCGACCACATAGAAGGTTGTGCCGTGCAGGCTGCTGGTGGGCGGCTGTGCCGCCGCGGGGATAAACAGCCGCTGCCCGGCGTAGATGTGGTTGATGTTGACGATGCCGTTGGCGCTGGCGATGGCGCTCACGGTCGTGCCGTAGTGCGCGGCGATGCGCCCCAGCGTTTCGCCATAGCGCACGATATGAACGACGCCGCCCTGCGCTGAGGCCGCCGCCGTCAGCGTCAGCAGCAGCAGCAGCGCGGCGATCACAGCCAGTCGTTTGCGCATAGATTCTTATCTCCCCCTGTCTGCACAGCTCTCACTTTACAATGAATGCGTTTTTTGTGCTGGCAAAACCTGTTCAGGACGTTGTGGCACTAAACGCACAGTGTAGCACGATCTCGCAAATCATGCTTACAAATCGTTCATAATTCGCCGCACAAACTGTGCGCTTGCGCTGCCAGTGTGTATCGTTATAAACTAGTTTAGAAATTGTTACGCCCAAGCTCTGTTAGTCCCCAGGCAGGAGTTGCGCCCCATGGCGGAGAAAATACTGGTCATTGACGACGAGGAAACCACCGTTCAGCTTATCGGCATTTTGCTGGAGCGCCGGGGCTACGAGGTTATCAAGGCGCTGCGGGCCGAGGACGGCCTGCGCAAAGCCTACCGCACCCAACCTGACCTGGTGCTGCTGGACATCATGATGCCCGACATGGACGGCTGGGAAGTCTGCAAGCGGCTGCGCGACATGTCCGACGTGCCGATTGTGTTTCTGACGGCGCGCGGCGAGGTGCGCGATGTCGTGCGCGGCCTGGAGATGGGCGCTGACGACTACATCATCAAACCTTACGACAACGAGGAGCTGGTGGCCCGCGTGCGCGCCCACCTGCGCCGGTCGCCGCGCCCGAACATGAGCGAGGAGCTGGTGTTCAACGGCGGCGACTTCCGCATCAACTTCATGAACCGTGAGGTGCGCGTCCGCAGCGAGGTCAAGCACCTGACGCCCAAAGAGTTCAACCTGCTGGGCGTGCTGGTGCGCAACGCCGGGCGCGTCGTGACGCGCGTCGAGCTGGTGACGGAGGCCTGGGGCGACGAATA
>CAZDVL010000337.1:0-2898 GCA_964508745.1 uncultured Anaerolineaceae bacterium | reverse complement strand
TGTCGAACGTCATCGTCACGACGACCGGCAGGCCCGGCGCGGCCTGGCGGCAGGCGTTCACCGCCGCCCGCACTTCCTCCAGGTCGGACATGGTTTCGACCCACAGCGCGTCCACGCCGCCGGCGGCCAGCGCGGCGGCCTGCTGCGCGAAGGCCGCCTGCGCGCTCTCCGGCGTCAGCGCGCCCAGCGGCGCGAAAAAGTCGCCGGTCGGGCCGATGCTCCCCGCCACGACGACCGGGTGGGCGGCGGCATCGGCCTCCGCGCGCGCCAGGCGGGCCGCCGCCGCGTTGATTTCGGCGCAGCGGCTCTCCAGGTCGTGCCGCGCCAGGCGCGGCGGGCTGCCGCCGAACGTGTTCGTCAGAATGATCTGCGCGCCGGCCTGGATATAGCCCCGGTGCACACTGCGGATGCGGTCCGGCTGGCTGAGATTCCAGTGTTCGGGGGCTGCGCCCTGGGCCAGCCCCAGCGCGAACAGCATCGTGCCCATGCCGCCGTCAGCCGTCAGCGGCCCGCCGCCCTGGAGCAGTTCCTGAAGCTGCATGTTGAACGTCCTTTAGCGCGGCCCGCGAGCCGGTTATGAGCCGGCTTCGAGCAGCGTCCACTCGGTTTCCAGCGCGTCATAATAAACGGTGACCGTCTCCTCGACCAGCTCGCCGGAGGCGGTGTTAAAGTCAGAGTAGCGCACCTCGCTGATCCACGCGCCTTTGGCCATCCAGCGGCGAATCACGACGGCGTTGTCCACCGCCAGGATCGTGAGCGTGCGGCGCGGGCGCGGGCCGTTGGCGGGGGCGCTGATGGTTTCGCGCAGCCAGACGTTGAAGCGGTTGTGTGGGTCGCGCTGGAGCATCTTGGCAACCTGGAACGGCTCGCTGACCGGCGCCGGCTGCTGCGGGTTGAGCTTGAACGACACCAGCCCGGAGATGCTGAAGACGCCGGTCACCGGCTCGCCGTCAAGCTCAAGCACAAACTCGTTGGCGACCAGGCTGTCGAGCGAACGGACGCTGTTCACAAGTGCGGGTAAAGGCTGGTTGGTCATCACTTCTCTCCTCTGGCTAAAATCAAGCGCAGCCGCGCGGGCCTGCCCCCGGCTGCTTTCCCCTTATCATTATAGCCGTAATTCAGCGCAACTGCCCCGCCAACCCGGCGCTGTACGGCGCGCGCGGCCGCCGCTATAATGGCCGTTTCAGCCGCGCGCGCGCCACCACTGCCGCCGCGCTGTTCACGACGGAGCAAGTATGGTTTCACCGGACGACACCCAGCCGCGCGCGCCGTTCAGGGTTGAACGGCAGGCCGAACCGCCCTTAATCCCGCCGCCAACCGACGACGACAACCGGCCCGCCGGCGGGCCGGGCTGTCTGCTGCTGGGCGCGGTGGGCGCGGTGATGCTGGGCTGCGGCCTGCTGGTGGCGCTGATGGCCGGGGCCGCCGGCTGGACCAGCGGCCAGCAGATCGCCCGCGCCAACGCCACCGCCACCCAGGGCGCGCAGATCGCCGACCAGCTTGAGCGCATCCCCGGCGACATCAGCAGCGGCAACGTCGTCATGCTGGAGGCGCGCCTGCGCTTCCTGGCGACGCTCACGCCCGGCGTGCCCGGCATCCCGGAGCTGATGCAGACCGCCACCGCCGTCGCCGACCAGCTTCAGCCGACGGCCACGCCGACCGCCACGCCCACGCCGGAGGCCACGCCGACCGCCGCCGCGCCGGCCGCTGAGGCGCCGCCCACGCTGGCCAGCGGCGGCTTCGACAAGGCCGCCCTGCTGGAGCAGGCGCGCAGCGCGGTCACGCTGGCGCAGTATGAGGACGGCATTGACCTGCTGGACGCGCTCGTCGCGCTCGACCCGGCGTATGAGCGCCCGACGGTGAACGCGCTGATGCTGGAGGCGCTGCGCAGCCGCGCCCTGATTTTGTTCCGCACCGGCACCAACCTGGCCGAAGCCATCGTGCTGACCGACCGCGCTGAGGATTTCGGCCTCTCCGGGCAGGACGACCTGCGCTTCGAGCGCGAGGTGGCCACGCTCTACCTGAACGCCAAAAGCGCCAGCGGCGCCAACTACGGCGCGGCGGTGCAGGCGCTGCAGCGGGTGCTGGAGCTGTCGCCCAACTACCTGGACGCGCGCCAGCTTCTGTTCCGGCAGCACGTCGCCCAGGGCGACCTGTGGGCGGCGCAGAACGAGTACTGCCCGGCGGTTGGCCCCTACACCAACGCGCTCAACGTGCTCAACGACCCCGGCGTGGCGGCCAAGCGCACCAACGCCGAAATGCTGTGCGCCCAGGCGACGCCGGTCGGCCTGCCGGCGGACGCCACCGGCCAGCCGGAGGGGCAGCCGATCGCGCCGGTGGGCGTGCCCAGCGGCTGAAACGGCTCTCACAGCGTCCTCATATTGGGTTAATTTCAATCTTACGTAGCGGCCTTACCCTGAAGGTGAACAAACCCGGAGAACTGAGTCTGGTGCTCCTTCCTCCAAGTGGTGTGTAACGGTGTGCGATGTATTGTAAACCGGGTTTGTGGGCAACGGGGATGTCCTGAACGCGCTCGCGTAAACGAACGACCCATAGCCCTTCCCTCTAAGGCCGCCTGCTGTGTCCCCCCTCACTGCGGGCGGTCTCTTTTTCTGGCCCCAACGCACACGCGCCCGGCAGCCGCCAGGCGCGTGCAGAACCCCCCACAACCTTTCCCCCGAGTTGCTAACATGGCCGCTGGCCCGCTAACATTCTCAGCATACACAACACACAGCCGCGCCGGAAGTGACGCACAAAGGGGGAAACTGTGGCCGGAAAATATTACGACGACCTCGAAGTGGGCCAGGTGATTGCACACGCGCTGGGCCGCACGATCACCGAGGCCGACAACACGCTGTTCTGCGCCCTCACGCTCAACACCCAACCGCTGCACATCAA
>CAZDVL010000336.1:0-2913 GCA_964508745.1 uncultured Anaerolineaceae bacterium | reverse complement strand
GTCTTGCTCCCTTCCCCTGTGCTAACGGGGGAAGGGCCGGGGATAGGGGTCAGGGGGCTGGCCTAATCGGACGTGTGCCCGGCATCCGGCGCGCCCATGAACTGGTGCGCGTTGGCGAAATAGCGGGCGAAGGGCGAGCTTTTCAGGCGCGCCACCCACTCGTCGCGCTGCGCCGCCAATGTGTGGCCGGGCGCGCCCGCTGCCCCCTGCCCCGCCCCGGCGCGGCGGGCGCGCTGGTCGGCGTGGTGGCGCTGGCGGCGCGCGCCGTACCACACGCCCAGGCGGCCGGTGTCGCGCCAGAGCGCCTCCGGGTAGCGCTCCCAGCGGGCGCGCTGGCCGCAGCGGCAGGCCGCCGGCGCGGTCTCGCCCAGGCGGACGCGCAGGCAGTCCGGGCACAGCCAGAGGAAGCGCTCTGGCGGCGCGGCGGCGAACGGGCTGATAGCAGGCGGCAGGCCAGCCGGCGGCGCGCTGGCGGCGGCAGCAGCGGCGGGCAGCGGCGGTCGGTCGCAGGCGGGGGCGCGTGCCTCCGCATACTGTGCTTGAATTCCAGCACCATTGAACTCAAGATAGTAAGCGTTCCACCCCTGGCGGAGCAGGCTCACGCGCTGGCCGCGCCCCAGCAGGCGCAGCGCGATGCTGCGCAGCGGCGGGTAGCGGCGGCCGTCGGCGGCCAGCAGGAACGTGCCGTCCGGGCCGCCGGGGTCGGCTTCCGGCGCGACCAGGCCCAGGTTGCCCCAGTGCAGCGGCTGTTCCTGGTAGCTGGGGACGGCGGCCAGGCCGGCGGCGCGGTCGTAGCGGCGGCTGGTCCACACCGAGACGCCCAGGCGCTGGCTGAGCCAACGGCGCGAGTAGCGGCCCGGCCGGCGCGCGATCAGGGCGCGGTGCAGCGCCTCGCGGTACAGGCGCGGGCTGGCGAGGCAGGCGGCGGGCAGCGCGTCCGCCCCGGAGGGGCGCGCCGCCAGCGCCCGGTAGAGCGCGCCGTTGTCCGGCATGATGAACCAGACGGGCGGGCGGCCAGCCGCTTGACTATGGGAACTTCTGACTCGGTTTGCACCGCTTACAAAAAAACATTTTTTGTGTCTGTTGTGCCGCTTCCTCTGCCGTTGCGACGCTTCCGCGCGGGCGAACAGCGGCAGTCCCAGGGCGGCCTGCACGGCGCGCCGGCCGATGCCGTAGGCGCGCAGCAGGCGGCAGGCCAGCTTCTCGGTGAACAACTGCCCGGCGCTGACGCCGGCGGCGCGCAGGCCCTCCAGCACGCGGGCCGCCGCCGCCTGGCCGGTCTGCAGCAGGCGCTCGCGGACGGCGTTGGGCAGCAGCCCCTGGGCGCCGGCGCGGACGACGCCGCGCAGCGGGGCGCGCCGGTAGGCGCTGGCGATGGTGGCGCGCGCCTCGCGCAGGCGCTGGGCGGGCGTCTCTGGGGCGTGCGGGCGTGTGGGCGGCGCGCCGGCGTGGAGCAGCTCCAGCGCCTGCGCCGTCTGCGACTGCGCCCAGCCGGCGGCGCGCAGGTAGCTGGCGGCGCGGTACAGCGCGGCGTTGCGGCCGTGCGCCTGCGCCAGCCGCCCGTACCAGCGCTGGACGGCCGCCAGCGACAGCGCGCCGCTCGGCTCGACGAACAGCAGGTCGTGCGGAACGTCCGCCGGGCTGGCGGCGGCGCGCTGCGCGGCGATGAAGGCGGCGACGCGGCGCAGGTCGAGCGCGGTCAGGCGGCGCGGCGGGCCGTCGTGTTCGACTTCCCAGGCGCGCCCGGCGCAGGCGGTGGGCGGCGCGACGACATACGACCCGGCGGCCAGCAGGTCCACGCCGGGCGCGCGGCTGGTCTGCGCCGGCAGGCCCGGCGGCAGCGCGTAATAATAATGCGGCAGGCCGCGCCCGCCGGAGCGCACCGTCAGCGTGTTGGTCAGGTCCGGGTTGAGGCGGGCGAAGGTCTGCGCGAGCGCCGGGTCGTCAAAATCGAGGACGACGAGGCCGGACACCGGGCCGCAGACGACGCCGACGCCGGCGCAGCGCCCGCCAGCAAACCAGGCGCGCACCGTGTCGGCGTCGGGCGGGGCCTGCTGATACTGCGCCCAGGCGACCGCCGGCGTTTTGGCGCGCTCCGGGCGGGCATCGCCCCACAGGGGGATGACCGACCAGCCCATTTCCAGGTACGCCAGCGCCGATTCACAGCAGATTTCGGCAGTGGATTCATGTGAATCGCACATAAAAACCGCCTGTTATAGGCGGCGCCCATTGCCATTTCTGCATTTTACCGGTACACTAGCAAGTGGGATTGATGGGGTGCTTTGTTACTGTCTTTAGCGTTGATCGCGACAGTAAGTAAGAACGCCTGCTAGCTGCGCGCAGTCCTGGTTGGCCGAAAACACAGATGCAGTCGGGTCTGTGCTGCCGGCCGATCCACCAGGCTGTCGCGCTGGGTGTACCGATCAAGTGCTAGAGATACAATGAACGCCTCTGATACGAAAGCCTGTCCTGTTCGGGGTCAGGCTTTTTGTTTGTCAAAGACGCGCGGGGGCGGTTGCACACGCCGCCGCCCCACCTGCCACAGTATACAACGGAACGCGCAAACGCGCCACCAGGCGGCGCAGGCTGGCGCGCAGAGGGGCAAATGCGCGCTTTGCCCCCGCGCGCGGTGCGGCGAGTCAACGCCGCGCCAGAAACGCCGCAAAACGCAATTTTCGCCTTTCGCGCGCCGTTACCGTAACGGGCGTTACGGTATGCGCGGGATGCGGCGGTTGCGGCGCGGGCGCGGGCGTGGCATACTCTGCGCCAGCGTCCACTTCATCAGGTTGTGCCGTCAGGGGGCACACCAGCGCACGTGGTCGGTCGCTTCACTGCACCCCCCTGGCTGAAGGACCGCGTTCTCGCTGGCACGCACGAACGCGGTCTTTATTTTGGGTAAGGGGCGCGCCCCCT
>CAZDVL010000335.1:0-2922 GCA_964508745.1 uncultured Anaerolineaceae bacterium | reverse complement strand
TGGAGCTGGTGCGCCAGCGCCGCCTGCGCGAGGAATACTCGCTGCTGTGGCTGGCGACCGCCGTCGTGCTGATCGTGCTGAGCATCTCGCGCCCGCTGCTGGACGTGCTGGCCAACGCCATCGGCATCTTCTACCCGCCCAGCGCGCTGTTCCTGGTGGCGATGCTGTTCGTGCTGCTGATTCTGCTGCACTTCTCGACCGTAATCACGCGGCTGGACCAGGAAAACAAGGACACCGCCCAGCAGATCGCCCTGCTGCGCCACGAGCTGGAACAACTGCGCCGCGCCTCAGCGGGCGAGAAAGGCGGCCACCAGCAGCACGCCGACCAGCCCCAGGGCGTAGACCAGGGCCAGTGACTCGCGCGGGCTGGCCAGCGTGGTGTCGCGCGCGACCAGCAGGCCGGGGCGCAGCGTGTCGGCCTGGACGACAAAGCGCGGGCCGATCAGCCAGGTCAGCGCCAGGCCGCCGGCCAGCCCGCCCAGGTGCGCCCAGTTGTCAATGCGGACGGCGGCCCCCGGCGCGGCGCTGGCGACGCCGATCAGCAGGTTCATCCCCAGCATCAGCAGCAGGTTGCGCAGCTGCATCCGCCCCTGCGCGCCCAGCAGGTCGCGGTGGCGGTAAATGAACACCATTTCCGCGCCAAAAATGGCGAACACCGCCCCTGACGCGCCGACCGACGCGCCGGCGAACACCGCCTGCGCCAGCGGCGGGTGCGGGTCGCCCAGGATGACGCTCAGCGCCGAGCCGGTCAGCCCGCCCAGCAGATAGATGATGGCGAAGCGCCGGTGGCCGAACAGCGGCTCAAGGATGCTGCCGAACAGGTAGAGCGCGTACATGTTGAAGAAGATGTGGATCGGCCCGGCGTGCAGGAACATGGCGGTGAACAGGCGGTAATACTGGCCCTGCACCAGCACTTCATGCGCGCGGCTGGCCCCGTTGAGGAACAGCCAGTCGCCGACGTTCGGCAGCAGAAAGCCAACCGCGAACACCGCCACGTTGATGGCGATCAGCGCCAGCACGACCAGCGGGCGCGCGGCAGCGCCGGCCAGCAGCACGCGCTGGCGCGGCGGCGTGTCCGGGCCGGCGGGCGGCGGCGCGGGGCGCTGTGGCCCGGCCTCCAGCGGGTGGCGGCGGTTGGGCGGTTGGGGTTGGCTCATAGTTCTGCTGCCCTCTTGCTATAATTAAGCTGCCGGCCGCCAGCGCGAGGCTGCCTGGAAGCCCGGCCAGCTTAGCACAAAACAGGACGCGCGATCATGCCCAGCTACGATTTCCGCTGCAACGCCTGCGGCCAGGCGCTGACGCTGTTCTACCGGACCTACAAAGCCTACGACGAGGCCGTGCCCACCTGCCCGCACTGCGGGGCCGCCGACCTGACGCGCATCATCACCAGCGTGCGCGTCGCCCGGCCCGGCCGCGATTACGCGGGCCTGTCGTCCGGCGAGATGCTGTCGGTGCTGGAGAAGGGCGACGCCGGCGAGGTGGACGAGCTGCACCGGCAGGTGCACGCCAGCGGCGGCCAGGCCGACGCTTCTTAGGCCGGCGCGGGCACGCGCGCGCGCAGCAGCGCGCACACCGCCGCCGCAACCGTGTCCGGGCCGCCGCCCGCGTCCACGCGCGCCCAGCGCGCCGGCTCGGCCTGCGCCAGCGCCTGATAGCCAGCGTAAACGCGCCGGTGAAAATCCAGCTCCATGTCGTCCAGCCGGTTCCATTCCTCGCCAAACAGCGACGCCTGGCGGCGGCGGCGCAGCCCCTCGTCCGGCGTGATGTCCAGCAGCACCGTCAGGTCCGGGCGCAGGCCGCCGGTGGCAAAACTAACGATAGCGCGCAGCGCGTCCAGGTCCAGGCCGTGCCCGTAGCCCTGGTAGGCCAGCGTCGAGTCGTAGAAGCGGTCGCACAGCACCAGGCCGCCGGCTTTGAGGTGCGGGCGCAGCACCTGGGCGACAAGCTGCGCCCGCGAAGCGTTGTAGAGCAGCAGCTCGGCGCGCGCGTCCATCTCGGTGTTGGCCAGGTCGTGCAGCACCGCGCGGATCTGGTCGCCGATGGCGGTCCCGCCCGGCTCGCGCGTGAGCAGCACATCGTGGCCCGCCGCGCGCAGGCAGTCAGCGGCGCGCTGAATCTGCGTGGTTTTGCCGCTGCCGTCCAGCCCCTCAAACGTGATGAACATACGCGCCGTCAGCCCGCGCGCGAGATGCGCACGTGGCGCAGCGGCTCGCGGCCAAAGCTCTCTGAGACCAGGCGCGCGCGGCTCGCCAGCTCGTGCTGGCGGCGGCGCACCTCAGAGGGCTGCGGCGCCAGGTCAATGGCGTCGTCGCCGGCCAGCACGCGGCTGATGGCGTTCTCGGCCTCGCGCAGGGCGTCGTCAAAGAGCGCCGCCGACGGCGCGGCCTGCACCTCCAGCTCGAAGATGTCGATCAGGAAGTTCTCCATCTGTGTGGCGGTGTTGGCGCGCAGCACGTAGATGGGCATCCCGCGCCGTTCGGCGTCCACGATCAGCTTGGGCCGGCGGCGGTAGTAGTTCTTCAGCGTGACGATGGCGTTGGCCTGCGAAAAGTCGTCGGTGATTTGCAGCGGCACGCGCAGCCGCCGCCCGGACTGCTGCAAACGGTTGCGCGCCACGCCGTAGGCGTAGACGGTCAGCCCCTGCAGCGAGCCGGCGGGCGGCATCAGGCTCAGGCCGCCGCTGCTGGCGCTTTCGACGGCGGCGGGGCCGCGCGGGGCGCGCACGGTGCGCACGTTGCGCCCGTTGTCGGCGCGCTGGCGCTCGGCGATCAGGCTGGTTTCGGGCTGCTGAATCTCGACCACGATCTCGCCCTGCTCGGTGCGCGAGCGCAGCTCAACGGGCATCGGCCGCCCGCGCAGGATGCCGTCCACCGCGGCGGAGACATCCTCGTGAACGACCAGCCGGTCGCGCGTCTGGATCTC
>CAZDVL010000334.1:0-2976 GCA_964508745.1 uncultured Anaerolineaceae bacterium | reverse complement strand
TCGAACAGGCTGTGCACCAGCAGATAGGTCCAACTGCCCAGCAGCCCGACCGCGATCAGGCGTGTAGGCGCGTCAGGGTGGCGCGCGGCGCGCCACGTCAGGATCACTATAAGCAGCCACAGCTTGCTGTAGCCTATCAGCCCGACGATGCCGCCTTCCGCCAGCATGTTCAGGTAGTAGTTATGCGCGTGGCCCAGCGGCTCGCGCCAGTTGATGAGGCGGTAGGCCGGGTAGGCGTGCTCATAGCCGCCCATGCCGACGCCCAGCCAGGGGTGGCTGCGCGCCATGTTGAGGGCGGCCTGCCAGTGTGACAGGCGCTCAACAACCGCGTAGTTGTCGGTTGTGATGTCCACGCCGCGCACATCGCTGAACGAGAACAGCTCACTGGTGGCGCTGGCGACGCGGGCTGTAATTGTGGCGGGCAGCAGGCCGCCCGTCCACAGGCCCAGCAGCAGGCCGCCCGCCGCCAGCAGCAGCAGCCCGCCCCGCCAGGGCCGGCGCGGAATCAGCAGCGCGACGACGGCGGCGGCAGCGCCGAAGCCCAGCCAGGCGCCCCGGCTCCAGGACACGAGCAGGCCGGCCAGCAGCAGCCCGGCCGCGGCGGCGTAAAAGCCGGACAGCCACAGGTCGCGGCGGGCGCGTGTGAGGCGGAAGCTGTGGAGCGAGCCGAGCGCGGCGGCGGCCGCCAGCGGGGCCAGCAGGCCCATAAAGCCGCCGAAGGGGTTGGGCTGACCGAAGGTGCCGAAGGCACGGAAGAAACGGTCAGCGATGAGCAGGTGCAGCGCGCCGCTGCCGCCGAAAAACTGGTAGATGCCAACCACGGCGTTGGCAGCCGCGCTGACAACCAACGCGGCCAGCAGCCAGCGCCAGCCGCCGCGCCCGGCGTTGGAGCGCACGAACAGCAGCAGCAGCAGCACCTGCACCCACTTGAGCCACTCATTGAACCACAGGCGCATTGACTGGGCGGAGAACGCTGTCAGGCTGACGACGCCGATGAACAGCAGCACCGGGATCAGGAAGGGCGACCAGACCACACGCGGCAGCCGCCGGCGCGCGGCAAGGTCGCGCACGAGCCAGGCCGCCAGCGTGATGAGCAGCGCAAGCTGCCCGATGTCCAGCGGCAGCGCGAGCGCCGCCTCGGTGGCGATCAGCGTGCGCAGCGGCGCCAGAATCAGCAGCGCAGCCGCGCCCGCCACCGGCGCAATCAGCGCCGCGACAACCAGCGCGGCCAGCACCAGCGCGATAAAGAACTGGCCGGTGGGCAGCAGCGCCGCCGCCACGCCCAGCGCCGCGGCCAGCGCGGCCCAGGCGAGATGCGCCCGCGTGAGGCGGGGCAGGGCGCGCGGCGGAGTCAGGGACAGCAAGCGGGTCACACCACCTGCCGGAAGTGGTCAATCGTGCGCGCCAGCCCGTCGCGGAGGCTGACGCGCGGCTCCCAGCCCAGGACAGCGCGGGCGCGCGCGATGTCGGGCCGGCGCGTCTGCGGGTCGCCCTTGATGCGGTGGTCGGCCTTGTAGGCGATGCCGCCGGAACTGCCGGTCAGCTCGTTAACGGTCTGGGCGAACTCCAGAATAGAGACCTCGTGCGTGTTGCCGATGTTGACCGGCTCGTGAAAGTCGGACAGCAGCAGGCGGTAAACGCCCTCGACCAGATCGTCCACGTACTGAAAGCTGCGCGTCTGCGCGCCGTCGCCATAAACGGTGAGCGGCTCGCCGCGCAGCGCCTGGGCGACAAAATTGGGCACGACGCGCCCATCCTCAAGCCGCATCCGGGGGCCGTAGGTGTTGAAGATGCGCACGATGCGCGTGTCAACGCCGTGTGCGCGGTGGTAGGCCATCGTGAGCGCCTCGGCAAAGCGTTTGGCCTCGTCGTAAACGCCGCGCGGCCCGATGGCGTCCACGTTGCCGACGTACTCCTCGCGCTGCGGGTGTTCTAAAGGGTCGCCGTAGATCTCGGAGGTCGAGGCCAGCAGGTAGCGCGCCTTCCGGGCCAGCGCCAGCCCCAGGGTGTTGTGTGTGCCGAGCGCGCCAACCTTGAGCGTCTGGATAGGGTACATCAGGTAGTCAATCGGGCTGGCCGGCGAGGCAAAGTGGAGGATGGCGTCAATGTCGCCGTCAAGATAGATGTAGTTGGTGACATCGTGGCGGATAAACGTAAAGTCAGGGTTGCCGGCGAGGTGGGCGATGTTCCTGACGTTCCCGGTGATGAGATTGTCCATCGCGATGACGCGGTGCTTTTCCTTGAGGAATCGATCGCACAGGTGTGAACCCAGGAACCCTGCACCGCCTGTAATCAAGATGCGCACGCCTGCACCCTCCCGTGAAAACACGAAGTGTAACCGGGGGCGAGTTTACCACAACGGGCTGACTTTTCATGCCTGAACTTGCGCCGGGCCGCCGCTGTTCTGGCTGAGGTCGGCAAGCTGGCGTGCCAGCTCGTCGCAGAAGGCGCTGAACGCAAGGCCGCTGTCCACGCAGACGATAACCGTTCTGAGGTGTTTGAGGTCCTCGAAGCTGTAGTCGATGATCTGCGTCAGCATGGTGCGGGCGCAGTTTTCCACCGGGTAGCCGCGCGCGCCGGTTGAGAGGGCGGGAAAGACGGCGGACTTAAGGCGGTTGGTTTCGGCCAGCCGCAGGCACTCGGCGGTCACGCGGGCGAGCCGAGGGCGCTCGCCGCCCTCGCCCCAGCGCGGGCCGACCGCGTGAATGATCTTTTCGAAGGGGAGCCGGCCGCCCAGCGTCATCACCGCCGAGCCGACATCGCACCAGCCGATCTCGCGGCAGGCCTGCTGCACGTCAGGGCCAGCCCTGCGCAGGGCATCCGGTTCCAGCGACAGGTTGGTGTCCGTTTCGAGGACGACAGCGGCGGCGGGCACGGTGAAAATGTCGCCCTGGCGGAGTTCAACGTTCAGGCGGTTGACCCTGGCTTTCATGAGCGCGCACCCACTGGTTTTTCAGCCCATTACACCATTGTTTA